>JAZKZZ010000044.1:0-11185 GCA_045612885.1 Bacilli bacterium | reverse complement strand
ATTTTTAATATCTTCTTCTATTATTTCTCTATTAATATCATTTATTTCTTTTCCATAAATAATAGTGTTAATTTCAAAGTTTATAAAGAAACTTCTTCTATCCATATTGGCACTACCAATGCTAGTAATATGCTCATCGCTTACTACAACTTTTGAGTGCATAAATCCTTTATATGCATACACTTTAGCTCCCATCTTGATTAACTCTCTAGCATATGCTAAAGTTGCTGCATAAACAAATCTTTTATCAGGTATACCAGGAATGACTATTTTAATTTCAACTCCCGATTTTATTGCAATATTTAAAGCATCCATCATCGAATCATCTAAAATTAAATATGGAGTTTCTATTAAAAGACTTTTCTTAGCATTATTAATCATTTTTAAATATGCATTTTTTATATTTTCTTGAACATAATCTGGTCCACTAGCAATTACTTGAAGCGATTTATTACCCTTTCCTTCAACTTTAGGAAAATATTTGTTTAGAATCTTCTTATCTTCAAAATTAATCTTTTCTTTACTAACAAATAAATAATCCATGAAGAATTGCATTTGTAACCCAATTACGCCCTCTCCATGAACTCTAATATGTCTATCCGCCCATGGAAATATTCTCTTATCTTCATTACAATAATCTTTTCCAATATTCATTCCACCTGTATATCCAATTTCACCATCAATTATTACCATTTTTCTATGGTTTCGATGATTAAAATATGGTTTAAAATTAATTACTGAAGGAAAAAACTTTTCTACTTTTCCTCCTTCTTTCTCTAACTCTTTAAAAAATCTTTTTGAGGTAGTTCTAGAACCGATATGATCAAACATTAATCTAACTTCTACTCCCTCTTTCACCTTCTCAATTAATAAATCATTTAATTTTTTTCCATAATAATCTCTTTTAATTATATAATAAGAAATATGAATAAACTTTTTAGCGTTCTCAATATCTTTAAATAAATCAGTATGCTTATCTATTCCTTTATTATAAACTTTAATATCATTGTTTGAAGTAAGCAAACTATCAGCATTATTATTTAATAGGATCAAATCTCCCACTGCACTATACTTTTTTATTCTATCATCACTATTTAAATAATTCATTTGTTCTAAAACTTTCTTCTTATATTCTTTATTTTCTATAAATTTAGTTTTCTCTTTTTTATGAACTTTAAATCTGAAAACATCCCCTAACATTATATATAAAAATACTCCTACATAAGGAACAAAAACAAGAATAAGTATCCATGCTATTGTACTTTCAGGCTTTCTTCTTTCAAAGAATACTAAGATAAATATAAAAAGAAAGCTAAGTATTCTTGCAACCATTAATATATTATTTAGTATCATCCTTACTCACCTCACATCATTCTTAATCCTTTAGGATATAAATTTTTAATAAATCTTAGATCATCTTTACCCCAACCTACACTTATATTATTTACACATACTAAAACATATCCTTTTTTATTATTACTTTCTAAAGTCATGCCCTTAAGATAATCATAAATTTCTTTTTGATTGTTATCAAAACTAATATAACGCTTAACTTCATTTGGATTTAACGCTAAAGCTAGGGAATGATTTGGTTCAAATCTGTCTTTTTTAAGAGTACCTAAATGTAATCCATTTCTCAATAATTTTAATTTGTTAAGACTAAAGCAATCTTTATCTATAAGATGTAATTCATCACCCATTTTTATAAATTTACCATCAAGTTTGATATTTAAATTTTCCTTTTCAAACATACGATATAATTCTATTTCCTTTTTATGAGCTTCTTTATTGTATAGATTAACTTTACACTCATGATCATCATTACACTTAATTAGTGCAATAAAGTGACCTTCTCCTTCAAATAAAAATGGATATAGCCTTATTGCACCATCAATAAATGAATCATGAAAAGCCTCTCTTTTTTCTATTTTAATTAAACTAGCATTAGTATTTTCTAATAGATAATTAACTACTTCTTCATCTTCTTCTTTGGTGAAAGTACAAGTCGAATATACTAATATACCATCTCTTTTTAAACATTTATAAGCACTCATTATAAGTTCTTTATTAGTTTGTGCAAGTGACAGCGTTTTATTATAAGTCCAATCTTTATAAACTTCATCATTCTTTCTAAACATTCCCATACCACTACATGGTGCATCTAAAATAACTTTATCAAAATATCCCATAAAAGTGTTTTCCATGGTTTCAATACTCTCATTTAAAACATATGCATTTTTAGCTCCCATTCTCTCTATATTTTCACTTAATATTTGTGCCCGTTTACAACTTATATCATTACTAACTAATAACCCTGTATTTCTCAAATATGACAAGACCTGGCTGCTCTTTCCTCCAGGAGCTGCACAAAGATCTAAAACTTTATCTCCTTTATTTATTCCTAATAAATTCACTACCATCATTGCACTAGGCTCTTGAATGTAATATGCACCTGCATAATGAAGAGGATTTTTTCCTGGACGTATACTATTTTTATCAAAAATAAACGCCTCGTCTACAAAAGGATGATTTTTTTCTAATGACAAAAATGAAGAGATTGTTTCCTTATCTGTTTTTAATAAGTTTACTCTTAAACCGTTTGTACTATCTTTTAAATAACAGTTATTTAGTTTATTAATTTCTTCATCTGTTAAAATAATCTTAAGATAATCTTGATAATCCATTTTTATCACCTCTTTAATTATATTAAATTTTAATAATAATTAAAAGTATATCTAGTTTAACTAATTATCATTAAAATCAATTCATTTTTAATTAAATTATTCATTTCATATATTATAATAAAATTAGAGGTGTTTAATATGACTATCGTTGAAATTATAAATAAAAAGAAAAACAAAAAAGCACTTACAAAAAGAGAAATAGATTTTTTTATTAAAGGATATTGTGATGAATCAATTAAAGACTATCAAGCAAGTGCTTTACTTATGGCAATTAAACTTAATGGGATGAATGAAAAAGAGACATATTATCTTACTAAAGCTATAATAAATAGCGGTAAAACATTAGATTTATCTAAAATTAATGGAATTACAATAGATAAACACTCTACTGGTGGAGTGGGAGATAAAACTAGTTTAGTATTAGTTCCCCTTTTAGCTTCTTTGGGGTTTAAAGTTGCTAAAATGTCTGGACGAGGATTAGGTCATACTGGAGGAACTATCGATAAATTAGATTCAATCACAGGATTTAAAACTGAACTAAGTGAACAAGAGTTTTTAAAACAGGTTAATGATATAGGGTGTGCTATTATCTCTCAAAGTAAAGAAATTGCTCTTGCAGATAAAAAATTATATGCCTTAAGGGACGTTACTGGAACAGTAGATTCTTTACCTCTTATTGTTTCTTCGATTATGTCAAAGAAAATAGCACTGGGAAATGATATAATTTGTTTAGATGTCAAAGTTGGTAATGGCGCTTTCTTTAAAACAAAAAAAGATGCTCTAGAGGCAAGCAAATTAATGATAAAGATAGGTAAAATGTGTAATGTAAAAGTAAAAGCTATAATCACTAGTATGGAAGAGCCATTGGGTAATAATATTGGTAATATTTTGGAAGTTAAAGAAGCAATTGACACATTATCTGGTAATGGACCAAAAGACTTAGAAAACATTTGCATTGAGATATCTAAATTAATCCTAAAAGAAACAAATCTATATCCTAAAGATACTGATTATGATACCTTAATAAAAGAAAAACTAACTAATAAAGAAGCTTATAATAAATTAATGGACATGATTAACGCTCAACACGGTTCCCTTCCTTTAAAAGATGAAAAGTTAATTGAAACAGATATTGTTAGTGATAAAGAAGGATATATAACTTATATTGATACCCTTACTCTTGGTAATTTACTAGTAGAGTTAGGTGGAGGAAGAAAATATAAAGAGCAAAAAATCAATTATAATGTAGGTTTTACTATTAACAAAAAAATCAACTCCTATATAAAAAAGGGAGATTCATTATTTAAAGTTTATAGTAAAGAACCACTTAATGAATCACTCATAAAGACTTTTAAAAATACAATTATAACTTCTAACAAACAGAGAGAAAACTATAAAGAAATCTATAAAATATTATAAAAAAAGTAGACTATAATAAGTCTACTCTTTTTATTTTAATTTAGTACCACATTCATCACAGAACTTATTAGCAGATGTGACTTTAGCACCACAACTAGGACAAACATGTTCACTAGTCTGCTTTGCACCACATTCATTACAGTATTTAGCTCTACTAGAAATTTCTGCTCCACATTCTATACAGAATTTTGTTTTAGTTTTCTTAACTTCTTTTTTTTCTTCATCTACATTAGATAAAGTATTTTTCATTGTCTCTGCCATAGCTACTCCAGCAGCTAATTCTACTCCTGTGCTTGCAACACCTGAACTCGGATTTTTAGCAGCATCTCCAATAGCACTAGCAGTACTATACTTAACATAAGTATTCATTTTATCTCCTAAAACTCCAATAGAAGCTCTAGTGTCAATTGCTTTTTCTACTTCTTCAGGAAAAGAAATATTCTCGATAACAAAATCAGTCAACTTTAATCCTAACTCTGCAATTCTAGTCACAATATTTTCTTTACATACATCACTGAATTCAAGCAAGTTACTTGACATATCAAGGGCACTAACTCCTGATTCAGAAATAACATCTGAAAGATATGAATTTAGCATACTTCTTAAATAAAGATTAATATCATTTGTAGTAAATGTGGAATTTGTACTAAATAGTTCTTGCAAAAACACTTTAGGATTATCGACCTTTATTGCATATGAACCAAAAGCTTTGATTCTAATAGTTCCAAATTCTTTATCTCTAGTTGTTATAGGACTACTTGTACCCCATTTCAAATTTGTAAATCTTTTTGTATTAATAAAATATACATCAGCATAAAATGGAGATTTAAAGCCATATGGTAATGCTAATAATTGTGTTAATATAGGCAAGTTGGAAGTTTCTAATTTATACATTCCTGGCTCAAAAATATCAGCGATTTTTCCCTTATTAACAAATACTGCAATTTGAGATTCTCTAACAGTTAATTTAGAGCCATACATGATTTTTCTTCCATCTATTGGATATTTATATACAATTGTATCTTTACTATCATCTTGCCATTCAATTACTTTTAATAAGTTATTCTTAAAAAATCCCATTTTAATTCTCCTATCTTAATATTATTGAACCACTTACAGGTGTTACTTTTTGTTTTTCTGTAAATAGAACCTTATCGCCATTTGCATAAGTCTTAACATATCTACCAACTCTCATTTTAACAGTTTCTTCTCCATCGCAGGTTTCAATTGTATATTCACCGCATGGCAATCTACCCTCACTACCAAAATATATACCTTCACCTTGTGCTAGTACAATCTTAATTGGTTCGACTTTTTCTTCTGCTACACTGTTTACCATTACTTCTGGTTGCAAATCTGTAGTTTCTTCTACTACTTCCTCTTTCTTCTTACGATTCTTTTTAATTCCCTTTATAGCACCAATTAAAATTATAAGTAAGATGATGGATGCAATAGCGATTACCGCTCCTATTAAAATAGCTTCCAATTCTAACATAATATCACCTCTACTAATAATATTATCAAAGTTGTTATTATTATTAAATAATAACTCTATAAATTTATTCTATAATCATCTTTTCAATATCTTTATTCAACAATGATATTAGTCTATAAACACTAATATTTAGTTTTTTAGCCAAATCATCAAGTTTATTATTTTTTCCATATATTTCAATCATACTATTATCCATTATATAACTTTGAGAATAAAAAAACGTATTGTTCATATTTCTAATTCCTATTTCCCTTATGTATCCATTATCTATATACCCTCTTATCTTTTTATTAAAAAATAATCCATCACCATATCCCATATTTATCATTACTATATATCCTTTTTTTCCAAAATATCTATTATCATAACCAAATCTATCGAGATTATTTATTTTATAAATATTATCTACGCTACATTTTAACTCTCCCACTATTTTTAGATTGTTCATTCTCTTATTAATCTTTCTTAATCCATACATTCCTATTCCCACTCTAATAGCATCACTCACATCTTCATCCAGAATCAAACTAGAAACACTACTAGAAGCATGTATAATAAGATTAGAGGTATCAATGTCTTTTAATACATTTTTGAATCTAGCAAATTGCTTCTTTATTCTTTTAATCTTATAGCTAGAATAATGAGTATATATCCCCTCTAATTTTAATTTACTATCCTCTATTAATTCTATGCACTCTCTAACCTCATTTTCTTCTACTCCTTTTCGTTTCATTGAAATATTTATTTTTAAATGAACCCTAAGTTCTTTATCTAATTTAATAAGTTCTATTAATTGCTTTTTAGAAATAATTGTAATTATCATATTATCTTCTAACTTGTTATAATCATCTATTTTATCCAAAATCAAAATATCTTTTTTACTATAGTTTAAAACCTCACTTGCTTCTTTTTGACTACTTACTCCATACATTTTAATTTTATTATCAATAATACCTACTACTTCTTTTATTCCATGTCCATAAGCATTATTTTTTACAATAGCAATTATCTCTTTATTAGTTTTCCGCTTATAATAATCAATATTATATTCTAATGCAATTTTAGAAATAAAAAGACACTTTTTCATAATATTCCCCCTTAAAAAATATATGATTAAGCGTCCTTATTAATTATCTATTTTATCAATTTCAGTAAAGCATTAAGATATATCTTACTACCTAATAAATAGTGATCTATTCTTATCTTTTCATCATCCTGATGCATAAGATCATTGTCATCTTCAAACATCATTCCAAAAGCTACTACATTTTTACTGCTTTTAGCATATGTTCCTCCACCAATTGTAAATGGCTTACTACTAGTATTAGTAAACTCATCATAACTATTTAATAATGTTTTAACTAAATAACAATCTTCTGCCATGTATATAGGATCTTCCTCCATTAAAACATTGGCAATATATCCTTTACTCTCTATAGTATTTTTTATTTCGCTAACAGATGTAGAAAGAGGATATCTTATATCAAGAACAATATGTAAATCATGATTAACAAGTTCTACCTTTCCAATATTCATCGTTAACTCTTTTAACTTATCATCATAAGCTTCAATTCCTAACCCCTTACCGTTATAATCATTAAAATCATTATAAATTTTATTAAATTCTTTATACTTACCCTTTAAATCTTTTAATGCTTCAATAAAAGCATTTATTCCTAAATGGGGCCTAGAAGCATGTGCGGCTTTTCCTTTATATATCTTAGATTCACCATTTAGAATGAATCTAACTTCATCCATAACAATATTTAATGCTCTTCCACCTTTAATACTTTCAATATCATGATTAATATCTTTATAAATTACTTCAATTCGTGTGATTCCCTTTTCACCATTAATAAGGGGGAATTCTGCATCTGGAGTAAATCCTAAACTTGGATATGGTTTAGATAAAGTCTTATAATAATACTCTAAACATTTACTCCCACTTTCTTCATTTCCTCCTATAATAAACCTAATTTTTTTATTTGAAAGAATATTATTGTCTTTGATAACTTTTAAGGCATAATAAGCTGCTAAAAGTGGTCCCTTATCATCTTGAGTTCCTCTTCCATATACATATGTATCATCATAATAAGATAAGAAAGGATTAAAACTCCAACTTTCAGATACTCCCACAACATCACAATGAGCTAAAATATCTAATATTTCACCCTCACCATAACAGATTTCAACGCAATAATTATCATAATTTGTAACTTCAAATCCGTCATTTTTTGCTAAATTATAAATAAATTCTAGCCCCCTACTTACTCCCCTACCAAACGGATTATTTTTATCGACACTAGATTCATCATAAACCGTGTTAATACTTACAAATTCTCCAAGTTTTTCAATCATTTCATGTCTATAATTTTCTATATAATTACTTATATCTTTCTTGTCCATCTTCATCACCAATATTATTATATCTTATAATTATAAAAATTAATAAATTTTGATAGAGAAATAGCTTAATCCATAATATAATATCATTGCTAGAGGTGATGGAGTTGTATTATTTAAGAAAAATATTAGGTTGTATAAAAAAAGCAGATGAAGAATACAACTTAATTGAAAATGGAGATAAAATTGCAGTTGGTGTAAGTGGAGGAAAAGATTCTGTGTTGCTTTTATATGCTCTAAACGCCTACAAAAGAATGGTAGAAAAAGAGAAAACATTTGAAATAGTAGGTTTACATATTAATCTTGGTTTTCCAAACATGGATTTAACTATATTAAAAGATTACTTCTCATCACTAAACGTAAAGTTAGATGTTGTAGATACTGATATAGCACAAATATTAGAGTTAAATCGTGGCAATAATGGACGATTACCTTGCTCAATTTGCTCAAGAATGAAGAAAGCAGTAATAATAAAATATGCTAAAGATAATGGGTGTAATAAAGTCTCATTTGCTCACCATGGAGATGATGCGATCGAAACTTTACTTATGAATGCTATATATGGAGGCAGAGTTGCTACTTTTTCTCCAAAAATGTATCTAGATAGATCTGATATTACTTTTATTAGACCGTTTGTATATGCTAGAGAAAATGAAATTACTAAATCCGCTAATAAGGTGGAACTACCTATAGTAAAATCAACCTGTCCTAATGATAAAGAAACACAAAGAAGCGAGATGAAAAAGATGTTGCATGATTTATATCATAAATATCCCACTGCTAAAGATAACTTCTTATTAATGTTACATAATCCCTCTAAATTAGATTTATGGGAACCAATAGAAAAAGAAAAGGAGTCCAAATAGACTCCTTTTATCTTTTATTAATATTTTCTATATTTTTTAAATCATCTAATGTATTAACATATTTTTTTTCAACTTCATTTTTATAAATGATTGATATTCCAGATAATGCATCTTTAATAAGATCCATATTTTTCCTTTTAACAATCATTGTTCTACCTGGTAGTATTAGTTTATTCAAAATACAACATAGAGCATCTTTATTTGTCATATTTTCCTTATAGTCATCCATAAAATTATATAATTCAGTATAGGTATGATAGTTATATAATAAATTCATTAAATGAACAACTTCTTCTTTATGTAATGTATTAAATACATTATTTGAAAAACAAGCATATATATTATTAAGTTGATGATAACTAAGATCATCACTTATTTCATAACTCATAATTTTCTCTTTTAATTTTTTATTTCGTTCTTCGTTTCTTACTAATAATTCTTTTAAATCAGAGTACTCAATATCTTTTCTTTCTCTAGTGAATGATTTTTCAAATAAACCATTATTTATTAATTCATCATAAATTACTGAAGTTAAATCATTGATAACTTTATCATGGTCGTTTAGTAAAGCTAAACTAACAACATTATACATTTCATCAGTGATTCTTACTTTATACATATACATATTACTTAGATATCTTTTGAAACATTTATCAAACAAGATGCTAAAAGCTTGGTTATAAGTAATATTATCAATATTACTTAAATAGATAGTATCTTCACTATCTTCTAGAGAATCAAACTTTAGTTTTAAATCATATTTTAAATCGAATAATCCTGTTAATGTATCAAATGTTGAAGATAATATCTCTTTCTTCTTTTTAATTTTATTAATACGTTTATCATTGGTAAACGCTAATCCATCATATAAATGTTTAAAATAGTTAAAATCCTCAATCTCATTGTTAGCAAATAAAGGCAAAGACAATCTTTGAATATACATCTTTTAACACCTACCTAAAATAATTATAATCTATCTCAAATATTGTTTCAATGAATTTTACAAATGGTAATAAAAAAACTCAAATTAATTTGAGTTTTCTTTATTCTTTATTGATTTTATAATATTTTCTATGTGTTCACCTTTTTGATAACTATCATCTAAAACAAAATTAATATCTGGTGTTTTTCTGATAGTTAATTTCTTTGCCAATGCACTACGAACCATCCATTTTACACTTCTTAATTTTTCTAATTTTGCTTCTCTGTCTTTATCTAAGAAAGTAACATAAACTTTAGCCCATGAATTATCATCACTAACTTTTACTCTTGTTACAGTAGCCATTCCTATATCAACATTTTTTAATTCATATTGAATAATTTGGCTAATATATTTTTGAATATCTACTGCTAATTTTTCTTGTTTTAACTTTGCCATTATCGTTTAACCTCTTCCATTACAAATCCTTCGATAGTATCTCCTTCTTTAATATCATTAAAGTTTTCTATAGTGATACCACATTCATATCCAGTAGTAACTTCTTTAGCATCATTTTGGAATCTCTTTAATGAAGCCAATTTTCCTTCATATATTACAACACTGTTTCTAAGCAATCTAACGCCACAATCTCTTTTGATTGAACCATTAGTAACATAACATCCTGCAATAGTTCCAATTTTACTCACCTTGTATGTTTGTCTTACTTCAGCATTTCCTGTAACTACTTCTTTATAAATAGGCTTTAACATACCCTTCATAGCAGCTTCTATTTCCTCTACAAGAGCATAAATAATTCTATGTAATCTTATATCTACTTTTTCTTCTTCAGCCTTTTGTCTAACTGTTGCATCTGGACGAACATTAAATCCATAAATAATCGCATTTGATGCGCTAGCAAGCAATACATCTGATTCGGTAATTGCCCCTGATTGAGCACGTATTACATTAATTTTAATTTCATCGTTACTTAGTTTTAGTAGTGATCCCTTAACTGCTTCACTACTTCCATCACTATCAGCTTTAATAATAACATTAATAGTTTGAATATCGCCTTCTTGAACTTTTGCATAAATATCTTCAAGAGTCATCGCACTATCACCATGACGTTCTTGTTCAATCTTACGCATTGTTCTTTCTTCAGCAACTTGACGAGCTTGTTTTTCTGTATCAAAACCGATGAATCTATCACCAGCTGAAGGTACATCACTAATACCTGTTACTTCTACTGGAGTAGATGGTCCTGCTTCTTTAATTAAGTGACCTAAATCATCTTTCATTTGTCTAATACGACCATAGAATGTACCAACTACAACATTATCACCAACTCTAAGTGTACCACTTTGAACTAATAATGAGGCAACTGGACCTCTACCTTTAT
>JAZKZZ010000043.1:0-11720 GCA_045612885.1 Bacilli bacterium | reverse complement strand
GTAGTCTTTTTAGTTGTAGTCTTTTTTTCTGCAGTAGTTGCAGTTTTTTTAGCAGCTGGTTTTTTAGCGGCAGTTGCTTTAGCTGTAGTTGTTTTTGCTGTAGTTGTTTTAGCAGCAGGTTTCTTAGTTGTAGTTGTAGTTTTTTTAGTAGCAGGCTTTTTAGCTGGAGCTTCTTTTTCTTTAACTTCTACAACAGGTTCTTCTTTAACTTCTTCTACTTGTTCAACTTTAACAACGTTTTCTTTTTCTTCTACTTGTTTTTTCTTTTTCCTATTAAAAGGCCACATAGTTCACACCTCCATATAATTCAATTATCATCTTTTTTTATTTAATTATCAATAAATTAACTTGTTAATTTAGTGAAAAGTGTCATTTTATACGTTTTTTGTCATATGTATAAATGAAAACATCAAAATTATAATAGTTTATTAAAATAAAAGGAGAGATATTTATAATGAAAGGAATTATTTTATGTGGTGGAAAGGGTAGTAGATTATATCCACTTACTATCGCTATTCATAAAGGGTTACTCCCGATCTATGATAAACCGATGATTTATCATTCCATAGATAAGTTAATTGAAGCAGGAATAAATGATATTGCAATTATTTCAACAAGAGAGTTTTTACCGATATATATAAAATTGTTAGGCAATGGAGAAAAATTTGGAATAAGTTTATCGTATCTTGTTGAAGAAGAACCACAAGGGACAGCAAAATCTCTAGAAATAGCCAAAGATTTTATAAAAGGAGATGATATTTGTTTGATTTATGTAGATAATTTATTTTTGGGAGAGTTAAGGAATAGTTTGAATCAAGCTAAAAAAAATATCGTTGAAAATTATGCAAGTATATTTGTGTATAAAGTTGATAAAAAGCAGGCAAAAAGATTTGCGATTGTAGAAATTGATGAAAATAATAATGTTATTTCTTTAGAAGAAAAGCCAAAGAAACCAAAATCTGATTATGTTGTTGCTGGGCTTTATTTTTTAACTAATGAATCAATAAAGTATGCTAAAGAAACTAAATTATCTAAAAGAGGAGAATTCGAAATAACAGACGTGTTAAAAAGATATTTAGAAAAAGGAAAATTAAAGGCTGTAATTTTAAATGAAAATCTTAAATGGATAGATGCAGGAGATAAGGATTCTTTATTAGAAGCATCTTTATACATTAAACAAAACAAATATTTATAATTTATTCACCATTGTAAAAAAAAGTCGATAATGATAAGATAGACTTTGTTTGAGGGGAGAATGATAAAATGAATATGTTAATGACATGGAAAGACTTATTGAATAATAGTTTATTTCAAGGGTTTGTAACTGCAACTTTAAAAGTTGTGTTAGGTTTATTGGGAGTATGGCTTCTTTTTAAGATTACTAATTTAGTTTCAAGAAAAATTGAAAAGAGATTAACTTCTAATGAAAGAGTAGATAATACAGTGGTTTCATTCCTTGTTCCAATGTTAAGAAAAGTAATTAAGTTTTTTGTTTTCTTAATGTTTGTAGGATTTATAGGAATAGAAACAACGTCAGTTGTTGCTGCAATTACTAGTGCTGGTCTAGGAGTAGGATTAGCTCTTCAAGGGGCGCTTAGTAACTTGGCAGGAGGATTTATTATCCTATTTATGAGACCATTCAAAGTTGGAGATTACATTACAACATGTGGAGAAAGTGGAACTGTAGAGTCGATTCAAATATTCTATACAACATTAGTAACTCCAGATAATAGAGTAATTATGGTTCCTAATGGAAAA
Organism: Bacilli bacterium; assembly: GCA_045612885.1. Taxonomy (GTDB): domain Bacteria; phylum Bacillota_I; class Bacilli_A; order RFN20; family DUOF01; genus RGIG6178. The sequence continues at coordinate 9,962 of JAZKZZ010000043.1, read as the reverse complement.
GTAGCGGATAGTTCAATTACTAATGTAAGTACTAAATCTACAAGAAGAATGGATTTAACATTCTCTATAGCATATGAAAGTGATTTTGTTAAGGCTAAAGAATTAATTTTAAAATGCATTGAGAAAACAGGTTTAGCATTAACAGAACCTAGTGAACCTTTTGTAAACATTTCTAGTCATGGTTCTAGTTCGATCGATATAGCAACAAGAGTATGGGTAAATAGTGGAGATTATTGGACTTTACATTTCAAATTACTAGAGGATGTTAAAGTGGCATTTGATAGTAATGGAATTGAAATACCTTATTCTAAGGTTGATGTTAACTTATTCAATAAATAAAAAAGAGGCTTGATTGAGTGATTCAATCAAGTTTTTTTGTGGATAAAGTGTATAAAATATACAGGAATAATATTAATAAGATTATTAAGTGGGTATAATATAAGTGTATAAAATATACAGGAGGGATTATTATGCTTACTAACTTGAAGATAATAAATGCTTATTCTATAAAGAAAATTAACATGAGTTTCATTAAAGGAAAATATGGATATAAAATGGAAATGGTGGAAAAAGAAATTGTGAATCCAATAGTTATTTATGGTAATAATGGAAGTGGTAAATCAAGTTTTGTTAATGCGATGAATGATTTATTGAATTTATTAATTGCGGATAAGGATAAATTTTATCCTTTAATACCACATTTTAATAATAAAAAAGAAGAATCAATTATAGAACTTTCAATTAAATTAGATGAAGATGAATATGTTTATTGCATTTATACTAATTTTGAAAGATCTTTGATTTCAAAAGAAGTGTTGTTATTAAATAATAAACCAATCTTTACTAGAAATGAAGAAAGGATAATTATTGAAGATAAAGAATATGAAGTGGAAAGTGAATTACTTTTAGGATTAAGACAATTATATGGCGATTTAGAAAGTTTACATTCATATAAGAATAATATTAAAGAGGTTTATGATTACTTAGTAAATATGGCGATTGTTAAAACTGACAGTTCTATTTATACCTCTTCCTTGTATAATTACAAAAATATGGATGAATTACTAGTGGAAAATAGCGAAGAAATAAAGCGAGTGTTATCAACTTTCTCTAATTTTCCTATTTATGATTTTTATAGTGAAAATGCAAATTATTATTTGAATTTATATTTTAAAAACAAAGAATTAAAATTACCTGGATTTTTAATAAGTGATGGAATGCTTGCTGCTAGTAAAATTTTATCTTTATTAGTTAACCTTAAAAGAAATAGTTTACTTATAATTGATGGTGTGGAAAAATCATTGCATACAAGTACAATTTTAAATCTTGTAAAAGAAGCAAAGAAGAGGGAAATACAGCTTATGTTTACTTCTCATAATACTACATTAATGCAAGAATTAAGACCCGATCAAATTTATTTTGCTAGAAACAAAGAAGGATATTCTTATTATTTTAGATTGTCTAATATTTATGATAATATCCGAGAAATAAATAATATTGAAAAGATGTATCTTAGTAATACTTTTGAAGAAAAGATTAATGAGATTATAAGTATAGATTAAAGTAAGCATAATATAGATGGGTGAAATTTTATGTATATATTTTTGACGCTTGCTAGTGCGTTATTTTTGGGTGTATATGAGGTATTAAAAAAAGTCAGTTTAAAGAAATCAGATATTTATGAAGTTTTATTTTTTTATTGTTTGAGTGGTTTTATTATATCATTAGTTTTTTCAAAAGATCTTTTTAATGTTTCTTTCTTAGATGTGATTTTTATTTTGCTAAAGAGTGGTGTCATTGTAGTTAATTGGTTGCTTATAATGAAAGCTTTAAAAACACTTGATGTAGGAGTAGTAGTTCCATTTAGTTTACTTAATACCATTTTGGTAGTGTTTGGTTCATTTTTTATTTATAAAGAAGAGTTAACATGGATACATTTTGTTAGTTTAATTATCATCTCTACAGGAATAATATTAATCACAAGATTAAAAAATAAGAATGAAACTAAAAACGAACAAGGTAAATTTTTAGCATTTGTCTTTTTATTATCATCATGTGTTTTAGGAAGTGCGAGTGGTTTACTTGATAAATATCTTCTTCATGTTAGAGAGATAAATTCGACTTCTGTACTAGCATGGTTTTTATCTTTTAATACGGTTATTTATGGAATTATCTATTTGTGTAAAAATAAAAAGATTAATTTTGTGGCGCTTAAAGATAATTATTGGATGATATTTACAGGTGCAGGAATTGCTATAGCGGATATTTTATATTATACTGCCATTAGTCTAGAAGGTGCACAATTATCTATTATATCGATAGTTAGAAAAATGAGTGTAATTGTATCTACAGTTCTAGCTTCGATTTTTTTAAAGGAGAAAAAATTAGTTAGTAAGTTGCTTATATTAGCTTTAATGTTAATTGGTGTTGCTTTACCAGTATTTTTTTATTAAATAAGATATAAAAAATAGAAGAATTAGTTTTTATAAAAGAAATGATTTTATTCTAGCAGACTTAGAGTTTTAATATTTGTGACAGTAATTTTTTTCTGTGTATAATGGGACATTTAATAAGTAAAAATTTATAGATATGGAAGGATAAAATAAATGAAATTTGAAACATTAAATACAGAAAAGTTTAAAATTCAACACAAAATATTTCTACTTGAAAATGGAAGTGAATATTGAAAAGAAAGAATCAGAGGTTGTTTGCTAAATCACCAATTCTTTGTTGACATGGAGTGTTAAAAACACCATAACCTTTTATAGATTAAAGCATTAACTATTTTTCTAGTTTCAAAAGTCGGCAATTAATGTGTATTCTTTTTATTTTTGATTGTTAGTTTTTTTTATAAGTTATATAATATTTTTGCTTATAGTATATTAAATAGACTGGAGGAATAGTAATGGAAGTTAAGTTTTATAACAGTATGACTAATACATTAGAAACATTTAAACCTGTAAAAGAGAATGAGGTGTCTATATATGTATGTGGGCCTACTGTATATAATCATGCTCATATTGGTAATGCAAGGCCGACAGTAGTATTTGATGTTTTGGTTAAATTTTTAAGATATATTGGATACACAGTTAAATATATGTCTAATTTAACAGATGTAGATGATAAGATTATAAATCAAGCAATAAAAGAAAATTGTAGTGAAAAAGATATTACAGATAAGTATATTAAAGCTTATTTTAAAATGATTGAAGATTTGCATTCTAATAAAGCAGATATTACTCCTAGAGTTACTGAAACTATGGATGAAATAATAACATTTATTAGTGATTTAATCGAAAAAGGATATGCGTATTGTGTTAATGGGAATGTTTATTTTAGAGTTAGTAAAGTAGAGGAATATGGAAAACTTGCTAATATAAATAAAGATGATTTAGAGGTTGGGGCTAGAATTGAGGAAAATAAAGAAAAAGAAAATCCTCTTGATTTTGCTTTGTGGAAAAACACAGAAGTAGGTATTAAGTGGGATTCTCCATTTGGAAGAGGGAGACCTGGTTGGCATACTGAGTGTGTTGTAATGATAAATAAAAATAATCCTAGTCATGTTATTGATATTCATGGGGGAGGAAATGATTTGAAATTTCCTCATCATGTTAATGAAATAGCACAATCTAGAGCATTGTATAATACCGATATAGCCAATTATTGGATTCATAATGCGATGATTAATATTAATGGGGAAAAGATGTCTAAGAGTTTAGGTAATTTTAAATTGGCTAAAGATTTGATTAGTGAGTATGGAGGCAATGTTATAAGAATGTGTTTATTAAGCGCTCCATATAGAAGCCCTGTTAATTTTACTGATGAGTTATTAAATTCTTCACGAATGGAAATGGATAAGATATTAAATGCAGTTAAGCAAGCTAATGTAAAACTTCAAGTTAATGGGTATAAATCAAATGTATACGATAAAGAAATTGTTGATAAGTTTTTAAGTGAATTAGCAATAGATTTAAATGTCGCTAATGGCTTTACTGTTTTATATGATTTGATTAAAAAATTAAATGTTAGTATAAGAAGTAATAATTTAGAAGATATTTCTAAATATTTTTTGACACTTATTGAAATTAATAAGGTACTAAGCTTTGACTTAAAAATTAAAGAACTTTCTATTGAAGATATTGACTTATATAAAAAGTGGGAAAGTTTTAAGAAAGAAAAAGATTTTGAAAATGCAGATAAACTAAGAGTTATATTAATGGATAAGGGGGTATTATAATGAATAGATGGATTGATAACTTATTGCACTTTGAAGAAATAATACAATGTTTTCGTATTATAATTGCATTGATACTTGGAGCATGTATTGGATTTGAAAGAGAAAAGTATGGTAGACCTGCTGGACTTAGAACTCATATGTTAGTATGTGTTGCTGCAAGTCTTGCAATGATTTTGTCTTTATTTGCTTTTGAAAGCGGGGATCCTGCTAGGTTGGCTGCACAGGTTATTACTGGTATTGGATTTATTGGAGCAGGAGCGATTATAAGAGGTGAGGGTAATATCATAGGTATTACTACTGCTGCTACAATTTTTGTTTGTGCAATCATTGGATTAGCTAGTGGTGCAGGTAACTATTTTGCTGCAATTATTACAACAATTTTAGCTCTTGTTATCTTATCTTGTTTCACTAAACTTGAATCAAGATTATCTTCAAGTAGAAAGTATAATACTTATCTAAATGTGGTTATTAAACAAGAAGTAGATACAATCGATAGATTAAAAGATTTTTTGAATTGTGTTCATATTAGTTTAGATTCTATTGAATACAAGTCATCTGTTTTAGAGGGAGAAAAAGTTTATAAAATTGTAGTGGCGTTTGAGAAGAAAACAAAAGTTAATAATTTAAATGAATTTTTAGCGGGATTTGATAAAGAATTCCATCCATTACAATGTAAGATTAGTAATAATACATTTACAAGTAAAAGACAAATAAGAGATTAATGTTTGAGACAAATTCGAGACAAACTTGAGACAAAAGGGAGGTTTATTTATGGCACAATATATATATGGGAGGAATACTGTTAAGGAAAGACTAAATGGTGATGAAAACATAGAGGAAGTTTATGTGCTAGAAGGATTAAAAGATGATTCTTTAATGAACCTTTTAAGTAAGAAAAAAGTTAAGATCATTAAATGTAATAGAGCTAGATTAGATAAGATTGTTAATAATTCTTTTCATCAAGGTATAATCGCTAAGATAAAAGAGTATGAAACAATCGATTTAAATCAAATGATTAGCGATAACAAGGATAATGAAAATGCATTGTTACTTATTTTGGATGGAGTTGTAGATCCTCATAATGTGGGAGCAATTTTAAGAACTAGTGAAGCTATCGGAGTGAATGGTGTAATTATTCCTAAAAATAATAGTGCACCACTTAATGCTACTGTCGCTAAAACATCTACCGGTGCTATTGATTTAGTACCTATTAGTAAAGTCACTAATTTAACAACAACTATTTTAAAACTCAAAGAAGAAGGATATTGGATAGTAGGAGCAGAGGCTAGAGAATCGGTAGATTATAGAAAAGTTGATTATAAAGGAAAGATAGCTTTAGTGTTAGGTAGTGAAGGATATGGCATATCTAGATTAGTGTTAGAAAATTGTGATTATCGAGTTAGACTTCCAATGGTAGGAAAGATCACTTCACTTAATGTTTCAGTTGCTACAGCAGTGTTATTGTATCAAGTATATAACAGTAGAAATCCCTTATAAAGGGGGAGAAATATGTCTTACAAAGATATTGGGGACAATGAATTAATTTATTTAATAAGAAGCAACAATAATGAAGCTAAAGAATATTTAATTGAAAGATATAAAAAAAGAATTTATGGGATTATAAAAGATAATTGTTTAAGGATAACAACATTTAATATTAATTATGATGATTATTTTCAAGATTGTTTTCTTGTGTTTTTAAGATGCCTAGAAACTTATGATTCAGAGTATAATTTTTATAATTATGTAAAAAGAGCAATAGAGAAATGTATTCATAGAAGGATACATAAAGATACAACAGCACTTAATTATTTATCACTTGAAGGTGATTTTAATGGCAATCACTCTTGTCTTGTGGATAAAGTTAGTGATAGCGCGATTATTTATAATGAAAAAGAGTTTTATGATTATATAGATAATTGTTTTAATGATGTTGATAAGAAGATTATAGAACATAAACTAAAAGGGTATTCATATTTAGAAATTTCAAGAATTTTAGGATTGAATAAAAAATATTTATATAAAAGGGTAGAATCAATTAAAAATGAGTTAAAACCTCTAATATAGCAATAATATATAATTATATTCTTAGATATTTATTTGTTCTCTTGAAAATTTACTTGATATATGATAAAGTTTATAGGCGAAATGGGTGATTCTAGTGAGAGAAAAGGTTATATTAATATGTGAAAAATGCTTATCTAGAAATTATACAACAACTAGAAAAAAATATGATGTTAGTAAAAAAATTGAAATTACTAAGTTTTGCCCAAGGTGTAATGAGCATACGCTTCATAAAGAAAGTAAGTAGGAGGATAAATAATGGCGAAAGAAGTAAAGACTTCATTTTGGAGTAGAGTTAAAAAATTCTTTAAAAAATTAGGGTTTAGAATTGTAGGATTCTTTGTGAGAACATATCAAGAAATGAGAAGAATGAGATGGCCTAGCAAGAAGACTTTAATTAGTGCTACTGGAGTAGTGCTATCATTTATTTTCTTATTTGGTTTTTATATTATCGTTGACGATTTTATTATTGCTCAAATATTTAGATATATTTATTAGTTGGAGGTATAATGATGGAAAACGTAGAAAAAAAATGGTATGTTGTTAATACATATTCAGGACATGAAAATAAAGTAAAAATCAACTTAGAAAGAAGAATAGAAACAATGAATATGCAAGACTACATTTATAGAGTAGTTGTTGCAGAACATCCAGTTCCAGTATTAAAGGATGGTTTACCTACAGATAAGATTAAAATGAAAAACACATATCCTGGATATTTGTTTATTGAAATGGTTATGACAGATGAAGCGTGGTATGTTGTAAGAAATACTCCTGGAGTTACAGGGTTTATTGGATCTAGTGGTAGAGGAGCTAAACCTTTCCCTGTACCTAAAGAGCAAATAGAATCTGTATTAAAGGGTGTTGGAATTATCGAAGAAGGTATGTATTCAGATTACAACGTTGGAGATATGGTTAAGATTTTAAGAGGACCACTTATGGGTAGTGAGGGAACTATTTTAAGTGTTGATATTGCTAGAAAAACAGTAAGAGTATCATCTTTATTCTTTGGTAGAGAAACTGTTGTAGAAGTAGATTTTGCAGATGTTGATAAAGTAAATGCATAAAAATGGAGGAGACTCCATTTTTTTATTGTATTTACCCCGGTTTATATGATAAAATTTAATTAGTTAGAAAGACGGTGGAAATATAATATGGCAAACAATAATGGAGAAAGAGCAGCTTTATATACAAGAGTGGTTGAAGAGTTTTTAAAAAGTGGTGAGTTTGATCTTGCGGACTTTGTGAAGAAAAATGATTATCCAGTTTCTATAAATGGATTAGCTATTGCCTTAGCTAGATTAAAAAAATATATTAATCCAGATTTATATCAAAGACTAGAGAATAAAGTTTACCCTTTTGGGGTGGTTGGATCTACTTGCAGCGAGGAACAAAGAGAATTAAGAGAAAAGGTTAAGGAAATATCTAAGAAGATAGCTTATGCGGATGGTAGTTTAATTGATGTTTTGGATAACATCACAAATAATATGGAGGAGTATTTATATTATTTGAAACTTTCACATCATTACTATAAAGATATTGGTGCTGGTGTATTAGAAAAAGTTAGGCTATATATAATTGGGAGTAAATCATATAGACTTGATAATGAATTAAATGTCAGATATAAAGATATTAACGAAGAAGAAGATAAAATCATCAAGAAAATGTTAGAAGATAGAGATTTACCAATAAATAGTATTACATACAGCGCTATGAGAGAATATGCGATAGCTCATAAGCATATAAAACAAGAAAATACACAAAGAAAATAGTATACGTAAGTATACTTTTTTTATTTTCTCTTGCAATTTGATTAAATCTAGTGTATTATTAACCCGGTGTATAAAAATGCACTTTTGCGCAGTGGGAAGAATTTAATTCTGTTATTACCACAGCCTTAAAAAATATATAGGAGGTATAAACATGTCAAAGAAAATCGCAAAAGTTGTTAAAATTCAACTTCCAGGTGGAGAAGCAAAACCAGGTGCAGCATTAGCTAGTGCAGGTATTGTTATGCCTAAGTTCTGTACTGAATTCAATGAGAAAACAGCAGATCAAAAGGGTAAAGTAGTACCAGTTATTATCACAGCTTATGAAGATAAGTCATTTGATTTTGTAATCAAGACTACTCCAGTTACAAACTTAATTAAAGAAGCTTGTAATATTAAGAGTGGATCTAGCAATCCTAAGACTACTAAAGTAGCTACTTTAAGTTACGAAGATGCTAAAAAGATTGCTGAATATAAAATGCCTGATTTAAATGCTAACGATCTTGATTCTGCAATTAAAATTGTTGCAGGTAGTGCTCGCAGCATGGGTGTTAATGTTGAAGAAAAGAAATAATTAATTTAAAAATAAGGTGGAAGGATTTACTCATCCGTTAGAACCACAAGGAGGAAAGAATATGAGAAGAGGAAAAAAATATAATGAAGCATGTGCTTTAATTGAAAAGAATAAAGTATATAGTGCTAAAGAAGCTTGTGAATTAGTTAAGAAAACTAATACTACTAAGTTTGATGCTTCAGTTGATGTATCTTTCAATTTAAACATTGATACTCGTTATGCTGAGCAACAAATTAGAGGAGCTGTTGTATTACCTAATGGAACAGGAAAAACTAAAAAAGTATTAGCTATTACTACAAAAACTGAAGAAGCTAAAGCAGCTGGAGCAGATTTTGTTGGTGGTAAGGAAATGATTGAAAAGATTACTAAGGAAAACTGGTTTGGTTTTGATGTAATCGTTGCAACTCCTGAAATGATGGGAGAACTTGGAAAAGCTGGTAGAATCTTAGGACCAAAAGGATTAATGCCTAACCCTAAGACTGGAACAGTTGGACCAGATATCGCTAAAGCAGTAAAAGATATTAAAGCTGGTAAAGTTGAATATAGAGCTGATAAAGAAGGAAATATCAATGTTAGCATTGGTAGAGTATCTTTCGATACAGAAAAATTATATGAAAACTTCGAAACTATCTACAATGTAATAGTAAAAGCAAAACCAAGCACTGTTAAAGGTGTTTATATGAAGAACTTAACAATTACTACTACAATGGGACCTAGCATCAAAGTTGATGTTAATTTCTAATAGTTGACAAGTTAATAAAAAATCGTTAAGATAATTATGCTTAAATTACCAAAGACAGCAACGGTGTAAACTTAATAAGGTTGCCGAGGTGAAAATACGAATGTGTTATTTTGCCCACGCGTCTTTGAAGGTGTGGGTTTTTATTTGGATAATTAAAGCTTATTATAAAAAAATTTAATATCGGAGGTGAAATGATGAATAAAGACGTTGTTGCACAAAAAGCTGAATTAGTAGAGGAAATCTATAAGAACCTTACTGAATCTCAAGCTGCTATCGTAGTTGAATATAGAGGTCTTAGTGTTGCTAAGTTATCTGAACTTAGAAAACTTCTAAGAAAAGAAGAAGCTACTTTAACAGTATTAAAGAACAGTTTAGTATCAAGAGCTGCTGAAAAAGCTGGTTATGAAGAGTTAAACAAAGAATTAACTGGTCCTAACGCTTTAGTTTTAGCTAGCAAAGATCCTAGTGCTACTGCAAAAGTTTTAACTAAATTCGCTAAGAGAAATGAAGAATTAGTTATCAAAGGTGCAGTAATTGATGGTAAAGTAGTAACTGCTGAAGATGTAGTAACTGTAT
>JAZKZZ010000042.1:0-14656 GCA_045612885.1 Bacilli bacterium | reverse complement strand
AACAGTGATAGAGGATATATAGTTGAAGGAAAAGTTATTGATAAGTTTTATAATGAAGAAGCAGAAAGATATTACATCACTTATGAAGTTGATATTCCAGATACATTAAATGATTTAGAGGGATATACTTATTCTTGTTATACTTTAGAACAAACTAAAGATTTCAGAAGAGGCGAATCAATATTAATAGCTGTTGATAGTGTACCTGTAACATCTCAAACAGATTCTATTAATGTGTCTTATAAGAATACAACTTTAGAAGATGATGGAGCATATTTGTTAGCTAATTCTAATTTAAGTAAAGCCAGATGGAAAAAAGCTGGTGCTATTGGAGTATTTGTTGGTTTAATAGCATTAATGGTATTTGTTATAATAAGGAAGATGAAACCTGAATCTAAAAGCGAAGCTAAGGTAGAAGAAACAAAAGTGGAGTCCACTACTGCAGAGTGCAGTTATTGTGGTGCTACATATAGTAAAAATAAAAGTAGATGTCCTTCTTGTGGTGCAACTTTAAGAAAATAAAAACATAAAAAGATGTATTGATGAAATACATCTTTTTTATTACTACTAAGAACATTTGCTCTTGTTTAGCGTCAACATATAGTATGATTAAGTCTATAGGAGAACGCATGAAATAAATATTAAAAGAATATCAATGTTATTGATGTTAGTGTAGTTTGTTATGATAAGAATTTTGGTAATAAGAGAGGTCATTATCACTTGAGATTTCCAATATTATCGTTGAAAAAATATAGTTAATAAAAGAATCGTTGAAGTAGGTTAAGGATACGTTATTAGAATAAATTTACATTTTTCTAAAATTTAATTTAATAACTATATGAGTCTAATCGTTAAGATTAGACTTTTTATGTGCTTTTAAAATAAAAATAATTGTAATCTAGTAATAAAAAGAGTTATAATTGTGTGTCGCAGAATTGAGGGTGATTGTATGGATATAAGAAATATAGCTATTATTGCACACGTTGACCATGGTAAGACTACACTTGTAGATCAATTATTAAGATTATCTGGTACGTTTAGAGAGAATGAAGTTGTAGAAGAAAGAGCAATGGATAGCAATGATATTGAAAAAGAAAGAGGAATAACTATTTTAGCTAAAAATACTGCTATTAAGTATAAAGACTATAAGATTAATATTCTTGATACTCCTGGACACGCTGACTTTGGTGGAGAAGTTGAAAGAATTATGAAAATGGTTGATGGTGTTTTACTTGTAGTAGATGCATATGAAGGAACAATGCCACAAACTAGATTTGTTTTAAAGAAAGCTTTAGAAGCTAATGTGAAACCAATCGTAGTTATTAATAAGGTGGATAGGCCTCACACTAGAATTCATGAAGTAATTGATGAAGTTTATGAATTATTTATGGATTTAGATGCTACTGATGAGCAAATTGATTTCCCTATAGTATTTGCTAGTGGATTAAAGGGAACTAGTAGCTATGAAGAGGATATATCAACTCAACAAGAAACAATGGATCCTATATTTGAAACTATAGTTAAATATGTTCCTGCTCCAAGTATGGATAAAGATAGTGGATTACAATTCCAACCTGCTTTATTAGATTATAATGATTATGTTGGAAGAATTGGTGTTGGAAGAATTAAAAGAGGAACTATTAAAGTAAATCAATCTGTTACATGTATGAGACTTGATGGTACTACTAAGCAATTTAGAATCCAAAAGTTATATGGGTATATGGGATTAAAGAGAATTGAAATTCAAGAAGCATATGCTGGCGATATTTGTGCAATTGCAGGATTAGAAGATATTAGTGTAGGAGAAACTATTTGTGATAATGGTAATTTAGAAGCTTTACCTCCTTTAAGAATAGATGAACCAACACTAGAAATGACATTCTCTACGAATAACTCTCCTTTTGCAGGATTAGAAGGAAAGAATGTAACAGCTAGAAAAATTGAAGAAAGATTAACTAAAGAAACTCAAAGAGATGTAAGTTTGAAATTTAGTAGAATTCCTAATTCTGAATCATGGATTGTTAAAGGAAGAGGAGAACTTCATTTATCTATCTTAATTGAAAATATGAGAAGAGAAGATTTTGAACTTCAAGTTTCTAAACCTCAAGTTATTACTAAGGTTATTGATGGTGTGATTTGTGAACCATATGAAGATTTACAAGTTGAATGTCCAGATGAATCAATTGGTGGAGTAATCGAAGCATTAGGTACTAGAGGTGCTATTATGGAAAATATGATTAGCAATAATAATCAAACTAGAGTTAATTATGTTATTCCTTCACGTGGTTTAATTGGTTTTACTACAGACTTTATGACTTTAACTAAAGGATATGGAATTATAAATCATACTTATAAGGAATATAGACCTAGAGAAAGCGTTAATATTGGTGAAAGAAAACAAGGAGTATTAGTGGCTGCTAATGGTGGAAAATCTACTGCTTATGGTATAGGTCAAGTAGAAGATAGAGGAACTATGTTTATAGAACCTGGCATTGAAGTGTATGAGGGTATGATTGTTGGAGAAAACGCTTATGAAAATGATTTAGCAGTAAATGTTGCTAAAGCTAAGAATTTATCTAATATGAGAAGTAGCGCTAAAGATACTACAGTAGTATTAAAGAAACCAAGAAGATTCTCGCTTGAAACAGCTCTTGATTATATAAATGAAGATGAATTAGTAGAAATTACTCCATCTACATTTAGATTAAGAAAGAAAATATTAAATGCTGTGGAAAGAAAGAAATATAATATAAGAGAGGCAAATCAATAAGATTTGTCTTTTTTGTTTTAAATGAATTAATAAGGTAATACTGTTAATGGTGATAATAATGAAGAAAAAAATCAGTGTTATTGTATTAATATCCAGTATCTTATTATGTGGGTTTACTAAGAAAAATCAGGAATTTAAATATCAATATGAAGTAGTATTGAATAGTAATGATACTAAAGATATTGTTAAAGGATATTTATATAAAGAATATTTAATAGATCAATATAATAATCTAATTAGTTATTTAGACCCTTCACTCCATACCAGTGCAGTTATAAATAATATCGAGATATTTGCTAAGGAAGGAAGTTATAGTGAATATGTAAATGGTATTATAGTAATCTATATAGCAGAGGCAAAAGGAAACTCCATAACAGGTACTTTAAAAAGTAATAGTTGTGATAATTCTAATGTTAGAGTTAAATTCTTTTTCTCTAAGTTTTTTGTAAAATAAGAAATATATGATAGTATTGTAATAGGTGATTAGATGAAAATAGCATTTGGATGTGACCATAGAGGTTACTTGTTGAAAAAAGAGTTAATAAAAAAAGTAGAAAAAGAACTAGGATATGTATGTATAGATTGTGGATGCGATAGTGAAGAAAGATGTGATTTTCCTATGTATGCGTTTAAAGTTGGAGAACTAGTAAGTGAGAAAAGTGTAGATTATGGAATTGTTATTTGTGGTTCAGGAGATGGAGTATGTGTAGCAAGTAATAAAGTTAAAGGTGTAAGAGCAACTTTAGTGGTAAATGAAAATGATGCGATTCGATCTAAGGCTCATATAAATGCAAATGTTTTAGCGCTAGGAGCAGAGAAGACTAGTTTAGATGAGGCTTTTAAAATAGTAAAAGGTCTAGTTGATACAGAATTTTTAAAAGAAAGACATCAAGTAAGAATTGAAATGATTGAAAAATATGAAAATAAATAAATTATATGACAGTGATTTATATTGTATATAAGTCACTGTTTTTTTTGTGTTTTATAAAAAATTGTATAAAACCTCAAAGTGTGGGAAAACTTTATATTGAGGTGAAGAAAATGAGTAATCAAAAAACAAAGGAAATGAAGTTAACAAAGAGTGCTAAGATTGGTATAGGAAGTATATTTTTAGTGGGAATATTATCAGTGGGAATTGCTTCAATTGCTACTAGAGGTGGAAATGAAGATATCATAGATAACAATCAACAAGTAGTGTTACCAGAGGATTCTAATAACAATGATACTCCAGTTGTAGTAGTGGAAGATGAAAAGTTGGCTAAACCATTTGTGGTAGATGCTACAATCAAAACATACTATTTTGATGCAACTGATGATAGTAAAACTCAAGAAAACGCTTTGATTTATTATAATGGTATGTATACTCCATCTAAAGGTGTAGATTATGCTTATAATAATACAATGTTTGATGTTGTCGCTTCGTTTTCAGGAACAATAATAGAGAAGAAAGTCGATGCTTTATATGGTGCTACTGTCTATGTTAAAAGTAATGACAATGATTTAGTAGCTGTTTATTCAAGTTTATCTGATATCAGAGTAAATGTTGGAGATCAAATTAAGCAAGGGGATGTAATTGCAAAAGCTGGAAATAATACTATTAATTCTAATCTTGGTAATCATCTAAATTTCTCTTTATTAAAGAATAATAAACATATTGATCCTTTAGATTATTATTCAAAAGTTGTTAAAGATATTTAAACTCCTATTTTAAGGAGTTTTTTATTTCGTTTTACCCATTTTTCATTGGGTCAGTTGATTAACTGATAAGTAAAATATATAATATAAAATAAGGAAGTGGTGACATGAAAAAATTATTTTCTTTATTTTGTATATTTATGATGTGTAGTGTATTCTGTCTTACTTCATTTAAGATTGACAGTGTTAAAGCTGATGATGTTGTAAATGTTGCTTCATCAGATATTGTATATAAAATGTATTTAGAGAGTAATAATAAAGCTATATATCAAGTACATCAATATTATAGAAAAAGCGGGTTAGATGGATTTATGGAGGCAGAAAAGTACAATATTTCTAAGATAGTTAGTGATGGTGTAAAAGTAAGTGAAAATCCATTACCAAATGGTGGTCTAGCTTCTTTTTATATGAATAAAAATGGAAAAGTTGTTTTAGGAACTGCTAATGGTGTTGAAATTGTTAATTTGCGTTTTTATTATATAATAGCTAATAGCACTAATACTACTCCAGCGTTTTGCAAAAATGATAGAGCAGACCAAGAACACGATCAAACTAAGACACATATGTTATGTGAAAATTCGTTAACTGTTGGACCAAATCAAAATGGATTTACTAACTGGAAAAATAATGCCGTTATTAACAACTTGTCTTATACTAAGTCACAAATAAATAACGAATTTACTGTTACTACTGATGAAGTTGGTAAGAAAACATATGTTGGATATGATATATTTGAAAATATACCTTCTTCATATGTAGATATAGCAAAAAAATCAGGGATTTATGTTGTAGCAGGTATGAGTGTTTCTTTTTCTGGAAAAGAATATCTTATCAATGAATACATGTTAGATAATTCAGAGTTTAAATTTGATTTATTTAGCAAGGCTTTTTTAGATGATGCCAATAATAAGATAACTTTTTCAAATTTTACTAAGCAAGGAGAAACTAATATATACAATTCAGGAAAGCATGAGGTTACAGAATTGACTAAGTTAGCTGTTTTAGTTGTTCCTTCAGGGTCGTTGGCAGATGATGCTAGAAAAAAAGAATCTATGTCTAAAATCACAACGTTTTGGGAGGAGACTTTAAGACCGATAGTGATATTTGCAGTGGGCATATTATTTGTTGTTGTAGGTGCCACAACTGGTGCTACTATTGTTAAATCTAGTGATGAGCCAGAAGTTAGAAATCAAGCAATTAAAAAGTTAATAGGATTGTTTATAGGGGTTTTAGTTATAGAATTATTGCTAATCTTCTATCCAGACATTGTAGAAATTGTCAGGTCCTTTATTAAATAGGTGAATGTATGAAGAAAAGATTTATTTGTATTTTGTTATCTATACTATTTATATTTGTAGGAAGTATTAATGTAAGTGAAATAGAAGCTAAAGGCGTTTTAAAAAGAGGGCCTGGTTATAATTTAGATAAGCAAGAAATTGCTGCTATTACTATTTATGATGATTATAGCGTTACTTTTGATTATTCTGTTATGCTTAGAAATCCTGTTGTTAAGGTATGTCCAAAAGATTCATGTCATACTATTTTACCACAAGTAAACACACAACAAGTGTATTTAAATAAGGAGACACTTATATTTTATGTTAATGAATATGTGGATAAATATGTTGAAGATAGTGATGTTATAATATCTGCTAGTGCAGATTATAAAACAAACTCTTCAGATTTAGGATATCCAGGCTCGATAGAAATTCAATATACTGTAAAGCAAAAAACGGCTGCACAGAAAGAGAATGAAGGGTTATTTGCTTCTTTAGGCAACATAAGTGAAGTGATGAATAAATGGATTATTCCCGGTATTTATATAGTTTTGGCACTGATATTTGTAGTGAAATTAATATTATTGTGTATTGATGTGATAAGATATGCCGATTATCCTCTAGTGCGTAAAGAAAAATTCAAAGGCTTTATCTACGTTTTTGTAGGACTGCTTGCAGTAGCGTTAGTTAACAGTGCGGTAGGAATTGCCACCGGATTATATGGATAAGATTATATTTAGATTATGAAAATTATTTTTTAAATCAATTAGTGTTTCATCGTCTATGGAGATTGATATAAAAATATTATCAAGGAATTGTTTATCTAAAATAGCAATTCCTTTTTTTTCTAGATAATATGCTAAACTATCATATTGAGAATATTCAATTTCAATAATATAATTGTTTCTTTTTGTGTATTTTATTATCTTTGCAATATTTAGGGCGTTTAAAGCTCCACTAGAGTAAGCATGAACTAATCCTCCAACTCCTAGTTTAACTCCACCAAAGTATCGTACTACTATACACAAAGTGTAAATCATTTTATTATTTTTTAAAGCTTGGTAAATTGGCATTCCCGCACTATTTGTAGGTTCGCCATCATCATAATATTTATAAGTGTTTTCATCTAATATATAAGCATAACATACGTGAGTTGCATCATGATGTTCTTTTTTATATGTTTCGATGATTATTTTCGCATTTTCTATTGAAGTTATTGGATATAAAAAAGTAAGAAATTTAGATTTTTTAATTATTTCTTGATAATTAACTATATCTTGTATTGTATTCATATCCTTCACCCGTTTTAATTATATCAAGAATGAAATATTTTTGAGACAAACTTGAGACAAATTTGAGATTTTTACTGTCTTTTTTTGTGTTAGAATTTTTACAGGTGATAAGGTGAGGTGTGATAAATGTGGTAACAGAATAAAAGATTTATTTTTATTAATTGGGAAGAATTATGTTTGTCGAAAATGTTTGATGTATAAAGAAAATGTCACAAAAAAAGAACATGCATGTGGAAAAGGAGAATATAAATTAGATTATAAGTTAACTCAAGAACAGGAAACTGCTAGCCAATTTATATTAAAAAAGGTAAAAGAGCGAAAAGATTGCATATTAAGTGCTGTTACAGGAAGTGGAAAAACAGAAATTATTTATGAGACGATAAAATATTGTGTGGATAACCATTTCTCTATAGGTATAGTTATTCCAAGAAAAGATGTAGTTATAGAATTATCCGCTCGAATAAAAAGAGATTTTAAATTAGCTAGTATTACAAGTGTGTATGGTGGAAATACTAAAGACTTATATGCCGATATAATAGTCTTAACAAGTCATCAGTTGTATAGATATAACAAGTATTTTGATGTAATTATAATTGATGAAATAGATGCATTTCCTTTTTATAATAACAAATTGCTAAAACAATTTTTATTAAGAAGTAAAAGAGGAAATATAGTATATATGAGTGCTACTGTACCTCAAGAACTATTAAGCGAAATTAATGATGTATATTATTTAAACAAGAGATATCATGGGTATAAGTTAGATGTACCTAAAGTTAAATATTTGTGGAACTTCAAGATTGTTGAAAACTTTATAAAGGAGCATATTAACAGTATTGTTTTAATATATTTTCCTACAATTAAACTTCAACTAAAATATTCTAAAAAACTTAAAATAAAACATTATCTAATTAATTCAAAAGTTAGTAATAGAAAGGAACTTTTAAACATATTTCATTCATTAAAATCAGGAGTTATTTTAACAACTTTAGTGTTAGAAAGAGGAGTAACTTTTAAAGATAGTCATGTTATTGTGTATAAAGCAGATCATGAATTATTTAATTATCAAAATTTAGTTCAAATATCAGGTAGAGTAGGAAGAAAAAAAGATTATCCTTGCGGAGATATTTTATTTTTGGTGGATAAAAAGAGGCAAAATGTGAAAAGTGCGATAAAGTTTATAAAAAAATGCAATGAATAGATGTTTAGTGTGTTTTAAAAAAGTGGAAGAAACATTAAGCAATAATTGTGTGTGTAATAAATGTTTAGCAAAGTTAACTATTATTTATAAGACTATAATTGTGGATAATGTTGAGTGTTTAATTTTATATGAATATAATGATTTTTTTAAAGAAATATTATATCGATATAAAGGTTGTTATGATATTGAACTTAGAAAAGTTTTTCTTACTAATTTCTTAGCCAAACTAAAAAGAAAATATAAAGGTAGAAAAATAATATGTGCGCCTTCAGATTATCAAGATGATTTAATTAGAGGATTTAATCATGTAATTGAAGTAGCTAAATTGTTAAAAATGGATATAGTTGATTGTTTAAGCAAAACAAAAAAGTATAAGCAATCAGATCAAAAATATAAGAACAGAAAAAATATACACAAATATATAAAAATCGACAAAAATAAGATAAACAGAGAAGATAAAATCTTAATTATAGATGATGTTACCACCTCTTTGTCTACGATAAAAGCTATAATTCACTTATTACCGACAAATGTTGATAAAAAGGTATTAATTTTGGCAAGCAATTGTCGATTTATGGAAAATGAATTCAATTGATAAATGATGTTTTTATAAGTAATATAAATTTGTGTTAAACAAAAAAAGGAGTGAAAAATTATGACAGGAAAAGTTAAATGGTTTAATGCTAACAAGGGGTATGGATTCATCAATAGAGGAGAAGGTAATGATATATTTGTTCATTATACTCAAATCGTTTATGATGGATATAAAACACTAGAAGAAGGACAAGAAGTTGAGTTTGAATTATTAGAAACTGACTTGGGGCCTCAAGCGCAAAAAGTAGTTGCAATAGCCAAATAAAATAAAGGAACCTAAAGGTTCCTTATTTTTTGATTTTAAAATGTATTATCAGAGTATAAAGTGTGGTAGAATATATCTGTTAGAGAGGAAGATTTTATGGGAACTTTTTTAAATAAATTATTTAGAGTAGATGCTAAAAGATTAAAGAAAATAGAAACAGAAGCACAAGAAGTATTAAAACTTGAAGAAGAAATCGCTAAGTTAACTGATGAGCAATTAGTTGCTAAGACAGAATATTTTAGAGAGCGTTTAAAAAATGGAGAAACATTAAATGATATTAAATATGAAGCTTACGCTGTTGCAAGAGAGGCTGATAAGAGAGTTTTAGGTGAATTTCCTTATAAAGTTCAAGTTATGGGAGCTTTAGTATTAAATAATGGAGATGTTGCGGAGATGCGTACTGGTGAGGGTAAAACTCTTACTGCTACAATGGCTGTTTATTTAAATGCGCTTGAGGGGAAAGGTGTACATGTTGTTACTGTAAACGAATATCTTGCTAAGCGTGACTCAGAGTGGATGGGTAAGGTTTATAGGTTTTTAGGTTTAACAGTAGGATATAACGCTAGAGAATTATCTCCTAGTCAAAAAAGAGAAGCATTTAAATGTGATGTAACTTATACTACAAGTAGTGAGGTTGGATTTGATTATTTAAGAGATAATATGGTTACGGATATCAATGCTAAAGTATTAAGAGAATTGAATTTTGCTTTAGTGGATGAAGCTGACTCAATTTTAATTGATGAAGGTAGAGTTCCACTTATTATTTCTGGTGGTAGTAAGCAAGTTCATAATTACTATGTAATGGCCGATAAATTTGTTAAGTCTTTGAGTGGAGGACAATATAGTTATGATGTTAAAACTAACAGCGCTGTTTTAACTGAATCAGGTGTAAAGGCTGCAGAAAAATTTTTCGAGGTTACAAATTTATATGATATTAGCAATACTTCTTTAGTTCATCATATAGGTCAAGCATTAAAAGCTAACTATGTAATGAAAAAAGATGTTGATTATATGGTTGATGGGGGAGAAATTATGCTTATTGACCAAAATACTGGAAGAAAGTTACCAGGAAGAGCATATTCAGAAGGATTGAACCAAGCTATTGAAGCAAAAGAGGGAGTTAGGATTAAACAAGAAACTATCACTGTTGCTACCATTACTTTCCAAAACTTCTTTAGATTATATAAGAAATTAAGTGGTATGACTGGTACTGCAAAAACTGAAGAAGAAGAGTTAATGGATATCTATAATATGAGAGTTGTAGTAATCCCTACTAATAGACCTGTTGCTAGAATAGATGCTGATGATTCTATCTTTTATAGTTTACAAGAAAAATATGAAGCATTATTAGAGGATATTAAAACTAGACATAAAGTAGGACAACCTATCTTAGTTGGTACTTCATCAGTAGAAGTAAGTGAAGAATTATCAATGATGCTTAGAAAAGAAGGAATTAAGCATGAAGTGTTAAATGCTAAAAACCATGCAAGAGAGGCTGATATTGTTGCTTTAGCGGGTCAAAAAGGTGCGGTTACAATTGCTACTAACATGGCAGGAAGAGGAACAGATATTAAATTAGGTGAAGGTGTAAAAGAACTTGGTGGGCTTGCCGTTTTAGGTAGCGAAAGAAATGATTCTAGACGTGTAGATAACCAACTTAGGGGACGTTCAGGAAGACAAGGAGATCCGGGATATTCTAAATTCTATGTATCACTTCAAGATAATTTAATGAGAAGATTTGGAAATCTTGATGAGAATATATTCTTAAAGAAGTTACAAGGAGATTCATTAAGTAGTGGTATGTTAACTAGAATGATTTCAACTGCTCAAATGAAAGTAGAAGGTAATGGATATGATAGTCGTAAATATATTTTGAAATATGATGAAGTTTTAAGACAACAAAGAGAAATAATGTATAAGGAAAGAGATGAAATATTATCTTGTAAAGATCCAAGAGATATTATTGCTAGATTTTATAGAATTGCTGCTTCTTATCTTATTGATGCAAGTTTAAGTCAACAAGATGGAGATATGGCAATCGATCAGGAAAAATTAAGAGAAGTTATTAAGAATAATTTAAGAATTGATATTATTTATCCAGATGATTTCTTTGTAGGTGAAACTCTTGAGGGTGCTAAGGATAAGTTAAGGGATGAATTAATTAAAATTATGGAAATTAAGTATAAAGATATTCCTTCTCAAGTTGTATATGATGTAGAAAAGAAGATTGCTTTGTCAATTTTAGATAAGCATTGGACTGAACATATTGATGCGATGGATAAATTTAAAAAAGGTGTTTCTTATTTAGGATATGCTCAAAGAGATCCGATAAATACATATACTAATAAAGGATTTGAGATGTTTGAAAATATGACTAATGCAATTGCTTTGCAAACTACTATGTACACATTAAATCTAAAGTTTGTTGTGGAAAAGAAAGAAGAAAATAAAGTAGTTAATGAGCAAGAAAGTGAAGTAAGTAATGTTTAAGGATAAATATGAATTGAATCTTATCTACGAGGATTATTTTAAAAGGGTTAACGATTTAAAAGAGTGTTTAAATATCGAAGAATTAAAAAAAGAAATAATTCTTCTTGAAGAAAAAACTAATGCTAGTGACTTTTGGGATGATAATAAAGAAGCAAGTAAAATATTAAAAAAGTTAGGAAATAACAAAAATAATCTTAATGATATAGTATATTTAGAATCTTTAGTTAATGATTATAAAGACTTATTAAATATGGATGAAGACGATGAAGTATCTTTAATGTTAGAATCTATTACAAGCGAAATTGATATGCTATTAGAAAAAATGGAATTAGAGATACTTTTGTCAGGACCATTTGATGATAATAATGCTATTGTAGAGATTCATCCGGGTGCTGGAGGTGTAGAGGCTCACGATTGGGCTGATATGCTATATAGAATGTATCTAAGATATTGTACAAACAATAACTTTAAAGTGGATGTTTTAGATCATATTGATGGAGAAGAGGCTGGTTTAAAAAGCGTTTCTTTTGAAGTTAAAGGTGATAATGCTTATGGTTTATTAAAAGGTGAAAAAGGAGTTCATAGACTTGTAAGAATTTCGCCTTTTGATGCGAATAAAAGAAGACATACTTCATTTGCTTCAGTAGAAGTAACTCCTAAAATTGATAATAATATTGAGATAGAACTAAGAGATGAAGATTTAAAAATTGATACATATAGGGCAAGTGGTGCAGGTGGACAACACATTAATAAAACTGATAGTGCTGTTAGAATTACACATCTTCCTACTGGAATTGTTGTGAGTTGTCAAAATCAAAGAAGTCAACTTCAAAATAAAGAATATTGTATTAACGTTTTAAAAAGCAAACTTTATGAAAGACAATTGAATGAAAAACAACAAGAATTACAAAAAATAAAAGGAGAATCAATGGCAAATGAGTGGGGGTCTCAGATTAGGTCTTATGTCTTTTGTCCATATACAATGGTGAAAGATCATCGTAGTAATTATCAAGTTAGCGATGTTAGTAAAGTGATGGATGGAAATATAGAAGGGTTTATAAGTGCATATTTAAAGTTAAGGAATGATTAAGATGAAAAAAGAAAAAATTATTAATGCTTTAATTATTGTTTTTGGAAATATATTACTTGCTATAGGAATAAGTTTATTTATTTTACCATTTGATATAGATAATGGTGGATTAGCGGGTATCTCTGTTATTTTAAAAAAGATATTTGATCCTGCCTTAGTTATACTAATTTTAAACTGGGTACTGTTTTTTATAGGTTGGATATTTTTGAAAAAAGATTTTGCTCTTAAAACGTTAATTGCTACAATCGTTTATCCACTTGTGGTGAATTTATTATATCACAGTTCTATTTATTCGCTTGTATTAACACAAGTAACTGACCCTTTACTTGCTGCAATTATTGGAGCAATATTAACAGGTGTTGGTTTAGGTGTAACGTATAGAGTTGGAGGAAGTACAGGTGGATTAGATGTAATTGCATTACTTCTTAATAAATATAAAAACGTAAAAATATCAGTTGCGACTTTTATCATAGATTTCATTATAGTTTTAATTGGTTTATTTACTGTTTCTATTAATGCTAGTTTATATGGAATTATAAGTATAATTATTGCTTCATATTTGATAGAAGTAATTACTATTAATGGGAATTCTTCCTATATGATGCATATTATTAGTTCTAAAACAAAAGAAATTAATGATTATATTATTAATGATTTAAGTAGAGGAAGTACTATTATTGAGGTTAAGGGTGGAATATATCTTGATAAAAAAGAAATGATTGAAGTTATTTTTAATGAAAAAGAATATTATGAGATAAAACATAATATAGAAAAGATAGATAAAGATGCATTTATAAGTGTTTATAAAGCTGTTAATGTTTATGGCAATGGGTTTAAAGAATTACTAGAAAAGTAGGTGAATGAGCATGAAAGAGAGAAGTAGTAGAAAAGGATGGATTATATCTATTTGTTTAGTGTTTGTTTTTTCGTTCTTTTTTGGTTTCTATTTAAATTACAGAATCAATGAAAAGGAAAAAACGAAATTAGAAATCATTCAAGAAATTATGGAAGAAGAATGGTATTATGGAATAGATGACAAAGACATACAATCAACATTAGAAACTAAAATGATATTAGGAATGTTGGATATGAAAAAAGATCCATATACCAGATATCTAACTTCTCTTGGAACTCTTGCTGATTCATATACTGGTGTAGGTTTTGCTGGTACTTTATATGGAGAAAACATTATTGTTTCTGAAGTATCTTCTAAAAGCGCTATTGATGCAGGAATCAAAGTGGGAGATATAATTTTAGAAGTGGATAAGATAAAAATAGATAAAGATACTACTTTAAAGCAATTAAGTGCACTATTGACTGACAAAGAAAGTGTAACTTTTAAGATACTACGAAATGGTATGGAATTAGAGATAGTACTTCCTGTAGTTAGCTATGATCCGATTACAGTATTTACTAGAGAGTATGAAAACGGTATAGCGTATGCTAACATTACTGAATTTAATTTTGATACAGCAGAGCATTTGGAAAACTATCTTAGTAATTTATCTAGCGAGTATAATAATTTAGTTTTGGATTTAAGAGGCAATCCAGGAGGATATATTAGTGCTGTTAGAGATGTATTAGATTTATTTGTTAAAAGTGATAAAGTGGTAATGATTACAGAGGATAAAAAGGGAAATGTTACTTATATTAAAACTACAGATGATTCTGTCTACATCTTTAATAAAATTGTGGTATTAATGGATGGGATGAGTGCAAGTGGGGCTGAGGCTTTATCTGCAGCGTTAAACTATCATTTAGATGAAACAGTAGTTTTATATGGGGATAAAACTTATGGTAAAGGTAGTGCTCAAAAGACTCATGTTTTTGATGATGGTACATATTTTCATTATACTTATGCGTTATGGAAATCACCTTCAGGAGCAGAAGTTAATCATAAAGGTGTTCTTCCTGAAATTGAAAGTGTAAACAAAGGAATATCTAGCGTAAATTTACCAGACACACTCTTAGATAAACAGTTG
>JAZKZZ010000041.1:0-22187 GCA_045612885.1 Bacilli bacterium | reverse complement strand
TGATACTTTTTTGCGGCTTTTCGGTATGCTTTCTTAAGGTCGTTTTCGTCGACTAATTTATCAACACCCAAGACCTCATAATAATCTCTTTTTTGAGCCATTTTATACCTCCCTAATTATTCCTACTTTTCACTATAATCTACATCAACTACATCATCATTATTGTTTGAATTAGCACTTGTAGCACTTGCATCAGCACTATTAGTTTGATTAGCATATTGAGACATCATAGCAGCAGCTTGTTCTAATTGACCAATCTTTTCTTTTAATGTTTCATAATCATTGGCATCTAAAGCCTTCTTCAATTCATCTCTTAATTTTTCTGTTTCTTCTTTTTGCTTAGCATCAATCTTATCTTTTTGTTTTTCTAATCCTCTATCAATACTAGCAATATATCCTTCAGCCTTATTTCTTAATTCAATTTCTTCTTTTCTCTTTTCATCAGCTTCTTTATTGATTTCAGCTTCTTTTACCATTCTTTCGATATCTTCTTTGCTTAGACCACTATTTCCTTGGATAACGATTGATTGTTCTTTACCGCTATCTAAATCTTTAGCCTTAACATTTACAATACCATTAGCGTCAATATTGAAACTAACTTCAATTCTTGGCTCACCACGTCTAGCAGGTTTAATACCATCTAATTTAAAGTGTCCTAACATCTTATTATCTCTAGCCATAGGTCTTTCACCTTGATATACAACGATATCTACAGCAGGTTGATTATCTTCAGCTGTTGAGAACACTTGTGATTTAGTTACTGGAATTGTAGTGTTTCTATTAATTAATGGAGTCATAACTCCACCTAGTGTTTCAATACCTAATGTTAATGGAGTAACATCAAGTAATAATACATCAGTAACATCACCAGCAATAATAGCACCTTGTACTGCAGCACCAATTGATACTGCTTCAT
Source organism: Bacilli bacterium (assembly GCA_045612885.1). GTDB lineage: Bacteria > Bacillota_I > Bacilli_A > RFN20 > DUOF01 > RGIG6178. Next base: position 21,271 of record JAZKZZ010000041.1, on the reverse strand, counting down.
CTGGGTTAACTGACTTATTAGGTTCTTTACCTAAAATATTTTTAACCATTTCTACAACAGCAGGCATTCTAGTTGATCCACCCACTAATAATACTTCATCGATTTTGCTAGCATCAATCTTAGCATCCTTTAATGCTTGTCTAACTGGTCCTTCAGTTCTAGCTAGTAGATGTCTAGTCATATCTTGGAATTTAGCTCTTGTAATAGTAGTTTCGAAGTTAACTGGACCTGTTGGCGTCATAGTTAAGAATGGTAACATAATTGTAGTTTGAAGCATTCCAGATAAATCAATTTTTGCTTTTTCAGCAGCATCTTTAAATCTTTGCATTGCCATCTTATCATTACTTAAATCAATATTGTGTTCTTTTTTAATTTCATCAATAATGAATTTAACTAATACATCATCCCAGTCATCTCCACCAAGTTTATTGTCTCCAGCAGTAGAAATAACCTCAAAAGTTCCATCTCCAATTTCAAGAACTGAAACGTCAAATGTACCTCCACCCAAGTCATATACTAAAACAGTCTCATCTTTCTTTGTTTCCATACCATATGCTAAAGCAGCAGCAGTAGGTTCATTGATAATTCTAACAACATCTAATCCTGCAATTGCACCAGCATCTTTAGTTGCTTGTCTTTGTGCATCGTTAAAATAAGCAGGAACTGTAATAACAGCTTTATTAACTGGTTGTCCTAAGTTTTCTTCAGCGTATTTCTTCATATATCCTAAAATCTTAGCACTGATTTCTTGAGGTGTAAAATCTTTATTTAAGCATCCTACATGAACCTTTTCATTAGTTCCAATTTTTCTTTTAATAGAACTTACTGTATCCGGATTAGTAACACTTAATCTTTTAGCTCCATCTCCAATAATTTCCTCTCCACTACTTTTGAATGATACTACTGATGGTGTAGTATTTTTTCCTTCTGGATTAGGAATTACTTTCCATTTTCCATCTGCTTGTAAATATGATACAACTGAGTTTGTTGTTCCTAAGTCAATACCAATAATAATTTCTTTTGCCATAATTTATTCCCCCTTATCTTCACTTTCATTAATTGTGGCTTCTTGTTCAATTGTTACTTCTTTATTATCTTTAAGACAATAAACTTTGACTGATACAGGTCTTAAAACCTTGTCCCCGATTTTATAACCTTTTTGCAATACTTGAGCAATAGTATCATGCTCTCCCTCTTCAATTTCAACTTTTTCTACACCATTATGGATATTGTGATCAAACTTATCTCCAATTTTACATTTAATTTCACTAACACCATGACGATCTAGAATTTGCTTGAATTGATTAAATACTAATTCAAATCCTTTGAAATATGCTTGTACTTCACTAGGGATATTATCATTCTCTAATACCATTGAGAAGATATCTAGTATAGGTAGAAGTTCTTCCATCAAATCATATGTTACATACTTAATCGCTATTGCATTTTCCTTTTCATAAGTCTTATGCAAATCTCTCATTTGTGCTAATGCATATAGATATTTTTCATTTAAAGTAGCACATTTTTCTTCTAGTTCTGAAATCACATCTTTCTTTTTTTTCTTCTTATGCTCTTTTTCTTCTGTTTCTTCATTTACTAATTCTTCTTCTAAAATTTCTTCACTCACTATTCATCACTATCCTCTCCATATACTTCATCAAGTTGTGAAATCAAATATTCCATGACTCCTATGACTTTTGAATAATCCATTCTAGTAGGCCCCACAAGAGCTATTTTAGCTTCTTCTTTACCTTTTACATTAACATCCACACTAACCACAGTCATATCGTTAAATTCCTCATCCATTCCAATTTGCACATTTATCTTTCCTCTTTTATTTTGAGTGATAAATTTCCATACATTGTTACTTTCAATCAATTTAACTGCTTTTCTTAATTTAGCAATGTCAGTAGCATATTCAGGTTGATCAAATAAATTACTTGTCCCCCATGTATTAGCCTTTTCGTTTGTCATCTTAGTAAACAAATCTTTAAATGTATTAATTAATACCTCATACTTTTCAATTTGTAACGATAAGATTGGTTTCAAGACAACCATCTTTTCTACCACTCCATATAGAGGAGTACCAACTAATCTATCATTTAGAATCTTAACACATTTTTCTAAATCTTTAGAATCAATTCCTTCAGGCACATTAAATGTCTTATGCTCTACATGACCATTACTTGTAATAAATACACAAACTGCACTATTACTACTAATCGGGATTAATTGAATTTGTGATAAAGTTTCTTCCAATTCATCGGGTCCTAACATAATTGTAGTAAGAGATGTCATTTCACTTAAAATAGCACAACTATGTTTTAATACATCACTTACATGATTAGTAGAATCACTAACAATTTTTCTTAACTTTCCATAATTTTCTTTATCTTCAAACTCTTCTCTTAGGTTATCTATATAATATCTATAACCTTTAGCACTTGGTACTCTGCCGCTTGAAGTATGTGTTTTTTCTAATAATCCTATATTCTCTAACTCAAGCATCTCGTTTCTTATAGTAGCACTAGAATAAGGAAGATTATATTCTTCAATTAAAGTGTTACTTCCAACTGGTTGTGCGCTTTTAACGAATTGCTCGACGATGTATTTTAAAATCATATCTTTTCTAGTAAGTTGTTTCACACTTTCACCCTCCTTTTAGCACTCGCTCTACCCAACTGCTAATTATATTATATGCCAAATATTAGCACTGTCAACCAAAAAGTGCTAATTTTTTTATATTATAAAATTATTTGAATTTTTTATTAATTATAGAAATTAAAAAATCCGTGTTTTATACGGATTAATTAACTACTATAAATTAAGTTTTTAGTAAAGATAGTCAGCAACCTCTATTAAAGCAGGACCCAGTAGGTTCAAACAAATACCGAATGCTATTAGTATATTTAGTTCTGTAAATATACCGGTTAGAAGCAAGACAATTCCTAATACAACAAAAATCCAACCCTCCGTCTTACATAATACACTTGAAATTCCACTTTTAATAAAGAAATAAATTGCAAGTGAACCCACAAGCACTCCAATGACGAAAAAAACTATAGATATTATCACGCTTAAGCCAATAAACGAAATTCCTACTGCGGCTGAAGCAATCATTATTAATATATGAGCAAAAAATAAACTCAGCACAGAAACTGCAGCGTTAGGAGTATCATCATATAAAAAACTACTCTCACTACAATTCTTACATCTATTTCCTACTATTCTCGATCCACATATTTTACATTTCATCAGATTATCTCCTTTATTTATTATATCTCATCAGCAGTTTGAAAAAGTGCAACTCCCATCAGTACCATGACCATTCCAATTGCAAGCAATGGTTTAGAATCAGTAAGATACCAAAGTCCGGCAAAGAGAATTCCTATTAGCGAAACTACAATTCCCTCTCTTCTGCAAATTTTACCACTAATTCCACTTTTCTTAAAAAAATATATTGCTATTATATTAAAAACGAGAAAAATGCTTATACCCGAAATTAGCATGCCTGTTGCACCAGTATCATAACTCACATAGCATAATACAACACCTACAAAAGAAAGCATCGCAAGTACATGGGCTAAAAAAGAGTAAAAACCTTTTCCACTCTCTGATTTTGCATTTTTCGTAGTAGTTACTGTCACACAATAAGGGCAAAAAGGGCTTTCAATTCGTGCCCCGCATCTTTTACATTTCATAATCATCACCTAATTGAATTCTAACACACAAAAATTATTAATTCAAATTTTAACAATATTTTCGCTTTTAACTTTATTAACTTATAGAGGTAGTATAAAATTGATTCTAAGGGGAGAAAAAAGATGAAACAATACTTAGATTTAGCGCGCCATGTATTAGAAAATGGTGTAAGTAAAAAAGATAGAACTGGTACAGGTACTATCTCTGCATTTGGATATCAATTCAGATGTGATTTAAGCGAAGGCTTTCCTTTGCTTACTACCAAAAAGGTATTCTATAAAGGAATATTGGGAGAACTTTTATGGATTATCTCAGGATCAACAAATATACAACCACTAGTAAAAAATGGTATAAGAATATGGAATGAATGGCCATATGAAAAATATAAGAACTCGAATGAATATAATAATGAAACTCAAGAAGAATTTGTTGAAAGGATTAAACTTGATGATGAATTTGCTGCTAAATATGGAGATTTAGGCCCTGTGTATGGTAGACAATGGAGAAATTTCTTTGGAGTAGATCAATTATTAGAACTTGAAAAGGGATTAAAAGAAAATCCATTTTCAAGAAGACATATAATTTGTGCCTGGAATCCTAAAGAAGCTGACCAAATGGCAATTCCTCCATGTCACGCCTTTATTCAATTCTATGTTTCAGGGGATGGAAAAAAATTATCTTGTCAATTATATCAAAGAAGTGCAGATATCTTTTTAGGAGTTCCATTTAACATTGCTTCATACGCTACACTGCTACATATCATGGCTGATGTATGTGGATATGAAGTTGGTGATTTTGTTCATACTTTTGGAGATGCGCATATTTATTCTGATCACATTGAGCAAATACAAACTCAATTAGCAAGAGAACCTAGAAAACTACCTAAGCTAATTATCAAAAATCATCATAATAGTGTTGTTGATTATGTATATGATGACTTTGAAATTGTAGATTATAATCCTTTCCCTCCAATTAAAGGAAAGGTGAGCGTGTAATGTTTAAAATTATTGTAGCTCATGATCCTAATAGAGTTATAGGTAACAATTTAGATATACCCTGGCACATTAAAGAAGATTTCAAACATTTTAAAAATACTACTTTAAATCATACTATTGTATATGGAAGTAAAACATTTGAATCTATTGGGCATGCTTTACCTAACAGACATAATATTGTCTTAAACTTTGATAAAAATTATAATGCACCAGGATGTGAAGTAGTAACTTCAATCCAAGAACTATTAGATAGATACTTAAAAAGTGATGAAGTTGTATTCATATGTGGAGGTGCATCAATCTATAATCAATTTTTAAATTATTGTGATGAACTAATCATTTCCGAAGTGAAAAAAGAATATGAAGGCAATATTTACTTTCCTGAATATAAAGAGCAATTCAGATTATATAAAGAGATAGAGAAAGAAGAATTTACAATTAAATATTATAAAAAAGAGAGTTAACTTAACTCTCTTTCTTCTTCTACTTTATAGGTATCTCCAAGTTTTACCATAAATGAATCAGATATTACATCAAACAGTGTTTCTGTACTTTTATTCAATGTCATATATAATATATTTACTAAATATAACGCAGGAACAGCATGTGTAATAGCCCTTAAAAATATCATTTTAATATTTGGTTTTTCCCAATCTTTTCCCATTAATTTAACAGATATAGAATATAATCCTATTGTACTATCTTTACTTATCAATAAAGACAAAAACATATATAAGAAACCGATAATAAAATAAATTGTAAAGAATATCAGATTACTAGCAAAAGGTACACTAGGAATAAATAGATTAACTATTAATGACAATAGCAATACTATACCAATATCTATAAGTGAAGCTAAAAATCTTCTTTCATGTAATAGCATCTAATCCCTCCCTATATTAATTTAAGTATAACCATATCTAATAATAACATACCTTTATAAGTTGTAAATAATCTATCACCAGATATTTTTATTAAATTATCATTTATGAGTGAGTTTATCTCCTCTTTTTTTATATTTAATAAATCTTCATTAAACTTATTGTTATACTCTTTTAGAGATATTCCTTCATTTAACCTTAAACCTAATAATATATATTCTTCTTTAATACCCTCTATAGTTAACTCTTCATATTCTCTTTTATAGTCACAAATAAGATATCTAGTTAAGTTCTTAGTATTTACATATCTTTTATTATCTATATATCCACTTGCTCCTAATCCAAATCCATAATATTGTTTATCTTTCCAATAAACTAAATTGTGTTTAGATTTATAACCTTCTTTGCAATAGTTACTAACCTCATATTGATTATACCCACGTTTAATTAATTCCTTATAAATATAATCATATTGATTTACAACTTCATCTTCATCTAATTCTTGATATTGCTTTGCTTTTAAACACGTATTATCTTCTAAAATTAAACTATAAAAAGATAGATGTTTAGGATTTAGTATATCAATACATTTAAAATCATATTCAAGATGATTAATAGTTAATCCTCTTATACCATAAATAAAATCAAAAGAATAATTAGTAATATCATATTGATTTAATAAATTAACACAATTTTTCACATCATCATAACTATGCTTCCTACCTAAAAAAACAAGCATATCATTATTAAACGATTCAACTCCAATACTTACTCTATTAATTCCATATTTTTTAAATATTTTAACTTTTTCTTCATCAATAGTTTCTGGATTGACTTCAATTGTAAATTCATATTCTTGTTCTAAATAATTAGACAAAAAACCAAGTAATCTTTCTAATCCATTATTAGATAAAACACTCGGAGTTCCTCCTCCTATATAGATAGTTTTACATCGATTTGGTTTTTCTAACTTTATCTCATTAAATAAAGAATCCAAATATTTTTCTTCATATAAAAAAGAGTAAAATACTTTCGTAAAATCACAATAAGAACATATACTCTTGCAAAAAGGTATATGTACATACATTGCATCTACTCTACTCATATTTTACTCACTTCCTAATCTTCATCCATTGATAATATAGCCATGAATGCCTCTTGAGGAACTTCAACACTTCCTACAGACTTCATTCGCTTTTTACCTTCTTTTTGTTTTTCCAATAATTTTTTCTTTCTTGTAATGTCTCCACCATAACACTTTGCAAGAACATCTTTTCTCATTGCCTTAAGTGTACTTCTAGCTATAATCTTACCATTTATAGCTGCTTGAATTGGCACTTCAAATTGTTGTCTAGGAATAAGTGTTTTAAGTTTTTCGCAAATATAATTTCCTCTATAATAGGCACTATCTTTATGAACAATAACTGACAAAGCATCAAGAGTGTCACCATTAATTAAAATATCCATCTTGATTAATTTGCTTGCTTTATAACCACATAATTCATAGTCAAAAGAAGCATAGCCTTTAGTAGATGATTTTAACTTATCAAAGAAATCATAAACTATTTCTGATAGTGGCAATTCATAAATAAGTTCCATTCTATTACTATCAATATAGATTAAATCTTTATATACTCCTCTTTTCTTTTGACATAAATCCATTAATGGACCAACATAATCATTAGGAGTCATAATTGTAGTTCTTACAATAGGTTCTTCAATTCTATTTATTTTAGTAACATCAGGTAACTTACTAGGGTTATCAATTTCCACCATGCTTCCATCATTTAAGTACACATGATATATAACTGATGGTGCTGTGGCAATAAGTGGTATATTATACTCTCTTTCTACTCTCTCTTCTGTTACATCCATATGTAGCAAACCTAAAAAACCACATCTAAAACCAAATCCTAATGCTTGAGAAGTCTCTGGTTCAAAGACTAAAGAATCGTCATTTAATTTCAATTTTTCTAGAGCATCTTTTAAATCGTTATACTTAGCATTATCAATTGGATAAATACCACAATATACCATTGGATCCATTTCTCTATATCCAGGTAATGGTTCCTTACAAGGATTATCAACTGAGGTAATAGTGTCTCCTACTCTAACATCTCTTACTTGCTTAATAGAGGCACCAATCCAACCAACTTCACCTGCTTCTAATACATCTTTTTTTACTTCATATGGTGTTCTGATTCCTAACTCTAACACTTCATATTCTTGGTTAGTAGCCATCATTCTGATTTTGTCTCCTACTCTTATGCATCCTTCTTTAACTCTTATAAAGACTATTGCACCTCTATATGCATCATAATAAGAATCAAAAATTAATGCTTGTAAAGGATTGTTATCATTTCCACTAGGAGCAGGAACATATTTGACTATGGTTTCCATAACATCTTCTATATTTAATCCTGTTTTAGCACTAATTAATGGTGCTTCATCTGCAGGGATACCTAATACATCTTCAATCTCTTGTTTAATTTCATCAGGTCTAGCACTAGGTAAATCTATCTTATTTATTACTGGTACTATTTCTAAGTTATTATCTAGAGCTAAGTATACATTTGCAATAGTTTGTGCTTGTATTCCTTGAGCTGCATCTACCACTAAAAGCGCACCTTCACATGCCGCTAAAGATCTACTAACTTCATAAGCAAAGTCTACATGTCCTGGAGTATCTATTAAATGAAAATAATAATCAAGTCCATCTTTTGCTTTATAAGTTAAAGCCACTGTATTTAATTTTATTGTTATTCCTCTTTCTCTTTCAATATCCATATTATCTAATAATTGAGATTTCATATCTCTTTTTTCAACTGCTCCTGTATATTCGATTATACGGTCTGCTAAAGTTGATTTACCATGATCAATATGAGCTATGATAGAGAAGTTTCTAATTCTACTCTTATCCATACTTCACCTTCTTATTCAAAGTCCACTAGTTCATCATTTTCAAATATTTTAACGGCCTCAGCCTCAACAGATGATAGTTTATTTTCTAAATATTTACTTAATTCAATTCCCTCTTTAAAAACTTCTATTGAATCATCCAAACTTAATTCACCACTTTGAATAAGTTTTACTATTTCTTTTAATCTATTTAAATTTTCTTCAAAACTTTTGTTATTCATTGCTATCATCCTTTCTTGTTACTGAGGCATATATTTTACCATCATGTAATCTAATTCTAATTATATCTTCAATATTTAGTTGTTTACTACTAGTTATAATACCTTCAGTGTTACTAACAACACTATACCCTCTTTGTAATACTTTAAGTGGAGAGATATTATCTAATAATCTAATTTCATTTATTAAATCTACTCTTTGCTTTTTAAGAAAATTATTATAACCTAATTTCAGCATATTCAGATTCTCTTTTATCTCATTTTTATGTATTAATGAAAATTTAAAATAATTACTTTTTAATTCTTCTTTTTTGTCATTAAGAATCAATCTTTTATCATTAATCATTTTATAAAAATATTCTCTTGATAAATAGTTTTCATATTCTAAAAGAGAATTTCTCTTTTCATTAACAACATGTCTAGCTCTATTTATAAGAATGTTCTTATAAGAATTAATATTGCTTAATAGTTCCTCACTACTAGGAGTTACAATCTCTGCTGCACCACTTGGAGTAGGAGCCCTTAAGTCACTAACAAAATCAGCAATTGTAAAATCAATCTCATGACCGATACCACTTACTATTGGCTTAGGGTAATTATAAATAGCATATGCTAATTTTTCATCATTAAAGCACCATAAATCTTCTTGAGACCCACCTCCTCTAGCCAAAATAGTAACATCTAAATCAAATTTAGAAGCATCATCCAAAGCTCTAATAATACTACTAGGAGCTTCTTTACCTTGAACTAGACATGGAAAGACAATAATCTTAGCTAGTCTCCATCTTCTTTTTATAATCGTAATAATATCTCTAAGACCTGCTGCCGTCTTACCACTTATAACTCCAATTGTTAATGGATATTCCTTAAGTGGTAATTTATGTCCTTCATCAAATAGCCCTTTATCCTTCAATGAATTTTTTAACTTTTCAAACTCTAAATATAAATTACCCAATCCTTCTTTTTCTAAAGCTTTAACATATATTTGATATGAGCCACTCGCTCCATAAATAGATAAAGAGCCATTAACAATGATTTTATCTCCTTCTTTTAATGAAACATTTAGTTTAGAAGCATATGTAGAAAACATAACACACTTAACTACACCCTCTTCATCTTTTAAAGAAAAATAAATGTGCCCACTTGGATAATATTTTAAATTACTTACTTCACCTTTAACTAATAAATTATTAAGTAAAGGATTACTATCTAATATACTCTTTAAATATGTATTTAACTGACTAACTGTGATAACACTAACATTGTGATTTAACATAAACAGTTGTCTAGTACTCCATTAATAAATTTGTATGAATTGTCATCACAATATTTTTTAGCTAAATCTATAGCAACATTTATCGCAATAGTTTTAGGTTGATTTAGGTACTTAAATTGAGTATATGATGATAATAAAATAGCTTGTTCTATGTAATTTAATCTATCAAATGTCCAATCGTTTAAATAAGCAGAAATATCTTTAATACTTGTATCTGCATTCTTAATTGCACTCTTAATTAACTCTTTTGCAAATTCATCACATTCACTTGATTTGCATTCAAATACGCTCTCAATAATCTCTTTTAATGAAGGTCTTTTATCATATGAATAATAAAATAAATATTGATAAAGAGCAAAAACTACCAACTCTTGTATTTTATTTCTACTTGCCATATTGTCAACCTCATTTCTTAATCCATAAGAATTTTATCATAATTATCAAATTAAATAAACTATTATTTGTATAAAACAAATGAAAAAGAGTATATAAATATATACTCTATACTTTAAATGCTAATCAATTTCTTAGTTGCTTTAGTTAAAACCTTACATCCATCCTTAGTAACTAATACATCATCTTCGATTCTAATACCACCAAGTCCTCTTATATAGATCCCAGGCTCTATAGTAATAACCATATTTTCTTCTAAAACAAGATCACTAAGTTTGCTTACAGAGATAGGATCATGTACTACTATTCCTAATCCATGACCGGTAGAATGTGTGAAATATTTACCATATCCTTTACTAGTAATATAATCTCTAGCAATCTTATCAATCTCGGATACTTTAATACCCTCTTTTACCCCTTTTATTGCTCTTCTTTGTGCTTCTTTTACAATATTATAAATATTTATGAGTTTATCATTTCCCTTAGATATCATAAAACTTCTAGTAATATCACTGCAATATCCCTTATATACACAACCATAATCTAAAGTAACAAAATCTCCTTCATTAATCTCTTTATTACTAGCAACTCCATGAGGTAGAGCACCCCTACTTCCACTTGCAACAATAGTAGCAAAAGATTCACCACTTGCACCTTTTTCTTTCATAAAACGTACAATTTCATTAGCTATAGTAAACTCTTTCATACCAGGCTTAATATATCCTAAAATGTGATAATAGCACTCACTAGCTATATTACAAGCTCTAGTAATAGATTTAATTTCACTACTATCTTTTACATTTCTTAAATAATCAATATTAATAGTTTCTAATTCGATATCTAACTCTTTTTTTAATTCATTATACATAGAATAACTAATAGAATCTTCAAACAAAATTTTATTCCCTTTAACAAGGTTCTTTAATTCCTTTATATATGATGATTTTCTAATAATAATTTGATACTCCTTAGCTTCCTTTTTTGCTTGCAATGTATATCTAGAATCGGTAATCAAATAAGCTTTATTCTTTTCTACATAAAGGAGACAATCTTCACTAGTAAAATTAGAAAAATAAAAAATATTAGGATAACTAGTAATAATTATCCCATCCACTTCTTTTTCCTTTAAAACTTTAATTAAATTTTCTATTCTTTTCATAATACTTACTTAGTAATAATACCTTCTAATTTAACATTAATTTTAGTATTTCTTATCTCACACATATTATTCAAAGCATTTTCTATTCTTTCTTGGATAGTCTCACTAACCTCATTAGCATTCGTACCATAGTCAACATTAATACTTACATTAACAACAAACACTTTATCTTTGTTAACTTCGCATTGTATACCTTTAGCTAAAGTGACATGTTTAATATCTTTAATAGATTCTTTTAGCATATCAGTAATTGCATTAAATGCTATTCCAATCTTCCCCATATTTGAATAATTCTCTATATAATGATAAACAGCTTGTGCCATATAATTCCCTCTTTTCTTTTTTTATATTATATAAAAAGAAAACACATTATTCAATAGAATGCTTATTAAACAAAAAAAGCTCCGAAGAGCTTATGATTTAAACATAACTGAAGGAGTATATCCCTCATCCAAGGAAGGATAAATTGTTCTTATTATATTTAATGCATCTGTTTTAGTAGCATCTCTTTTTCCTACTAAAACATTCACTTTATCCCCTTCATATTCTATATACACATTAGTATACCCTTGTTCTTTTATTGTATTGGATAATTGCTTTTCTTTTTCATTCATCTTAGTTTTCTGATTTTTAATTTCTAATGCCTGTAATTTTTCTTCACTTGTTGCACTCGAACTAGCTACAATTGCTTCTAACTCTTTTATTTCATCTAAAAAAGCACTTTGCTTTAGCACTTCAAGATTATCAAAATATGCACTCTCACCATCTAAAACATCTACAACCACATCACTTTCATTAATAACTTCATTATTGACTGTTGCACTATTATTGATAGAAACAGGTGATAATACATAATATACTGACAAAATCAAAACCAAACTAAATAACGAACAAAATGATACTATTTTTTTTACCTTCATCATATTCCTCCTATATCTATTAAATATATATTCAATCTATAGGAGAAATATAACCAAAAATAAGTGATACCATATACCCCTGGTATCACTTATCATCTTTTGAGAAATGAAATATTATATTTTTTGTATCTACCTTAAGTTTTTATATTATAAACAGCGTAACTAGCCGTCATAAATCTTAAAGAAATATTTAGAAAATAATTTGAAACTAAATTTTTCTTTTTTAGTTCTTCTTATTTCCTTTCTCTTTTGATAACCTTTAATATTCTCTTTCTTTTCGATATGCATTTCAACTGGTTCAATAACTTCAACAGTATTTCCTGTTACTTGAGTATTCGAAGCAGTTTCTACATTTTTTGCATTATGAACAACAGGTACTAAAATTTCTTCTACTACCATTACTTCTTCTTCCTCTATAATTTCTTCTTTTACTTCTGCATCTAAAACAGTTATTGTTTTAGTAACAACAGCCTTCTTACCATATTTATCTGTTGCCATTTGTCTAACGCTATATACACCAGGAACATTAGTATCTACTTCTTTTACTTTTACTCCATTTAAAGTGATTAATGTATCTACCTCTAATTTTTCACCATCAGAACTTCTAAATGATAATCCAATATTAGAAACTTCTTCTCCCTTGTTGATTGTTATACTTGCACCAGTATTAGTTGAACCAACTCTAGGAGCAGTATTAATAACTAAAATATCAACTAATTCCATAGATTGACCATGTCTAATTAATTTCTTAGGAAGATAATTGCTATCTGAAACAATTACATCATCAATAAGTGTAAATCCATAATCTTGTAGTAAAGCATTTAAAGTACAGCCAGATACACATGTATTAACACCTATTAGTAAAAATTTAGTAGATTCGCCAATTAATTGATATGTATAGTCATTATCAGTATTTGAATCTTCTGGTACATAGTCTTCATTTAAAATACCTTCTTGAGTATCATCACCTATAATATCAATAACAAATTCTTTAACATAATATTCATCACCGTTAAATTCTATTAAATAATCGTAGTCTACTAATGGGTTACCAGCCCAGTCATATGCGTGTACAACTTCAATAAAAGCATATAAATAATAGTAATTGTCAGCAATAGAATAAGGAACATTATGATTAAACTCTAAATCTACTGCCCTAGTTACAAGTAAAGACGCATGCAATTCATAAGATGAAGTTATAGTTAAAAGTCTCATGCTAATTTCTTCATCGTTATAGTAATCATAGTCAGTCAAATTTGCTGACATTTGTGTGCCAGCATAATATCCTTGTTCTACAGTTCTCTCTGTTATTTGAATAAGAGGACTAGATGTATCACGTGCCCCATCAGTATATGCTGTGTCAGTATTACCTGCTCTGTCCGTTACAGTCACTGTTGCTTCATAATAACTGTCAAGAGGGTGTTCGATTAGCAATTCATATTGAATATCATCCATATATGACATTGAAGATGTGAATACTTCTCTATATCCAGCAGCATTAGTTGCAATGAAAGTAAATTGATAATAATCACCTTCATCAAGCATAAATTTAAATGGAAGTACAGATGATCCATCAGCAAGTAGAGTACTTCTATTGATGTAACCACAATAATTACCATATGAATCGCATCCTATAACGAATGTTCCATCTGAAATTATTGGAGCAGTAATATCATATTCTACGTAAAAAGTACTAGTAGCAATATTACCTGCACTATCTTTTACACTTAAAACCAAGGTTTTTCTTCCCTCTGAAGTGCTCAATAGAGTCAAATCAGAATAAGGTTGTGTTGTGTATACTCCATCTTCATATTCTTCAGTATTACTTATCTTATAGTATAAAGTATTATAGGCATCATTATTTGAGTCAGTTGCAACAATATCTGTAATTAAAGCAGTTTGATTACTGTATAAAACTTTACTACTAGACTCAGTTACTACAGTTCCAATATATTCTTCATCGATTAAATTATACCTAGTGATTGTAGGTGCTATCGTATCTAATATAATTGTTGCAGTAGTACTGTCTGAACCTGATGCAGTAGTTACAGTTAATGTTAAAGTATGTGTTCCTTGTGCATTAAGTAAATTAGCAGAAACTGACATTTCTGAGAACATATTGTTACCAGGATTTTGATATGAATAAATTTGAGAAGTAGAATCTTTTATTGTAAAACTATACGCCATTGCTCTAACTAATCCAAAAGATATAGTTACAGTTCTTGTGTTTGTGAAGCGTGGATTGTCTGCAGAATCATTACCCTCCACCATAATTCCTAATATTTCTGGGATTGGAACTCCAAATTGTATAGTAAATGACGAAGCATAAGTGTTACCAGCCCAGTCTTCAATATAGATAAGTAAAATTTGTTCTGGATAATCATCCGTTAAATTAATTTCACCTAATATTATAAATTCAACAGCATTTGAAGAATTATCAGCAGGATTATATTCATTATATAAACAATCCCCTTCTTCTGTTTCAATATATACTGACCATAACTTGGTATCACCTGTATATAAACTCATACCAAAATAGTTAAAATAGGATGTAGTATACTCTAAAGGTATACCATCTTCATCTGTCAAATAAAACTCAGAAACTTCTGGTTCTACTGTATCATAGGTAAAGGTAAAACTCGTAGTATTATAGTCTCCATGATGATTATATGCTTTTACATATATTGTATTTACTCCTTCAGTAACACTAGAAGGTAAAGTAATACTAGTTACATTGCTATTATGAGGAACAGTTGAACCATCAAATGCACAATATATAGTATTAAATGATGAAGCAGTGCTACTATTTAAACGAAGTTCAATATAATTACAAAAACCTGTTTCAATTATTACTGTTGAAGAACGATTATTAGTATAGTTCCATCTTGAACTTTCGTCATCAATATCAGGATCCATAAGATAAGTCACACCAAATGCAGGTACAGTATCATATATCTGAGCTAAAGTTCCCCAATTAATTTGATCACATAACATTTGAGTGTATCTTCCTGTCCCTGTTGCATATGGATCACCATTATATACACATACATTAATAGTAGATATAAACACTGCTCCATCAACCTCACTAGCAGCATTAGTAAGAGAATCTTTTAACGCTATATTTTCAATTTGATTTGCTTTTAATTGTGCAATAGTCGTACTACCAGTGCCTGATGTAGTAACGTCTTGACCAGAATAATAAACAATCCCATAAGCATACTCGAAAGGCGAGTAAGCTTCTAGCCCCATACCTAAACTGGTTACTTCAGAGGCGCTTGATAATGAATTTTTAATATTTGCTGGATCATATATGTAATCAAAAATACTCGAATCATATGCTTCATCCGATAAAATAAATCCTCCATCAATATCATAAGTTACATGATAGCCACCAGAACCACCACTTACTGGGCTTTCAAGCATAGTGATATCACAAATCCATACAGACATTGATGTTGTGTAATCACTATTCGTTTTATCATTGCCATCGCAAATAGTTAATTTTGGACGAGCATTTATTTGTGCCAAAGTTCCCCAACTAATTTGGTCACATAACATTTGAGTGTATCTTCCTGTCCCTGTTGCATATGGATCACCATTGTAAATACAAACATTAATCATACCAATAACTATGTCTCCACCAACCATTCTAGCAGCATTAGTAAGAGATTCTTTTAACGCTATATTTTCAATTTTATTTGCTTCTAATTGTGCAATAGTCGTACTACCAGTACCTGATGTAGTAATATCTTGACCAGAAAAAGAAACAGTTCCATAAGCATATTGCTTCGTAGTATAAGAAGTCATTCCCATATTTGCGGCAGTAGTGGCACTACCTAACAAACCTCTTATTCCTGCTGGGTCTTGAAAATCAGAGAAAACACTTGCAGTGTATGAATTATTAGAAACTATATATCCACCGTCAATATCATATGTTACATGATATCCATACACCACAGGACTCGCAAGACCACTAGTTTCGCAAATCCAAACTTCCATAGATGTTGTATACGTGCTATTTGTTTTATCATTACCGTCACAAAGAGTTATTGAAGCCGCTTCAACCTTACTTATATTTGATGCAAAAATCATTAATAATAATCCAAAAAGAAAAACACTACACTTAATTAGCATAGAGAAAGTGCCAGATGCAAATGTATTCAGTTTTTTGTCAAAAAACTTTTTCATAGCAAAAAACACCTCCATTTCTCAGTTAGATTACTTAAATAATAATACTTGATATCAATAAATTAAAGATTATCGGTCAAGTTTGTTGAAAAAAGTGGAAAATTATAAAAAAAAGATAAACCTAATAAGGTTTACCCTCTTTCATTTTTGTATCTATGTACTCTACTTCAGCGTTTAAATCTAATCTATTAAACAAAGCCTCTAGTTTTACAACATGATTATTAGCACTTAAATTTTCTTTTAAGGTAGAATAAACTTTATCTTCTTTTTTAACTCCAAGTTGAGTAAACATCTTCTCTGGAGTCTCTACTAAAAAAGAAGTAAACATAATAGCAATCTTCCTAAGCGACTCAGCCAGTAAGTTCATACAATTTGCTAACTCTACTCTCTTATTCTCATCTTTAGCTAAAACCCATGGTGCTTTTTCATCAATATATTTATTGGCTGCATTACCTAATTCAAAGATAGTACTAATGCCTTCAGTTAATTTAAGGCTATCCATATTTTCTTCAAATTTTTCTATTAGATTAGTAAAATTATTTACTAATTTAGTGTCAAATTCATCAAATTCGGATTCATCTAAATTAGGAACTACACCATCAAAATATTTAGTAATCATCGCTACAGTTCTAGATAATAAATTACCTATATTATTAACTAAATCTGTGTTAATATTCTCAATAAACATTTCTGGAGTAAATGTACCATCTTGACCAAAAGGTACAACTTTAGTCATATAATATCTAAGACTATCTACACCATATCTATTTATTAAATAGCCAGGATATACTACATTACCTACAGACTTAGACATTTTGCCACCTTTCATTAGTACCCATCCATGAGAGTAAATTTGAGTAGGCAATCTAAGCCCTAATTGTTTTAACATAATAGGCCAATAAATAGTATGGAATCTAATAATCTCTTTACTCATAAGATGAACAACTTCACAATCTTCGTCTTCCCAATATTTTTTAAATAAAGAATCATTTTCTCCATTATAACCTAAGGCGCTAATATAATTAGTCAAAGCATCAATCCATACATATATCACATGTCTAGGATCTTCACTAACTGGTATTCCCCAACTAATACTAGTTCTTGATACACATAAATCATTCAATCCAGGTAATAAGAAATTGTTTAGCATTTCATTGATTCTAGCTTGAGGAACTACAAAGTTAGGATGTTGTTTATAGTATTCAATTAACCAAGAAGCATATTTATTCATTCTAAAGAAATAAGCTTCTTCTTCTTTAACTTCAGTCACTTTACCACAATCAGGACATGTATCTCCTTCTCCAACTTGAGTAGGAGTCCAATACGCCTCACATGACTTACAATATAATCCCTTATAACTACTCTTATAAATATCATCTTGTGCTAAGAATTTAGAGAAAATAGACTGTGCTACTTTAGTATGTCTTTCTTCGCTAGTACGAATAAAGTCATCATACTCTATTCCTAACTCTTTCCATAAGACTTTAGCATTAGCTACTATCTCATCTACATACTCAATCGGTGTAACACCTTTCTCACTGGCCTTAGTAGCAATCTTTTCTCCATGCTCATCAGTACCAGTTAAAAAGTAAACATCATATCCTTTATTCTTTTTATATCTTTTTATACAATCAGCAATGATTGTAGTATAGGCGTTACCTATATGAAAATTACCACTCGGATAATAAATAGGGGTTGTAATATAAAATTTCTTACTCATTTACATTCCTCCTTTTACTCTTTCTAAAATAAACTTAACAGCATCTTTATGGGACATTTCTACTTTTTCGTTTGTATATCTATCTTTTACTTCTACTATTCCTTCGCTTGCTCTTCTTCCTACAACAATCATGTAAGGAATGCCAATTAACTCCCAATCTTTAAATTTGAATCCTATTTTATAATCTCTATCATCTAAGATAATTTCATTATCTTCATTTAATAAGTTATCATAGATAGTATCAGCTAATTTCTTCATTTCTTCATCTTTATAATTAACAGGAACTACTACTGCATGATATGGAGCTACATTAAGTGGCCATTTAATACCAAACTCATCATGATTTTGATCAATAATGCTTTGTAATGTTCTACTGATACCAATTCCATAACATCCCATAATCATTGGCTTAGTACTACCAAATTCATCTAAATATGTACATCCCATTGATTCACTATACTTGGTACCCAACTTAAATATTTGACCTACTTCAATACCTTTTTCGCTTGATAATCTCTTACCACACTTAGGACATATATCCCCTTCTTTTGCTAATCGAAAATCTGCTATTTTAACTACCTCAAAATCTCTATTTAAGTTGGCATTTTTGATATGATAATCTTTTTTATTAGCACCAATAAGAAGATTTTTTTGATTTTCTAATTCCAAATCCATATAAATATCTAAATCCATAGAAATAGGCCCTAAGAATCCTTTAACTAATCCTAATTCTTCGATTTCTTTATCACTTGCTAAGCGTAACTCAAATTCAGCAACGTCTAAAGCATTAGCTAGTTTAATTTCATTAACATCTCTATCTCCTCTTATTAATACACAAACATATTTATTTTTAGCATAGTAAATAAGAGCTTTTGCCAAATCCTTACTACTAACATTTAAAAACTCACTAACTTCTTCAATAGTCTTATGATTAGGAGTATATACTTCTTCTAACTCTTTAAATTCTTCATCACTATTATATTTTTCTAGTATTGATTCGGCTTTTTCTTCATCTGCAGCATAATCGCAATGACTACAATAAATGATAGTGCTTTCTCCTACATCACTAAGTGCCATGAATTGATGGGAACCATTACCACCAATTGCTCCAGTATCAGCAAGAACAATCTTATATTTCAATCCAAACTCATCAAATATCTTAGAATATGTTTCTTTCATTTTATTATATGAAACATCTAATCCTTCTTCATTAACATCAAAGCTATAAGCATCCTTCATAATAAACTCTCTGCTTCTCATTAATCCAAATCTAGGTCTCATTTCATCTCTATATTTTGTTTGAATTTGATAAATATTAAGTGGTAAGTTTTTATAAGATTTAACTTCGTTTTTAACTAAATCAGTAAATACCTCTTCATGGGTAGGTCCTAAGCAAAACTCTCTTTCATGTCTATCTTTAAATCTTATTAGCTCAGGTCCATACTTACTCCATCTACCACTATACTCCCATAATTCTTTAGGTTGCATAGCACTAGATAAGATTTCTAGGCATGAAGCTTCATCCATGTTTTTTCTTACTATATTTTCAATTTTATTTAATACTCTTTTCCCAAGGGGCATGTAGTTATATACTCCTGATACTAATTTTCTAACCAATCCTGCACGTAATAATAAGATATGGCTATCAATAATAGCTTCATTAGGTGCTTCTTTTAATGTCGATATAAGCATTTTACTAGCCTTCATAAATAACTCTCCCTTCAAACTCCAATATTATATCACTTAATTAACTATTTTGTTAGTAATTTTTCCCATTTATCTTATATTCATTAATCAAAATAAAAAAACACTAGTATCGGATAGATATAGATTAATTAATCTATATATCACTGAAACTAGCATTTTCATGTTTTCTATTATTAAATATTAAGCGTTTTTTTCTTCTTCTAGTTTTTCTAATCTGTTTTTGATTAACTTAACACTAAGAGCAATATCATCATGTCTTTCTTTTACCGCCATAAGCGCTTTTTTAAAGTTCGGATTATCCCCATCTTGATCCTTTAAATTTTTAAGATTCTCATAATCGTTTTTGCAATCCATCATTTCTTCTTTAAACTTTTCTAATATACTCCTACAAATTTCAATTTCTTCATCTAAACTATTTCTATCCATAAGCCAAACCCCCATGTTAATAAAATTATACTATAACAATTCACGATAATACCAGCAATCTAGTCATAAATAGATACTTTTTTTGTTGTAAAATATGCAACAATAGAAATAATAAGATTAATCACAACAACTATCACATGTAAATTAGAGTAACTCATATCGATCTTATCACTAAATATATTTCCTCCTCTACTAATATTTATAAAGTATATCGACATCACAAATAAGCACACTATTGCTACTAAAATTTCTATTAATTTAGATAGTTTTGCATAAATACTTTTACCAACAGATGGAATAAATGAATTAATTGATATATTTGAGAACAAATATGCACTATATATTGCAAACATTATTGAAACTGTTGTTTTCAAATCTTGAGTTGGATTTAAGACAACACCAAACATCGTTTCACGTTTCATTTCAAAACGTAAAATTAATGGAACAATGTCACTTTGTTGACTTTCAAATGGTATAATTAATTTCTCCGCAACTGGTAGATAAACCATAAAAAATGCAAAAAGAGCAAGAAAAGTCATTAACGCCTGCATAACAGTAACTAAAAGACTACTCTTATACTCTTTTATTCTATAATCATTCAATTTTCTACTCATTAAATCTCTCCTCCAATATAGTAAATATAGTTTCTTCTATAATATCTCCATTAGAAACAATTGCATCTAAAATATATTCTAATCTATCTGTATCCATATTAAAAATATTTTTTTTATTAATAATTATTTCTTTAATTAAATCATTATGACAAT
>JAZKZZ010000040.1:0-15324 GCA_045612885.1 Bacilli bacterium | reverse complement strand
TACTGGTAAAACAACAATAATAAATGCTCTAATTAAAGTTTATGAATTGATATATCCAAAAAATAAGATAATTTTAGCAGCACCAACTGGAAGAGCTAGTAAGAGACTTAGCATAATTACAGGTGTTAAAGCTAGTACAATACATAGTCATTTAAAATGGGATTTGCACTCAAATACTTTTTCTATTAATAAAGACAATCCTCTTGAGGGTGATTTATTGATAATTGATGAGTTTTCAATGGTAGATAACATACTTTTATCTAAATTATTAGATGCTTCTAATAATATTAGTCAGATTGTAATTGTAGGAGACGATGATCAATTACCTTCAGTTGGGCCTGGTAATGTTTTAAGAGATTTAATTGATAGTAATTTGATTAATATCATTAGATTAAATAAGATTTACAGGCAAGCTGAAGTGTCAAATATAGTACAATTAGCTCATCATATTAAAAATGATGAAGATATTAGTGAAGACTTTGATAATGATGTAACTTTTTATGAAACTAGTAATAGTGAGATAAAATATAAATTGTTAGATTATATTAAATTAGCAATCAAAAAGGGGTATGATCCAAATGATATTCAAGTTATAGCTCCTATGTATAATGGAATGAATGGAATTGATAATTTTAATATTATTCTTCAAGAATATTTTAATCCTCCAAGTGAATTTAAAAATGAGATGAAACTTGGTAGTGTCATCTATCGTGAAGGAGATAAGATTTTACAATTAAAGAATCAAAATGAAGATGATGTATATAATGGTGATATAGGAACTCTAATTAGTGTAGATAAGATAGATGGTGGTTATAAATTAACTGTAGATTTCGATGATAACTATGTAGAATACACTAATGGCGATTTTATAAATATATCACATGCTTATTGTGTTAGCGTACATAAATCTCAAGGAAGCGAATATCCAGTTATTATTGCTCCATTCTCTTATAATTATCAAAGGATGTTAGCTAAGAATTTGGTGTATACTGCAATAACAAGGGCAAAGAAAAAATTAATTTTAATTGGAGATTATAATTCATTTGTATATGGTATTAATAACGACAGATATCAAAGAAGATATACAACACTTAAAGAAAAAATAATTGATTGTGTAAATAATTAAAAATAGTAAAAGATAATATGGGTGAGAGTCATGAAAAGGCTTAAAAACATATTATTTTTTATTTTAATGATATTAGTAATGTTGTTGTTATTAAAAGCTCTAGGATTAATAAGTTTTATTAAAGGAATATTTAAATCTTTTATTCCTTTATTAATTGGATTTTTTATTAGTATATGTATGGAGACTATTATAGGAAAATTTGTAAGAAAAGGTTATAAACGAAATATAGTTGTTATATTTTCTTATATTGGATTATTATCAGCGATTATTATATTTTTCATAATATTTATACCACCATTTATAAGACAAATACAAATATTCATCGATACATTACCATCTTTATTGAATCAAATTAATGCTTTATTACTTAAATTGAATATAAACATGAATACAACTAATATCTTAGATGTTTTACAGATAAAAACCAATCAAATAATGGATTCTTTTTCGAATGGATTTAATTTGTTTTTCTCAGTTGGGATAACAGTTTCAAGTGCATTTTTTATCTCATATGATTATAGTAATCTCAAAGAAAAAATAAAAAGTTTTATTCCCAAAATTATAAAAGAGGAAACAATATATTTCTTTTCTAGATATATTCCATTTTTCTCAAAATATATATATTCATTATTAATAGATAGTATAATTACATTTGCTATTTCATTCATTTTGTTTACTATATTTAAAGTAGAATATGCTCTTATTGGAGCAATAATAATTACAATTACTAATTTAATTCCTTTTATTGGTCCATTATTAGGAATTGTACCATTGGTGGTGATTGGATATAGTGTTTCTAATTATTTTGCGATTATCAGTTTAGTAATAGTTATGATAGTACAACTTGTTGAATCTAATATTATTCAACCACTAATCTTTAAAAATGTAATTAAGTTACATCCACTTGAAGGTATTATAGGAGTTTTAATCTTCTCATACTTATTTTCTACTATAGGGATGATTTTATCTCCATTATTAGTGGTAGCATTTAAAATATTGTTCATTGAAAAATATGACAAAGCAAAAGTCACACTTTGAGTCTCTAAGCATACAATAAATTGAAAACAAAGGAGGTATTTGTGTGAATAATACAGGTTGTGGATGCCAAAGCTATGGTGGATTTAATAATGGATTTGTAGTTATTTTAATCCTATTTATCTTATTAGCAATACTTGGCAGTTATTTCTTATAGTTTTCATCTTATGGAAAAAAGAAGAGGTAAAAATTATTACCTCTTTTTTTAATGTTTAGGTATAATATTTATGAGGTAAGAAAAATGTATATAGTAAGTAATGTTAGAATTGAATTAGATGATAAAGAGATAAAACAAAGAATTGCTAAAAAATTAAATGTTTCTAGTAAGGATATTTTAAATTTTAAATATTATAAGAAGGCAATTGATAGTAGAGATAAAAACCATGTGTTTTTCTTATGTCATTTTATTGTAGATGTAAATCAAAAAGTTATAAGTAAGATTATTAAAAACAAGGATGTTAAAGAATATAAACCATATATTTTAGATATTGATAACATAAAATGTGATCAAGAAGTTGTCGTAGTAGGTTCTGGTCCTTGTGGCTTATTTACTAGCTATGTCTTAGCGCTTAGTGGTGTTAAAGTAATTTTAGTTGAACGCGGAAAGCCTGTAGAGGATAGAATTGAGGATGTAAAAGAATTTTTCTTAAATGGCAGATTAAATACAGATTCAAACTTGCAATATGGGGAAGGTGGAGCTGGAACATTTAGTGATGGGAAGCTAACTACTAACATTAATGATGAACGAATAGAGTTTATTAAGAATACATTTATTAAGTTCGGGGCAAGTGAAGATATCTATTATTTATCTAAACCACATATTGGAAGCGACGTCTTAATAAATGTTGTAAAGAATTTTAGAGAAGAGTTAATAAAGTTAGGAGTAACAATTAAATTCAATACTACATTTGTAGATATAAAAGAAGAAAAAGAGGAGTTAAAGGGAATATATTTAAAAGATAATCTTACAAATGAGATTTATTATAAAGAATGTAAAAGTGTAGTTTTAGCTATAGGACATAGTGCTAGAGATGTACTATACATGTTAAATAGTCACAATATAAATTTAGAAAAGAAGCCTTTCTCAATTGGAGTTAGAATTGAACACAAACAAGAAGAGATAAATAAGGCTCAATATGGAGAAAAATATTATAAACATAAAGCTTTACCAAGCGCTGATTATAAGCTTGCAGTTCATTTAGATAACAATAGATCTTTGTATACATTTTGTATGTGTCCAGGTGGTGTAGTCGTAGCTAGTAGTAGTAATGAAAAAGAGATTGTTACTAACGGAATGAGTTATTATGCTAGAGACAAAGAAAATGCTAATAGTGCTTTATTAGTTAATGTTAATGAATCAGATTTAGATGATGATTTGTTTTCAGGTATTAAATTTCAAGAAAAGTATGAAAGACTTGCATATGAGGTAAGTAAAGATTATAAAGCTCCATGTCAATTATTTAAAGATTTAGTAGACAACAAAGAATCTACAAACTACAGGAGTATAAGACCTAGTTATCTACCAGGAATTACATTTACTAACTTAAGAAAATGTTTACCTGAGTTTGTAATAGAAACACTTATTAAAGGAATACCTCTTTTAGATAGGAAAATAAATGGATTCGCTAGTGATGATGCTGTTTTAACGGCCCCTGAAACGAGAAGTACTTCTCCTTTAAGAATAGTAAGAGATGCATCATATCAAACTAATATAAGAGGAATATTTCCTGCTGGAGAAGGTAGTGGTTACTCTTCAGGCATTACTACAAGCGCTTTAGATGGGATTAGAGTAGCATTTAAAGTTATTGATAAAATTAAAAGCAGATAAAATAAATAAACTCCTATATAAAAATCATTGATAAATAAGGTGATTTTTTAAAATAAAGTAGGAGGATGGCGATTGGTATGGAAAAGGATGAAAAATACAGCCGCGATTATTATAGTAAAAGAAACTCAAGACTTAAATAATAAAAGGTAAAATAACACTTGATTATTGGTAGTTATTTTGGTATTATACTAATGCTTTGTGCTGCAGGTGGTCCACTTATATGTCACAGATAATGAACACCCTAAGATAAGAAATGAATGGAGGAATGTAATTTATGAACATGAATTTAGTTAATGAAATTACAGCAAGCCAAATTAGAACTGATATCCCTGCATTTTCATCAGGAGATACAATTAAAGTTCACGTAAGAATTACTGAAGGAGACAAATCTCGTATCCAAGTATTCGAGGGTGTTGTTATGTCAACAAGAGGTAGTGGAGTTAGTAAGACTTTCACAGTTAGAAAAATTTCTGCTGCTCAAGTTGGTGTTGAACGTACTTTCTTCTATAACTCACCAGTTATTGACAAGATTGAAGTTGTTAAGAAAGGTAAAGTTAGAAGAAATAAAATTAATTACTTACGTAAATTATCTGGTAAAGCTGCTAGAATCAAAGAAGTTAAATAATAAAAGTGACAAAGAAACCTGCATGGGTTTCTTTTTTTTCTGATATTTAATATAATTTAATTGGTGGTTGTATGGTTAAATATAATGAAATAATTACTAAATCATTAATAGATTTTGAAGAGATAAAATTTGTTTTGGCTAATAATAATATTGAATTAGTAAAAAGCAAGCAAATAAAGGAGCGTTATTTTTTGAAGGATTCGATCTCTTTAAAGTCATCTAATTACAGTAGTATATTAGAAAATTGTTATGTTCTATCAAATGACAATCACAAATTATCTTTATCAATTAAAAAGAAAAATGACTTAGAAGTTACAATTTCTAGAATGGAAGTTGTTAATGAAGAAGAGACAGTAGATTTTCTTAGTCATATTGGTTTTAATGAAGCTTTTTATGTAGAAAAAAATGTTTATACATATAGTGATGAAATCAATGAAATTAAGATTATTGATTTGATGAATGTAGGAACATATGTTAGTGTAAGCAAAGAAAATTCTTCTTTAGAGGAATTAAAATCAATATTGGCTTCATTTAATATTCCATGTAATGAAGAAGAGTATAATGAATCAATTGAAAAGACAATATTAAGTAAAGTTAGGAGGTACATGTAATGGAAGAGAAGAAGATAATAAAAGAAAATAAAACCAAATCTATTATAAGTTGGGTTTCTTCAATTTTAGTATGTTTACTTTTAGCGTGGTTATTGACTACTTTTATAGTGAGAAGTGTAGAGGTTGATGGTTACTCAATGGCTCCTACATTAAGTGATGGAGATAGAGCACTAACTTGGGGTATTGAAGGAAAAATTGAAAGATTTGATATTGTTATAGTGAAAAAAGAAAGCGGTAATCTAAAAGGTCAAGAATTAGTTAAAAGAGTAATAGCTTTACCTGGAGAAACAATTGAATACCGCGATGGTGTTTTATATATCAATGATACTGTGGTAGAAGAAGATTTTATTGAAGATGTAGTAAAGAAAATTACAGGTACTATATCTAAAAGAACATTAAAAGATAATGAATACTTTGTTCTAGGAGATAATAGAGGTAATTCTAGTGATTCTAGATATTTTGGAGCCGTAAGTAAAAATGAAATAACAGGTAAAGGACTTTTAAGATTTATGGTATGCGTTAAGAAAGATTCTGATAATGAATGTTCTAAACGTAAATTAATATGGCCAAAGAGAGTGAAATAGGGAATATATATGAGAATAGGAATAGATATTGATGGTGTATTAACTAACGTTGAACAATATGTTGTAGATAATTTTACTAAGTATTGTTATGAAAACGATATCGAGTATATAGTGGGTGAAAGTAATTATCATCATCATAAAACGTTTTCAGTTAGTAAGGAAGTAGAAAATCAATTTTGGAGTAAGCATATTTTTGATTATGCTTTAACTCAACAAATAAGGTCATATGCCAGTGAAGTGATTAAAAAATTAAAAGAAGATGGGCATGAAATTTATATTATTACAGCTAGATGGCTTACTAATAAAGATGATGAATTAGGTTTGAAAATGAAAAAAATAGTAAAAGATTGGCTAGATGATAATCAAGTTAACTATGATAAATTAGTATTTTCTTTAGAGGATAAAGAAAAAAAAGGTAAAGAGATAATTGAAAACAAGATTGATATTATGATTGAAGATAGTCCAAGTAATATCAATGATTTATCTCAGTTAATACCTGTTATTTGTTATAATACCACTTATAATCAGTCATGTAATGGAACCAATATTATAAGATGTTATAGTTGGTATGACATATACAAACATATAAATAAGTTTTATGAGGGATATAATGGAAAAATTTGAAATTAAAAAGTTATATGATGCTGATGAAAAAGTTGTTGAGCATTTATCAGAGTGGTTATATAATTGGTGGGGTAAAGATGAAAATTTCAATATGGATCAGATGAAGTCTTTTGTAAGTCATAGTATGAATAAAGATAAATTACCATATACATACGTTATGAGTATAAGCAAAAAGATTATTGGAATGTTTCAGATTATCTATGATGATTTAAGTGTGCGTCCGGATATTTATCCTTGGTTAGCTAATGTTTATATTGATAAAGAGTATCGTGGTAATGGGTATGGAAGGAAGTTATTAGAGTATTCTAATAATGTTATAAACGATCTAAATATAAAAGATATATATTTGTATACGCCACATAATAATTTATACGAGAAGTTCGGGTGGGAATTTATTGGGAATATAGATACTTATACTAAAATCCCACGCATTCAAAAATTATATAAATTTATAAAATAAAATTATAAGAAGGAAGTGATGTAAATGAATATCAACTGGTTTCCAGGACATATGTCTAAGTCATTAAGGGAAATTGAGAATAGCTTAAAAGTTGTAGATATAATTATTGAGATTTTAGATGCTAGGGCACCACTTGCTTCAAGAAATCCTCAAATTGGTAAATATAATAAGCCACGATTAGTTATTTTATCTAAAAAAGATTTAGTTAATCAAGAAGCTCTTGAAGAATGGGCTAAGTATTTTAAAAATGATTCTATAAGAGTTATCGCTATGGATTTAAATAAAGGATTTAATGAGAAATTAGTGATTAATGAAGTCAATCTATTAATGAAGGAAAGAATAGAAAAAGATTTAAAAAGAGGTATAAAGAATCGTGGTATTAGAGCATTAGTAGTTGGTATACCTAATGTTGGTAAGTCTACATTCATTAATAAGATGGCACATAGAAAAGCGGCAGGAGTAGGAAATAAGCCTGGCTTTACTAGATCTTTACAATGGGTTAATACTGCAAATATTGAGTTATTAGATACTCCTGGAGTATTATGGCCTAAGTTTGATTCATTAATAGGAATAAAATTGGCTCTTATTGGTACTATTAAAGAAGATATTTTAGATATTAATACTTTAAGCAATATAGCAATCAAGTTCTTAATTAATAATTATAGAAATGAATTTGAAACTCGATATAATTTAAAAGAATATACTTTAGAAAATGTATATGAAATTATATGCAAAAATAGAGGACTATTATTAAAAAATAATCAATATAATATCGAACAGGCTCAATATTTGATTTTAAAAGAATTTAAAGAAGGTCTTATTGCTAAAGTATGTTTAGAGTTACCTAATAAAGAGTTTGAAGAATTTAATATTGATACAAATAAATAAGAAAAGTGACATAGGTCACTTTTTTTTCATCGTATTATAAACTATAATTAGATATGGGTGATAGTATGGCATCAATGGAGTATGAAAGTAAGTATTATAGTGAGGGTTATAAAGTGATAGTAGGAGTAGATGAAGCAGGAAGAGGGCCACTTGCAGGACCATTATCTATTGCTTGTGTTATTTTACCTCAAGAATATCACAATGATGATATTAATGATTCTAAACAACTTAGTGAAAAGAAAAGAGAATCACTATATAAAGAAATACAAGAACACGCTTTGTATATTGGAATTAAGATAATTGATGAAGAAACAATAGACAGATTAAACATTTATGCCGCTACCAAAAAGGGAATGGAAGATCTAATAAAAGAAATACCATTTAAAGTAGATGTCGTTTTAGTGGATGCTATGAAAATAGAATTAGATGATGTAATTGTACTTCCTCTTATTCATGGGGATGCATTGTCTACTTCAATTGCAGCTGCTTCAATTATTGCAAAAGTAACAAGGGATCATATTATGTATGAGATAGATAAAGAATATCCAATGTATGATTTTAAAAATAATAAAGGATATGGTACTAAAAAGCATATGGAAGCTTTAGAGACATATGGTATTTGTAAACATCATAGATTAAGTTATGCACCAGTTAGTAAATGCAGTCAAATGAAACTAGATATTTAGGAGAAGTATATGAAAATAAATTTTGATGCACGAATTGAGAAATTTTTAAATATATGTAAAGAGAATAATATAGAGTTATATTTAGTTGGTGGGTACATAAGAGATAGCATTTTAAATGTTAGTAGTAGTGATTTGGATTTTGCTTTAACAAGTGATTATAAAAAAGCTCTTTTGATTTTAAAAAAATATTATAAATGTGTTTATTATGATAGGTATCAATCCATTAAAATTGACATTGATGAATATAAAATAGAAATTAGTCACTCTAGAAAAGAAGAAGATTATTTAGACTATAGACATCCTAGTAAAATAGTATTTATAGAGGATATAAAAGAGGATAGTAAAAGAAGAGATTTTACTATCAATGCACTATATTATAAAGATGGCGTACTATATGATTTTTATAATTCCTATAATGATATTAAAAATAAAAGACTAAACTTTATTGGAGATACCCTAACTAGATGTAAAGAAGATGCTTTAAGGATACTCAGAATGATAAGATTTCAAAGTAATGGATATCAAGTATCAAACGAAGATAAAAAGATAATTTTAGATAATAAAGAGTTAGTAACTCATTTGAATTTAAATTCATTTGAGAGTGAATTTGATAAAATATTAATGATAGGAAATATTAATATTATAGATGAATATAAAGAAGTGTTTGAGTGTTACTATAAAATAAAGATTAATTCTCTTTTAGATTTAAATAAATTTAATTCTCTTAAAGATAAAAAAATGTATTTGAATATTGGAGGTGAGGGCAAATAAGATGAAGTTTTTATATAAAACGTTTATAAAAAATTACAAAGATACAGAGGATAGTAAGGTAAGAGAAAAATATGGATTACTATCAGGAATAATAGGGATTATTAGTAATGTGATTTTAGTTATAATTAAATTAGTAATTGGAATATTAGTTAATAGTATTTCTCTTATTGGAGATTCAATTAATAATCTAGGAGATACGTGTAGTTCAATAATAAATGTATTTAGTTTTAAGATTAATAACAAACCTGCAGATAAAGAACATCCTTATGGTCATCGTAGGGTAGAGTACATTGGTGGCTTATTGATTTCTGTATTAATAATTGTAGTTTCAATCGAATTACTTATTTCAAGTATTAATAAAATCATACATCCTACTGTTACTAATATAGCATGGTATATTCTTTTAGTTTTAGTTATTAATATCATCATTAAAGCGTTTATTGCTATTTTATATAAAAATAGTGCTAAAGCTATTAACTCTATCTCCTTATATGCAAGTTATAAAGATTCGATAAATGATATTATTACCACATTTATTATTGCTATAGGATTATATTCTTCAAAATATTTAAATATAGATTTAGATGGATATCTAGGAATAGTATTATCAATATTTATTGCTATAAGTGGTATTAAACTAATCAAAGAAGCAATTGATAAGTTAATTGGTGAATCTTTGGATACTAAGACAATAGAGATGATTAATAATCATATTTTAAATAATAAAAACATCTTGGGATTACATGATATTTTGACACATCAATATGGAGTAGGAAAAGTATTTATGAGTGTCCATGCTGAAATGAATGCTAGATTATCTTTAATAGAGGCTCATGAAATTATAGATTTATTAGAAAGAGAAGTAAAAGAAACGTATAATATCGAACTATTAATTCATATTGATCCAATAGATCTAGAAGATGAGGAATTAACTAAGATTAAGAAAATTGTAAATCAAATATTAGATGAAATAGATACTAATTTGTCTTCACATGATATTAGATTATCTTATTCAAACTCAAGATTATATTTTGATTTAGTAATGCCCTATGAGTATATATCGCGCTCTAAAGAACTTGTAGATATAGTTATTAGCGAAATAAAACGACGTACAAATTATAAAATTTCTATTGAGATAAATTACAAATAAAAAAGACTAGAATTATCTAGTCTCTTTTTTTTGATAATTGGTAACTTAAGGTATACTAACGAACAACATTTGTTTATCACTGGAAAGGGGTATCTTTCTATGAAAAAGTATTCTAATAAAGCAATTACCATTTATCTACCTATATTATAGTTTCCAATATTTAAAAATGCAACAATTATTTTTTAAGTGGTGGAAAGATATAAAAAATATTTTTTTATCTCAAATATTTCTTGTTGAAATACCTATATGGCAATGGTAAAATATAGAGGCATTGGAGGCATGAAATTATGAATAATTATTGGTGGCATACAAACATTCAAAATAGAGTTAATAAGGATGAACAATTAATGTTATGCGAGGAATTAGATAAGATTGAGAAATATACATATAGTTATTATAGTAATACAAACTTCTTAAGATTAAATGATAAAACAACATTAAATGGAAGGAAATATCGCATTAGATTAGATCATGATAGTGACTTTAGATATTTTTCTACAATTTTAGGAGTATCTCCTTTGTATGATAATGCCCTAGAAAATATTAATGATATGACTTCAAGTGATATTAGAGCGCTTATTGAAAATACTGCAAAATTATATCCAGAGAATGTAGCAAGATATTATTCAAATGAAGGGGTATATCAATATGTATTATTAGATTATACTGATAAAGGTCATGCTACTATTAAGATGGTTCCAGATAAATTTATACCTAGTTCATATACTGCTTTTAGACCTGTTTTACACAGAATTAATATAAGACATGATGTAAATGATGGAGAAGAGTATGCTGATGAATATAAGTTTATTAGCGAAGATGGATGTTATTTAATAGATCAAAGTAAGCTTAATTCACTAGATGATGTTTTATTCTTAATATCTATCAATCCATGTTATATTGATCAAATCAATCCTCAATATTTTACTAACAATGATATGAGTAATAATATTCAAAACCTTGATATAATTAAATCTTACATTGAAAAGGCTTTTGGTGATAATGAAGTGGCTTTAAGAATATTAGACACAAATAGACCATTGTATACTAAAAGAATCATTAAAGATGATATAGTTGATTTAGTTAATGCTAAAAAGGGAGTTAAATATAATTATAAAGGAGAAAAACAATTAACTGATAAAGAAATCTTATCTTTAGTTCATAGAAGAGTTAATCAAATAGTAAAAGATAAAGTTAATGAATTAAAATTCATAGAACAATATCAAAATTACGCAATAGAATCATATGAAAAAGCATTTTTAGATTTAGGACTAATTCCAAATGTTAATGGACTAAAAGAGAAATTTTTACCTCCTTTAAAGAAAAAAGCCTATTTAAGTAAAGATACAAAAGCAATTATAAGAAGATTTATGCGACTAAGTTATTTAAAATCCGCTAATGAAAAATTAGAATTATATCGTAGCGAAGTATTATCTAAAATTAAAGAACTTCCTCAAGAAAATGATTATATTAGTTATGGAGAGGAAAAGGCTAATATTATTAGGCATAACGAATTAATTGCAAAATACGAAAGAGAAGTACTTTCATCTGGATATAAATATAAGAATAAAAATACTGGTATTATAAGTGCTTTAAATAATGAATTTAACGAGTTGAATGCTAAAATAAGTAAATATTTTACATTACCTACAATTGATACAGTATATGATATGGCTAGACATTTAGAAAAAATCACAGAAGATGAATATGATATAGAAAATATCTATATTCCTCATGATGATCATCATCTTAAATCATATAATAGTAGACCAATGGTGTGTATAGTTAATAAAGATCATAGAAAAGAATATGGACAATACTTAAAATCATATGTAATTGAGAATGGTAGCAATGAAAATGCACATTTAAAGAATATTCATGCTCTTATTGAAAAGGGAATTATTATTCCTATTTGTATGACAAGTAGTAATTTTGGTGTGACTCCTAGTGTAAATAATTTTAGAGAGCAAAAAACTATTTTCTCTAAAAAAGTTTTAGTAAATGGAGAACTAACAGATATAAGTATAAATACTTATTCAATAAAGAGAGTAAATAGAGCAAATCAAATATTTAAAGGATTGAAAAATCTAGTAATTGAATTGGCAGATAATAATGTTAAAAAGGTAGATAGACCTAATAAAAAGTAAATAATAAATTACTCGTAATTATAAATATTACGAGTTTTTTAATTATATAGCCTATGATGAGTGATTTTTTCTTCATATATTATGATGAAAGGGAGAAGAATAATGAATAATTTATATTATATGGGACTTTATAATTGTAATGATTATTATCATTCAGTATGTGGTTCAGATTGTATTTTAGAAAGAAATAATGCTACTTTCTATAATGAAAATGAGGGATTTATAAAAGGCAATATTCAAAGAAATATTTATAATGCATATAAAAATTATAATCCTAGCGCACCTGTTGTAAATAATGATAAGGAGAGACTATTACTTGAAATTCAAAAATATGGATTTTATTTATTAGATTTAGGATTATATTTAGATTTAAATCCTAATGATAGACAAGCTTTAGAGGCGTTCAATGAAAATAGAGTTAAATATTTTCGATTAGTTAATGAATTTAACAAGAATAATTATCCTTTGTTGTCAGTAGATAGTACTTCTAAGGATAAATATCAATGGTTAGATGGATGTTTTCCTTTACCATCAGGAAGGAGTATGTAAAATGTGGGTGTATGAGAAGAGATTAGAATATCCTGTAAATATAAAGAAGAGAAATTTGAAATTTGCAAAAGTCTTAATCACTCAATTTGGAGGACCTAATAGTGAGTTAATATCTGCCTTAAGATATATATCTCATGCATATACAATGCCTACTGAAAGTGGTAAAGCATTAATGATTGATATAGCTACTGAAGAATTAGCGCATGTTGAGATAATTAATAATATGATTTCTCAACTTACTAAAGGAGCGACTATTGCTGAGATAAAAGAAGCAGGAATGGAACCTTATTTTACTGAACATGGTTTAGGTATTTATCCATGTGATAGTAATGGAGTACCATTTAATGCAACTGCAATGGCATCAACTGGAGATGTAAAAGCTGATATATATGAAGATATGGCAGGAGAGCAGAAAGCAAGAGCTATTTATGAGAACTTAATAGATCAAAGCGATGATCCAGATGTACTTGCACCTTTGCATTTTTTAAGGCAAAGAGAGATAGTTCACTTTAATAGGTTTAAAGAATTATTAGAGGAATATACAAAGAAGGGTTACTAGAGTAACTCTTTTTTAATATCTAAGAGAAAAATATTAAAAAAGAAAATAAATTATATTATTATACTTTTGGAGGGATAGTATGAATAAAGAATTATCAAATAAAGCGTTATCAATTATAAAAAAGATGCAGCAAAGCGAGTTAACTGAGAGTGTTATATATCAAAGAATTGCCAAGTTCGCAAAAGGAGAAGAGAATAAAAAAGTTTTATTAAGATTATCTAAAGAAGAAAAGAACCATTACGAAATTTGGAAAAAGTATACTAGTATTGAAATGAGACCCCAAAAACTTAAAATATTTAAGTATAGTTTGTTAGCTAGACTTTTTGGGTTTACATTTGCTGTTAAGCTAATGGAAAGAGGAGAAGAAAATGCTCAAAAAGAATATGATTATTTAAAAGATGAAGTCGAAGAAAGTGTAGTTATTAAACAACAAGAAGAAGAACATGAGAAAGCATTATTGGAGATGTTAGATGAAGAAAGATTAAAATATGTAGGTAGTATGGTATTAGGACTTAATGATGCTTTAGTAGAACTAACAGGCTCTCTTGCGGGATTTACATTTGCTATGCAAAATACTAAATTAATTGCATTATCTGGTTTAATTATTGGTATCTCCGCTACATTCTCAATGGCTTCAAGTGAGTTTTTAGCTAGTAGAAGTGAGGGTAGAAGTGATGCTCTAAAATCTTGTCTATACACAGGAATTGCATATTTGATCACTGTAGTATTACTAATTACTCCATATTTAGTTTTAGATAATTCTCAATATATATTAGCCTTAATTTGTATGTTAGTGACAGTCTTATTAATTATTGTAGTATTTACATATTACACTTCAATTGCTCAAGAAAATCCATTTAAATCAAGATTTCTAGAAATGGCAATTATTAGCGTAACAGTAGCCTTATTATCATTCTTTGTAGGTATAGGAGCAAAGCATTTATTCGGAGTTGATATCTAAAAAAAGAGAGTTATATTTAACTCTTTTTTATTTAAAAAAATATAAAAGTGATTTGTTTAGTATATATTTTTACGATATAATATTGGGGTAAGTGTAAAGAGGAGGAATACTATGAGTAAATATTCAGGAACACAAACAGAAAAGAATTTAGAGATTGCTTTTGCAGGTGAATCTCAAGCAAGAAATAAATATACATATTTTGCTTCAGTTGCAAAAAAAGAAGGATATGAACAAATAGCTAGTTTATTTTTAAAGACTGCCGATAATGAAAAAGAACATGCTAAAATGTGGTTTAAAGAATTAGAAGGTATTGGTAATACTGAGCAAAATCTATTAGCGGCTGCTGAAGGTGAAAATTATGAATGGACAGATATGTATGCTGAATTTGCTAAAACAGCTGAAGAAGAAGGATTTAAAGCATTAGCAGCAAAATTTAGAGCTGTTGCTGCTATTGAAAAGACTCATGAAGAAAGATATAGAAAATTACTTGAAAATGTAGAAACTAAACAAGTATTTGAAAAATCTACTGTTAAAGTATGGGAGTGTAGAAACTGTGGTCATATTGTTGTAGGAACTAAAGCACCTGAGGTATGTCCAGTATGTGTACATCCTCAAAGCTATTTTGAAGTAAGAGAAGAAAATTATTAAGAAAATTAAGTAGTAATTGTACGATTACTACTTTTTTAATTATTATAATTCTTATATAATTATTACGTGATG
>JAZKZZ010000039.1:0-39369 GCA_045612885.1 Bacilli bacterium | reverse complement strand
ATATTTTTCACTAACATTATTTTTTACAAAATTTAATGAATCTTTTTTGCAATATGCCTGCTTTTTTACTTCCACAATATAATCATTTCGTGTTGAAGGATATTCATAAACTGCACCTGGAGCAACTGCTATATAAACTTTAGGTACAAAGTTTAACTCCTTACAAAACCTCACAAAATAAGCATTTCCAATAGAATGAGCTACAATAATAGAATCCGAATTCAATTTCCCATTATCTAAATAAAACTTTAGTATTTCTTTAAATTTTTCATATCTAGATTCTGCTCTTATTGGAAATTCTGGCATTATTACATTAATGTCTTTACTTTCAAAGTATTCTTTTACATCCTTTCCCCACATTTGAAGCGTATCTCCATTAAGAGAATGTAAAATAAATATATTAGATATTTCTTTTCCCATCAAAATCACCATTAACATTATATCATTTTTTAACACTATTAATAAAAAATATTCAACTATAAGTTTTATACTAACCTTTTAACGTTAGCAACCTCACCCCTAGTAAACGTTACAAAGTTGCTAATCAATCGTTATAAGGTTAATAAAAAACTCTGACACTTATTTGTATCAGAGTAATTCTTTAGATATGGTTCTAACTACACTTTTTGAAAACTTTCATTTTTTTGCAAAAAATTTTTAGCACCCCTTCTTGTGTAATCGTTATAAGGTTAAATTTTCTTCATATACAACTTTCTTAAAAATCCATTAGATAGTTTTGTTTCTCTTACAAAGTTTAAACCTATTCTTTCTAATGTCTTACAACTTCCTATATTATCAGGATGGGCCATAGAAATTATATAATCAAATCCTAATTGTTTTGCTAATTCCATCTCCATAGTTTGTAATTTAGTAGTAATTCCTCTACCTCTATATTCTGGTAATACAAGATTACCTCCTAATTCACAAACTTTAAAGTCTTCTAATCCAAATTCTTTTTTGAAATCACTTAACATATCTTGCGAAACATATAATTGAGCCATCCCAACAAGTTTATCTCCATCATAAGCACCATACAATGGAGCATAATTAACTTCATCATACATACTATCTAATTCCCATTGTTCATAAGGTATAAAATATTCAGGATTTTCTAATCCTCCTAAAACAATATCTATTAATTTAAATAATTGTTCACTATCTTTTTTCTCTATTTTTTTATATATTAATTCCATTTAAATCATCCTTTCATTACACAATTATTATAACATATTCATATAAAAAGTATTTATTAATTATATTAAATAAAACCTATCAAAACTTTTATTAAAAAAGTCATAACCTTTTAATTACTAACCATTCGTTTTCACATTTTTTAGAAATAATTGACTTCTGCTGACTTTTTAAATATAATATATATGAACTACTTGAAGCACAGATGTGCCTAGGGTAGTGCTTTTTATTTAGGATAAATTACAATACCATAGGCATTATCTTTAGTTGCATTTAAATTCAAAATCCCACCTTTTTTAAAGGTAGCCATTGCTCTACCTATAAAAGTTTTATCTATACAAGTTTGAACTCTCTTAGGAAGTTCTTCTCTTCCTACACAACATTTTCGATATAAATGAGTAAAATAAGAAATAAAATCAGATATCTGTATAAACCACGAATCATTTGAATTTTTTTGCAAGATATCTTCAACAAGATTCTTAATAGGTTTATTAGCATAATCTCTAGAATACTTTGAATGAATTGGATTATATACCCTTATCGCTCTAGCCGTTTTTCTCATCGGTTCTATTCTTCCTTCGTCAGTAATAATTATATAATTCCAATCATTTTTACTATCATTTTCTATCCTTTGTATGCTATATGTAAGCGCATTTTCTAACACTTTATAATCTTGTCTTGAAATCCTAGTTTTATCAATCATTACATTAATAACTTGTATTTCTAGATTTGATATAAAGACTATAATATCCTTTACTAATGATTGCTTTTGACCCGCTGACCACATATATTTTCTATATGGATCTTTATCACACAATAAATGTTTTGTGTGTATTTCTTCTGATATATGTAATCCATAATCATCTTTAAGTTTTTTTCTGAATTCTTTTATTTTTAAATAAGTATCAGTCCACTTAGAAATAGGCATATAAACTGCTGTTAACAAAAAAGTATCAGATGATTTTGTATTATTTCCATCATCGCCTGTTTCATCATAATAAACAATGTAAGTTTTCTTAGATATACCACTACTAATTTCTTCGCCCATAATCAGTTCTCCTTAATAATTACTAAATCTAAATAAAATAATGCTTTTATGAATTTATTATATCATATTTAGACAATGTGATTAATTAAATATGAAGCAAAATAATGTCAAAAAAATATCACGTTATTGCAGATTTTTTACACACAATAAAATCACCATTTATTAAATTTAAAAATTCTTTTATATCGCCCCCATATATCTGCAACATACTGACAAGTATATCCAATCTTACAAGTGATTTACCATCTTCATATTTTCTTAATGTTGCTACGCTTATATTTAATAATCCTGCTACTTCTTCTCTATTGTATCCTGCATTCTTTCTTAATTCCTTTATTGTTTTAGCAACACTCATTATATCTAATGTTTTTATTCTAGATGCTCCATTAGGAAAAACTATATCTTTCCAGTTATTGTAAATTGTTTTCCTATCTTCTCTACTAGTTTCCCATGGTGGTAATTTACCATTTATATAATATTTATTAAGTATTTCTTTTTGAGTATCATTTAAAGATTCACATAACTTTTTATAATCATTTACAATGATTGATGACAACTTATACTTTTCTTTATAATGTTCTTTCATATCATCACTAAAATGATAATAATCACTTACTAAGTCCTTACAATAATAAATCCTTTGACACCACTTATGAAAACCTGTTTCACATCTTCTAAAATAATATTTATACATATACTTCATCTCCTTGTTGTATCTCTCACTCTTTTAAAAATAAATAACAAGGATATTGGCATTAATTATAATTTAATAAATAAAAAAAGTGGCTAATGCCACGATATTTAACGACTTTTATCGAAAGTGATACGATTTTGTCGATTTTTGTAAATGGTGGGGCTAGGGAGACTTGAACTCCCACGATCTCTCACCAGATTCTAAGTCTGGCGCGTCTGCCAATTCCGCCATAGCCCCAAAAAAAATGGTGCTGGCTATAGGACTTGAACCCACAACCTACTGATTACAAGTCAGTTGCTCTACCAATTGAGCTAAGCCAGCACTATAAATTTGGTGACCTTTACGGGATTCGAACCCGTGAATGCATCCGTGAAAGGGATGTGAGTTAAGCCGCTTCTCCAAAAGGCCACAAGTGGCGCCAAGTATAGGACTCGAACCTACGACCGATCGGTTAACAGCCGATTGCTCTACCTATTGAGCTAACTTGGCAAATTGCACTATATATAATGGTGGGCCTGAATGGACTTGAACCATCGACCTCACCCTTATCAGGGGTGCGCTCTAACCAACTGAGCTACAGGCCCATTTTTTGCAATGCTCTTGTATTCTATCATTAAACATTACGAGTGTCAACACAGAATATCAAAAAATTTTACACTTTTTTTAACATTGCAAAATTTATTTTTTTATTTTGTCAAAGATATCAGTTCAGCCATCATTTTTTCTAATGTTTCTTTATCTATATCTTTAACACCACAGGCAAATTTATGCCCTCCACCACCATATTTTTGTGCTATTTTTACAACTTCAATATTTTTACTGCGTATAGAACATCTATATGTATGATCTTCACATTCACTAGCAGCTAATACTATTTTTATTTCTTCTACGCGATTGAATTCCGCAATCTTTTCATTAGCGCCACTTGGAGTAACATCTATCTTCTTTAAATCTTCTATACTATTTATATAGTATGCAAATCCATCACTATCTAACACTAATTTTGAAAACAAGAAATTAGTAAGCGCTAAATCTTTATAGCTCTTCATTCCTACTAGCATATGAATATCATTATATTGATTAAATTTACCCACTTTAAGTAATTTACTAGCAACTTCTAAAGTATGATAATTTACGCTTGGGTAATAGAAATTTCCACTATCGTGACAAATTCCTGCATATAAATACTTACAAATTGTAGTATTCATCTTTTTCTTTAGTTTAAATAAGATTTCTGCGATAACTTGTGCACATGCAATTATACTAGGATTAATATAAACAAAATCAAATTCATTGATTTCTTTATATTCATGATGATCTATACAAATCTTATAATCTGCTTTAGAAAATATTTCTCCCTCATCAATTCTATTAATAGAATTTACATCTACACATATACCTAAATATGGTTCATCGCAATCAAAAGTATCACTTTTAGGAATAAACTCCCTAGTAAACTTTTGATGATTTACTCCTAAACAATAAACCTTTTTACTAGGAAAGTTTATATTAATCCATTCTTTTAAAGCAAATTGACTCCCTAAAGCATCCATATCACTATTTATATGTCTTACAATAACAATATTTTCGTATTCTTTAATCTTTTTGTATATATGTCTAATATTTTTATTCATATTATAAATTCAATAATCTAGTAGTATCTCTAGCAATAACCAACTCTTCATTAGTAGGAATAATTACAGCCTTAATCTTAGAGTCATCTTTAGTAATTACTCTAGTTTCTCCTCTTACATTATTCTTTTCAGCATCAACTACTACACCTAATGCATCCTCTAATTTCTTACATACTGCTTCTCTCATAGCTTTATTATTTTCTCCTAGACCAGCAGTAAATACGATTGCATCACATCCACCTAATTCAACAAAATATGAACCAATATACTTAACGATAGTTTGAACTTGTAAATCTTGAGCTAAGATTGCTCTTTCATTACCATTTTTAGCAGCTTCTTCAACATCTCTTGAATCACTACTGATTCCACTTACACCAAGTAATCCTGATTTCTTATTCAAATCATTAGTTACTTCTGCTACATTCTTACCTGTTTTTTCACAAATATATTTAATAACCGCAGGATCAATATCTCCACTTCTTGTTCCCATCATAACTCCAGCAAGTGGTGTTAATCCCATAGAGGTATCAATACATTTATCACCCTTAACAGCACTAATTGATGCTCCATTACCAATGTGACATGTAATAATTTTAGCATCATCACCTAAATTAAACATTTTTCTAGCTTCAGCAGCAACATACTTATGGCTAGTTCCATGTGCACCATATTTTCTTACTGAATACTCAGTATACCATTCATATGGAAGTGGATAGATATATGATGTTTTAGGCATATCAACATAGAAAGAAGTATCAAATACTAATACATGACCTGCTTTAGGTAATGCATTAGCAAATGCCTTGTATCCTACTATTGCCGCAGGATTATGCAATGGAGCTAAATCATTAATAGTTTCTAATCTAGCAATTACATCTCCTTCAACTTTAGTAGACTCTGGGAATAAATCTCCACCATTTACTACTCTGTGTCCTACACCTTGAATTTCATCAAAACTAGCAACTATTTTATATTGAAGTAAAGCATTTAATAAAACTTCAACTGCTTTTGCATGATCTTTAATAGGTAAAACACTCTTATTTTTTTCTCCATTAACTTTAATTGTAAAATATGCATCTTCAAAACCAATTCTTTCAATAACTCCTGAAGTTAAAACTTCTTCTTTAGGCATCTCTAGTAATTGGAACTTTAAAGATGAACTTCCGGCATTAACAACCATAACTTTTGACATTTATAAAATCCCCCTTTTATTTACCAGTTTATTTTATCGTAATAAAGGGGGAATATTCAAGAAAATAGTATTAATATACTATTTCTTCTTATCATTATTATTGATTAAAAAGTCCTTAGCTAACTCAAATAGATTTTCTATTAAACTATTATGATGTTCAACATTAATAATCTCCATATTTCCATTATGAATTTTAAGAAAAGCAACTGGAGCGATATTAATACCTCCACCACTTCCTCCTCCAAAAGGAAATAACTCTTCACTAAGCTCCATATCATATGCTTTAGTAGCATTTTTAGTACTAAACTCACTACCTCCAGCACCAAAACCAAAGGCTACTCTAGATATGGGAATAACCACATTATTATCATCTACTCTTAAAGGAGTTCCGATAACCTTATTAATATCTACCATTCTCGCTATATTATCTAATGATATGTCTAATAACTCATTAATTGGATTTTCTTTGATAATAATCACCTCAGAATTATTATTATCAATTTCATCTAATTTATTTAAAAACTTCTTCCTTAATCGTATCAAAATAAATGCTATAAGAAATAAAAGTGATAATAAATGAAGAAAACAAGATAATATAAAGAAATTCTTCAACTTTTAGATCAGGTAACAATAAAGCTATAATTAAGCCAATCATACTCCCTAAAATTGCACTCTTAAGATAATTAAATCTATTCATAATAAACCTTTGATAAAAATAAGAATAAATTATCAAACTTGAAATATAAATTAAATTTGTTATTAAAATATCTACATTATTATCAAATATTTTAAAACCATAATAACTAATTACTTTTAAATAATATAAACTAAAAACACTAACATTAAAAAATACTATTGCTAGAAATATAAACATTAATTTTTTCATATCATATCACTAGTAATAGTATTAACTTTTAAATTATTAAATATACCTGTTTCTTTCTCTTTCAATTGTGGTTTCATTTCCATGTCCTGGAAAGACTACAATTTCACTATCTAAAGTAAGTAAATACTTTAGACTATTTTCCATTTCCTTTTTATCTCCACCATATAAATCAACTCTACCTACATCATTTTTAAATAAAGTATCTCCAGTGAATAATTCATTATCGATTAAATAACAACATCCACCTTTACTGTGACCTGGAGTAAATAAAACATCAATCATAAAATTATCAAGTTTCAAAATTATTTCATGATCGAACGCTTTTAAAAATTGTTTTTCAACCATTATTTCCTTTTTAGCATATCGCTTAGCACCATTAAGATTGGGGTTAACAACTATCTCGACATCATCTTTTCCAATATACACCCTACAATTATATAATCTAGCAAGATCATTACATGCTTCAATATGATCAAAATGTCCATGAGTTAATAATATAGCAAGAACATGATATCCATTTTCATTGATATATTTAACTATTTGATCATAAGCAAAAGCAGGATCAATAATGATACAATTATTTTCCTTACTTACGATATAAGTATTTGTTTGTAATAGACCTGATTTTATAACCTTTACTTCCATAATTTGCCCCTTTCTTATTCAAAAAAAAGTCCCATAGGACTATTTCTTTTCTTTATGTACAGTTTTCTTTTGGCAACGTTTGCAATATTTGTTAATTT
Organism: Bacilli bacterium; assembly: GCA_045612885.1. Lineage (GTDB taxonomy): Bacteria > Bacillota_I > Bacilli_A > RFN20 > DUOF01 > RGIG6178. Next base: position 31,981 of record JAZKZZ010000039.1, on the reverse strand, counting down.
CTACTCTATCTGGATGTTTTTTCTTATCTTTTGTTCCAATATAGTTTTCTTCACCACATTCAGTACAACGATATATAATATTCTCTCTCATACTTACACCTCCACCTGCGTCGCTAGTATAATAGCATATATTTATTAAAATATCTAGAGTAAAATAATATTTTTATCTACTAGCAAAAAAAAAGGATATCTCTATCCTCTTATTTTATCTAGTTTGACTAGTTTGTTTTAGTATCTCTTTAGAAATCGTGTTGTATCTACTTAGAATATCTTGCTTATCATCAACAGAGGCAGCAATACTTTTCTTTAAAGCGCATATAAGAGAATGCTCTAAATTCTTAATTAAATGTTCAAAATCTCTACATGCATCTTCATCATTTACATACCTATAAGTAAAATCATTAAAGAAATCATTAATATCATCTTCTAACTTATCACTTACTACAAAAAAATCACATTTACATAGTCTATTTAAATATTCATTAATCTTACCTATAGGTAATTTTAAATTCTCATTAGATAATTTTCTAATAAAAAAATCATACATAAGAGATGTCAACAAATCAATATTCTTATTGAATACTGAATTATACTCATCTATTAGTATGACTTTAGAACTATTAAAAATATTTTGAAGATTATTAACAATTAATTCAATTTGATCATTTTCTATGCAATGATGTTCATCATTGAAATTTATAAGTAGTTCCTTAAAATGCTTTGTCTCGTCAAGAAAAATAGCATCTATGTTTCTGCAGGTCTTATGATGATTAACAAGATACTCAGTTTTCATATTCACGAAGTTTTCTTTAATCATATCTTCCCTTTTCATAAACAGGCCCTCCTTATTAAGTATATTCTATCATTACCCCATTTACATATACAATCAGATATCTAGATGTTGTTGATTATTAAGCACATAAAATAGATATCTAAACATATAATAAAGTGGTGAAACAAATGTTAAATATATTAATTAATAGTTACTTAAAAAACTTAACTGTAGATAAAGCGGTTTTAATCGCAAAACAGTTTTGCATTGACTTTAGTTATGAAGAAATGAAGGTTGCTCTTCCTTACTTGAAACAAAATTATCAAGCGTTATTAAATGAAAATAGCAAGATTTATGCTTTAAGCCATCTTGCTATTTCTACAAATAATATTATCGCTAATAAATGCGAACAATTAATAAATAAACTAATTATTATACTCTCGTAGTAATCTTATTTCTTCTTTATATGGAGCTTTATCATCTACATAAGGAGTCTCTAATATTTTAATTTTCCCCTCAAGCAAAGGATGCCATACAATTTTAGCTAATGTTTCAAATCCAATGTTACCTGTACCAATATTAGCATGTCTATCTTTATGACTTCCTAATATATTTTTAGAATCATTAACATGAATTACTTTTAATAAATCTAACCCAATAACTTCATCAAATTCTTTTAAAACTCCCTCTAAATTATTCACTATATCATATCCTGCATCAAATATATGACAAGTATCTAAACATACACCTAATCTATCCTTTTTCTCCACATGATCAAGGATATATTTTATTTCTTGGAAAGTTTTGCCAAGTTCGCTTCCCTTACCAGACATTGTTTCTAATAAAATAGTAACATTACTATTATCTTTATTTAATACTTCATTAAGACCACTAACAACTCTATTTAATCCTTCTTCTACTCCAAAGTTTAAATGAGCACCAGGATGAAGCACTAAATATTTAACACCAATATAATTAGTACGATATAATTCATCACTTAACACATCTTTAGCCAACTTAAAAATACTCTCATCTTTTAAATTTCCTAAATTGATAATATATGGGGCATGAACTACTAAATTAGTAATTTCTATATTGTTTTCTTTCATTAATTTTTTAGCTTCTTCTACTCTTAATTCACTTACTGGTTTCCTAATTGTATTTTGTGGAGCACCTGTATAAAACATGAAAGTATTTGCATTATAACTTAATGCTTGCTTTACACTTCCAAGTAATAATTCACTTCCTGACATATTAACATGACTACCTATAATAATATCTTTCATAATTACCTCTAATATGATTGATTCTTAGTTCTTTCAATCGCTCTTTCTTTTTGCCTTTTTTTGATATCTGCTTTAATTATTTCTCTTTTTCTTTTTTTCTTAGCTTTATCAATTTCCATCTTCATTTTCTTTTTATAATTTGGTTGAACTTTCTTTGTTTTACCTTTATTTTTATTAACAATTTTTTTAATTTCTTTTTGTAAAACTTCATCTACTTTCTTTGCTCTTTTTTCTCTTATAAATGGTGCCAATACCTTAAGAGCCCCATTTTTATATTCAACGTTTTCTATTTCTAATCCTTTGTTTATAAGTTGTCTAATAGTATCTAAATCTTTTTCATCATAGAATGAGAAACACTCTCCAGTTTCATTTGCTCTTCCACATCTTCCAGAACGATGATAGTAATATTCTAAATGATGAGGAAAATCCATACTGATAACATGGCTTACACCTTCAATATCTATGCCCCTACTTGCAATATCACTGCATACAACATATTGATATTCAAAGTTTTGAATTTTCTTCATTGTTTGTCTTCTATTTCTACTTTCTAAGTCTCCATGCAATAATCCAACATTATATCCATTTTCTCTTAAAACTTTAAAATATTCATTAACATCTTCTTTTTTAGAAGCAAAAATCAAACAAAAATATGGATTAATATTACCCAATAAATTCAATAAAGCTTCTTCTCTAGTTTTTCCTCTTAAAGGTGTAGCATAGTGAGTTATTGTTACTGAAGCTTCTTTTTTCTTTCCAATTTCAATAATCTCTTTAGTCTTCATATACTTACTAATAAAATGACGTAATTGCCCATTTATAGTAGCACTAAACGCTAATGTTTGAACATCTTTACTAAGTAATCCCATAATAGCATCTATATCCTCTAAAAACTTCATCTCAAAAATCATATCTATTTCATCTAAAACAATAACTCTAGTCTTAGAAATATCATATAACGCATTATCGATTAACACATCTTTTAATCTGGCAGGAGTTCCAATTACAATGTGAGCCTCACTATTAGTTAAATCTTTCTTTCTTTCAAATCCTCCAGTAAATACTTTAATCTTGATTCTTTGATCATTTTCTACATAATCTAGAGCATTTTGATAGATTTGTGCAGCCAGTTCACGTGTAGGAGCAATTATAATCCCTTGTAGTTCATTTGTGCTAGAATCTATATTATTAAATACGGGTGCTAAAAAAGCATCTGTTTTTCCACTTCCTGTAGCACTTTTACCAATAATATTTTTTCCCTCAATTGCAAGAGGAATAACTCTCTGTTGTATTGGAGTAAACTCTTTATAGCCTTTAGTAACTTCTAAAGTATGCCTAACAAACTCTTTAACTTTTAATTCTTTTATTTCCATATTAATCACATCCATTAGTATTTTAATATTTTCTTAATAATTAATCAATATCGTAGTAATCATCATAAATAAAAAGGATTAATATTTAAATTAATCCTACCTTTTAGAGTGTACAATCTTTATTTAATTGCATACATTATAATGAAGGGGTGATTATAAGTGTTAAATTCACCATTTACTCAATCCAGAGCACTAAACGTTGCAACAAAAGGTCTATTAAAAAACAAACTGACATTTAATGGAATAGTTACAAATCTAGAAAAAACAGTATCTACAATTAATCAAGTTGTACCATTATATAATCAAGTTAAGCCTTTAATATCAAACTCTAAAACAATCATTAATACATTTAAAAACACAAAACAAAATTCTAACAAAAAAAATAAAAATAATAATTCTAGTAAAAAAGATTTTGACCCTAATATTATAAATGTAGAAATAAAGACTCCTACACCACCTATTAAAGAACAAAATCTTTCTTCTAAATTAGATATTTTTACTAATATTGACACTCCAAATAAGCCATTTTTTATTTAAATCTAAATTCCATTTTAACGGGATTGTGATCGCTATATAAAAACAATTCATCTCCTTGTGCTATTACTTCACTTTTAATAACTTGAATATTATCACTTACTATAAATCCATCAATAACAACAGTATAATTAACATCTTTTTTATAACTCATATCTGTACTTCTACATGTAGGAAAATTGGTAGCACTTTCAAATCTATATCCCTCAGTTAAATCCTTATCTTCTAATTGATATACCCATTGTGGCACTTGTTGTTCACTTTTAAATAATTCTATTGAATTTACTATATCATGATTAAAATCTCCTCCAGCCACAACATAATTTCCTTTTTCTTTTTCTTCTTTTAAAATTTCATTTAACACTTTTAATTGTTTTTTTCTTATTAATCCTCCCTCGTCATATGCACTTAAATGAACATTAATTAAAACAAATTCTTTGCCATTTGAAAGTTTTATCCTACTTATAGAAAAACATCTATCTAAATCAAAAAATCTAGTAGGAAATGATTCATCTATTGGCAAACTATATCTTACACTACTAGCTAAATCATATTTGCTAAGAGTAACAATTCCTGCCTCAGTTTTACCAATCGGATCATTAAATGGATATAATAAATTTGCTGAATGAAAGTTTGATGCATAACTAGCATCATACTCACTAAACTCATTTAAAATCATCTCATATTGATTAACTTTATAACTACGATGTGCTTCTTTATCAACTTCTTGAAAGAAAGCAAAATCTACATTTAAATTCTTTATAGTACTAATACTTCCATTAGTATTAGTTAAAACCACATCTTTATTTCTAGCTTTAGCATATTTTCCACTAACATAAGTACCATCTTTCATATATCCTTCATCCATGAAAAAAGAATACTCTTGTTCATATGCTCCAAAACCGATGTTATATGTGGATATGGTATATGATTTATTCATATCTAAGATATTTTCATTTCTATCTACTATCTCTAAATTCTTCTTATCTTCAATTCGATAATATTGAAGTATAACATACTCTAAATAGCATCCTACAACGATAATAATTATCATTAGTAACGCAATAAAGCCTAATCCTATATTTTTTAAAAGTTTCTTATTCATATAATCACCTTCTAAAAATATTTTAACACAAAGAAAAAAGAGTCTATACTTTTTAAGTATAAACTCTTACTTTTCTAATACTTTATCGATTAATCTTGATAAGCCATTAATCATTTTATAATTAGACAACTCAGGATTATTAATCTTTACTAATACAGAATTTAGATAATCTCTATATTTAATCCACTTATTTACAAACTCTTCACTCTTATTTTCAAGTAAGATAGGTCCAAAATATAATTCTTCTTTAGTATATCTTGTTTCTCTTTCTCCCTTTATAGCTTTAATAACTTCATAATAAACATTATCTTCATATATAATTCTTTCATCTTCAATAATGTAGCCATTATTAACTAACCATATACGAGCTGTTTCCTCATTATTGTTAGGTTGAATAATAATTTCTTTTACGTGAGTTAATTTATCTTTGTTAGAATTTAAAATATCACTAATTAAATTACCACCCATACCACAAATAGTAACACAACTAACATCAGCCTCAAGTTCACTGATACCATCACTTAATACTGGAATAATATAATTTTCTAAATTATATTTTTCAATATTTTTTACACTCATTTCATATGGTCCTTCATTTACTTCGCTTGCATAAGCTCTAGTAACTTTACCACTTTGCACTAGAGCTATAGGAAGTAAAGCGTGATCACTTCCTATATCTGCTACTACATTGTTAAAAGAAACCATATCATAAATAGCTTCTAATCTTTTAGATAGTTTAATAGTTTGTGTCTTCATGGAAATCACCTAACCTTCTTGCTCTTGTTGGATGTCTAAGTTTTCTTAACGCTTTAGCTTCAATTTGACGAATTCTCTCTCTTGTAACTCCAAATTCTCTACCAACTTCTTCTAAGGTACAAGGTCTACCATCATCTAAACCATAACGTAGTCTTAATACTCTCTCTTCTCTATCAGTTAAATCTTTCATAATGCTATATAATTCATCTTTTAGTAACTCATTACTAGCAAAATCATCTGGTGACAAAGTATCTTTATCTTCTACAAAGTCTCCAACATGTGAATCTTCTTCTTCACCAATTGGTTTTTCCATTGATAATGGTTCTAAAGATAACTTTTGGATTTCTCTAACTCTATCACCAGTCATTCCTCCACCAATTTCTTTAGCAATTTCGTCACATGTAGGTTCTCTACCTAACTTTTGTACTAATTGTCTTTGAACTCTAGCCATTTTATTTATAGTTTCAACCATATGTACTGGTATTCTAACTGTTCTTGCTTGATCTGCAATTGCTCTTGTAATAGCTTGTCTTATCCACCATGTAGCATAAGTAGAGAACTTAAATCCTTTCTCAGGATCAAACTTTTCACTAGCTTTAATAAGTCCCAAGTTTCCTTCTTGGATTAAATCCAAGAATAACATTCCTCTACCTAAATATCTTTTGGCAATTGATACAACTAATCTTAAGTTAGCTTGAACTAACTCGTTTTTAGCATCTTGATCACCTTGCAATATTCTATTAGATAAATATAATTCTCTCTCTTTTGTTAAAAGAGGTACTTTACCAATTTCTCTAAGATACATTTTAACCGGATCATTTACCTTAACATCACCAGTAATAATGATATTATCTGTATCAATATCCTTTAATGCAGCTTCCTCGGTTTTAAGCAAATCTTCGTCTAAGAAAATATCATCATCGTCATCTACTACTTCATTGAATTTTTCAAGATCCAAATCACTAATATCATCTAAATCTTCTTCTACATCAGCATTTTCAACAACTACTTCAATCTTCTTGTTCTTAAAATGAGTCACTAAATTTTCTAATTCTTGATCAGACAAATCTAATGGTGCAACAGCTTCAACTATTTCCTCATAAGATAAAAAGTTTCCACTCTTTTTAGCATTTCTTTCTAATTCTTTTCTAATGCTATCCAAACTCGCAACTTGCTCTAGTTCTTCATCGTCTCTAAATTCTTTAGCCATTAATTGTCCTCCTCTTTAACCTTATTTCCCTTTAACTTTTGTTTTATTACCATAATCTGCCTCATTATGATAGCTTTTTCTCTAAGGTCATAAGTTTCTTTAAATTGATTTTCTAGTTCTTTGATTTCAATATCTAGAGGCTTTTGCCTTATGATTACATCAAACACATCTTTATTGAACTTACTTGCAATACCACCATCATTGTAAATCTTTAAAGCTGCCTTCTTGATATTTTCCTCCACTATCGAATCAATTATCTTTTTTCCATCCCATTCTAACTGCTTGTAGTAATAATCCACTATATATGTTGCTATGCTTCTATTAACATTATCTAACATATAACCTAAATTTGTCACATAATAATACGCTGCATCCTTGTTAAATAACATCTGTTTTATAATCTCAATTTCTGCATTATAATAACGATTGTTATTATTCTTTGTTTCTACAACACGCAATGATTTTACTACTTTTCTTTTCAAATTGTCAATATTTTCACTAATTAGCTCCTTATTACAACCAATTTTCTGACTAGCCATAATAATAAAGTTTTCTTTTTCAATTTTATCTTTAATTTGAGTATCTACTAAATTGGCCACATATTTAATTAAATCACTTCGCTCAAGATAGTTATTCAAATTCGTTCTATTCAATCGATATTCAAATCTAAATTCATTGATTGTACATGTATTTTCAATGAAGTTTCTTACGCCAATTGCACCTTCTTCATTAAAGATTTCATCAAGGTCTTTTCCTATCTTACTAGGTCTTGTTACCTCAACATGTAAATTACTCGCACTTAAAGCATCTACCAACTTAAACATAGCACTCTGTCCAGCTTCATCGCTATCTAGTGATAATACGATATTTGCGCCTAACTTTTCTAGCGCTCTTATATGTTGCTTTGATAGATTAACTCCCATCGTAGCAACTACATTTTTAACATCTGATTTATACAATGCAATAGCATCCATAAAGCCTTCTACTATATATACTTTCTTAGTTTGCAAAATATGCGTTTTTGCTTCATAAAAGTTATATAAACATTCACTTTTATTAAACAATAAATTTTCATTACTATTTATGTATTTACTAGTTTTTTCATCGTTAATTCTTCTTCCACTAAAAGCAACTGTATTACCATTTAAATCAGTAAGTGGGAAGATTACTCTACCATTAAATCTATCCATAAATCCATTATTATTTAGCCCAACTCCAGCCTCCACAATTTCTTCAACCGTGTAACCCTTTTTAGTTAAATATTTTAACAACTTACTTGAATCCTCATTAGAATATCCTAATTTAAAATGATCAATAATACTTTCATCTATACCACGTCTTTTTAAGTAATTAATTCCTTCGTTATCAGTGTTTAATAAAGTGTAATTATAGTAATCGGAAGTATCTCTAATAAGGTTTGATAATTTGATTTTCATTGGATCTTCTTTTCTGGTTTCTTCAAAACTATAAGAAGATAAATCATAATTTATATATGAAGCTACTTTTCTAACAGCATCAGTGAAACTAACTTTTTCATATTCACTAACAAAAGTAAATACATTTCCTCCAGCGCCACAACTAAAGCACTTATAAATTTGCTTGTCAATACTAATGTTCATGCTTGGATTAGTATCATTGTGAAAAGGACAAACAGCAACATAGTTATTTCCTTTTTTTATCACATTTATATATCTAGAAATAACATCAACAATGTTAGTCTGATTCTTTATTTCTTCAATAACAGACTCATCTATTCTCATCCTTTTCACCTCTTTTCTTTTTTGGATTTTTATAATTCTATTTTACTAGCAATATACTCTTTTAAATCTTCAATCTTAATTCTTACTTGCTCCATTGTATCTCTATCTCTAACAGTTACTGAATTATCATTTTCAGTATCAAAATCGATAGTTACACACATTGGTGTTCCAATCGCATCTTGCCTACGATATCTTTTTCCAATACTACCAGCCTCATCATATTCTAGCATGAAATATTTACTTAAATTGTTATATATTTCAACAGCCTTTTCTGATAGTTGTTTTGATAAAGGACAAATACATGCTTTATATGGAGCTACACTAGGATGCAATTTCATTACAATTCTAGTATCTCCCTCTTTTACTTCCTCTTCATTATATGCTTCGCACATTGCAAGAAGAGTTAATCTATCAACACCTAAACTAGGTTCAACACAATATGGAATATATCTACTATTATCACTAGGATCAATATAATCTAAAGTAGTACCACTAACATTTGAATGTTGAGTCAAATCGTAATCAGTTCTATCAGCAATACCCCATAACTCTCCCCAACCAAATGGGAATTTATATTCAATATCGCATGTTCCTTTAGAATAGAAACATAGTTCTTCTTTAGAATGTTCTCTTAATCTTAAATTTTCTTCTTTAACACCTAGACTCTTAACAAAATTAAAGCAATATTCTTTCCAATACTCATACCATTTTAAATCTTCACCAGGGCTACAGAAAAATTCTAATTCCATTTGCTCGAACTCTCTAGTTCTAAATGTAAAGTTACCTGGAGTAATTTCATTTCTAAAACTCTTACCAATTTGACCTACTCCAAAAGGAATTTTCTTTCTTGTAGTTCTTTGGATGTTTTTAAAGTTAACAAACATACCTTGAGCAGTTTCAGGACGAAGATAAATTGTATTTTTAGCATCTTCTAAAACTCCTTGATATGTCTTAAACATTAAATTAAATTTACGAATATCACTAAAGTCATGACTTCCACAATTTGGGCAAGCAATCTTATTATCTTTAATGAATTTCATCAAATCTTCATCAGACATTTCTCCTGCATTAACTGAAGAATTAAAATCCTCTACTAACTTATCTGCTCTATGTCTGGTTTTACAATTTTTACAATCCATCAACGGATCAGCAAAAGTAGCCAAATGTCCACTAGCCTTCCATACGTTAGGATTCATTAAAATTGCACTATCAAGTCCTACATTGTATGGGCACTCTTGAATAAATTTTTTCCACCACAACTTCTTTAAATTATTTTTAAGTTCAACCCCAAGTGGCCCATAATCCCAAGAGTTAGCAAGACCATTATAAATCTCACTTCCTGGATACACAAATCCACTATTTTTCACATGATTAACTACTTTTTCAAAACTATATTCACTCATATATTTATCCCTCCATTTTTAGAATTCTAAATAGAAACTCTTTTCCTTTAAATACAATTCCACATTTATTTTCAAGTGAATCAAATGCCTTAGAAATATATAACATAATATCCTTATTTTCAATATTTATCTTTCTAGCGTTTTCAAATGTTGTTTTAGCTAAAATTCTCATATTCTTTAAAAACTTAATATCTTGTATAATTCCTCCACAGTTCTTACAAATAAATCCTCCTGTTTCAAAATCAAAAGAACTTACTTGATTACTAGAACATTCTAAGCATCTATCTGCTTGATACATTACACCCTCATTTTCTAATAAGAAGTTTAAGAAACAAGTAAGAATAACTTTAGAATCAATCTTTTCTTCCATTAACTTTAAACTCTCTTTAAAACTAGAAAACAAATAATTCTTATTAGTACATCTGTTTATACCTTCACTTATAATCCCCATTACAGTCATATATTCTAAGTCATTTATTACATAACTAGGATAATCTAGTAAAGTTCCATCTAATAAAGTTAAATAACCACTCTTTTCACTTTTATTTACTTCAAACTCACTATAAGCATAATTAAATAAAACTGAATTCATCTTGGAATTAATTTTCTTTACTCCTCTAGCTTTTAAACTCACTAATCCGTCTTGACATAAAACAGTTACAATTGAATCATTATCTTTGTAATCAACGCTATCAATAACATAACCACAAAACTTATTTTTCATAATTATTCCTCGTTCTTATATCCAAACTCTTTAAGATATCTATTAGAGTTTTTCCAATCTTTTTCTACTCTAACAAATAATTCAAGATTAACTTTATATCCTAATAACTCTTCCATAGCTTTTCTAGCACTAGTACCTATTTTCTTTAACATACTTCCTTGCTTACCAATAATAATTCCTTTTTTAGAATTCTTATCTACAACAATAGTAGCATCGATTAAATACGTCTCTCCCTTTTTCTTCATAGAGTCACATACTACTGCAACACTATGAGGAATTTCTTCTTGAGTATAAAATAAGATTTTTTCTCTAATTAACTCACTAACTAAGAATCTCTCTGGATATGAACAAATGCTATCACTTGAATAATACATAGGTCCCTCAGGTAAATATTCATAGATTACTTTCTTTAATTCTTCTATATTTTCATCTTTTAAAGCACTAACAGGAACAATAGCTTTAAAATCCAATAACTTATTCCATTTTAAAGTTGCCTCTAGAATTTCTTTTTTAGTAAGCAAATCTATTTTATTTAAAACAAGTACTAAAGGATTTTTAATTGTCTTTAATTTTTCTAACAACGCTAGTTCCTCTTCTCCAATTTGCTTACTTGCATCTACAATAAGTAAAGTCATCTCTACATCCTTAGTAGAAGAAAAAGCCATCTTATTTAATTCAACTCCTAGTTTAGTAGTGCTCTTATGAATACCAGGAGTATCTATAAAGATTACTTGCATATTTTCATCATTATAAATTCCCTCAATCTTATTTCTAGTTGTTTGCGCTTTTGGAGAAACAATAGCAATTTTATGCTTAATAATCTTATTCATCAAAGTTGATTTACCAGCATTAGGTTTACCAACTATCGCAACAAACCCTGACTTAAACATTCTTTTCACCATCTAAACTAAAAGCATATGGCAATAATCTTCTCACTTTAAGCTCTTTAACTTCATTTTTAGAGTTAATTAAAAATAATACACAATCAGGATCTAAAAGTTCACTCATAACTTGTGCACACATTCCACAAGGAGTTATAAATTCCTTTTTATCTCCACATAAAGCCATTGCAACAATATCTTCTTTTCTAAAACCTTTGCCATAAGCGCTTGCTAAGACACTTCTTTCAGCACATACACCACATGGATAACTAGCATTTTCAACGTTGGCACCACTTATAATGTCGCCATTTTTAAGTAAAACTGCAGCCCCAACTCTAAACTTTGAATATGGAGAATATGAGTTAACTTTAGCAAGTGTAGCCTCTCTTTGTAATCTTTCTTTATCAACAGTTCTCATATATATCCTCCTATCTATGTATTCCTAAATTAGATAACACTTTTTCTTGTAATTGAAACATTTCTTTTTCTTCATCTTTCTCCATATGATCATACCCTAAAAGATGAAGAAGTCCATGAGTGAATAAAAAACAGAATTCTCTTATTTCACTATGTTCATATTCTTTGGCTTGTGAAATCACTCTATTATAATTTATGATAATATCTCCAATCTCTCTAGAACCTGTTAAATCAATCATATCTAAAATATCATCATCTTCACTTCCATCTTCAATTGCAAAAGATAAAACATCAGTTTCTTTATCTATCCCACGATATTCACTATTTAATTCTTTGATATACTCATCTAAACAAACAGTTAAACTAAGAGATATTTTATTATCAATGTCTAATACTTTTTTTGTTTCTTTTAAGATTTGTTTAAATAACTTTTTATATTCTTTCAAATCTAATCCTTTAACTTTGTTAATAATTTCAATAGAATCCATCACATAAACACCCTATTTTATTATAGCACATGTTCAAAATAAGTAAATGTTAACTATGTTAACAATTACTTTTTTAAGCATAAATACAGCAATATTTAGTCCATTTTTCCTTAAATTTATCTTTTTTCATCTTTTTTAGATAAATAAATAAAGGATCATAGTAGTAAACATAGTCATTATCAAATCTTTCCACTACAACATAATGCATTCTTTTTTTTCTTAAATGAATAAGCGTTATAAATCTTGAACATTTCTTTAAATCTTCCAATTCTTTAGCAACATAACACTCTACAAAAGAAAAATATTCCATTAACACTCTCTTTATAAGTCCCATAGACATCATCTCTTTAGTATAACTAACCTTTTTCTTCTTTTTTTCTTTTTTTAAAATATATAAAACACAAAAATGCCCACACTCTAGAAAGTTAATAATATAAAACAAATTAATCATACTATCACCCTATTAACATAAATAGTCATTATTCTAATTTTTTTCCCTAGCAAATATAATTTAATGGTGAGCAAAATGAATCTATCAATGTTAATCGGAGGAGTTATTCTATTTATTTATGCAATAGATGTTTTAAATAATGATTTATTAAAATTATCAATTGATAATATCAAAGGAAAATTAAATAAATTCACATCATCATTTAAATCCTCTTTATTAACAGGATTTATATCAACTTCCATAATACAATCTAGCTCTGCACTTATTATGATTACATTAGCTATGATAAATGCAAATATCCTAACATTCAATCAAAGTATAGGTATCATTTTAGGTAGCAATGTAGCTACCACAATTACCTCCTTTATAGTAGGATTAAATATTGAAAAATTCGCTCCTTTTATCATGTTAATTTCTTTTATTTTTATCTATTCCAAAAATCAAAAAGTTTCTAAAATTTCTAAAATATCTTTTGCATTAGGAATGTTATTTTTCTCTATTTATTTAATGTCACAAGCCACACTCTCATTGCAAGAAAGCCCCAAAATATATACATATATTAATAAAGTGGCTAACAACTATTTTCTTAGTCTACTAGTAGGAATTTTATTAACTAGCGCACTCCAATCTTCAAGTGTTTTTATTGCTATCATTCAAATCCTTGCACTATCTGGATTTATCTCTTTACATCAAACAATTCCTCTAATTTTTGGGGCAAATATCGGTACAAGTTTTGATCCACTTTTAACTATCTTTAACTCTAATAAAGAAAGTAAAAAATTAGCACACTTCTCTATTTTTTTTAATATCATAACTGTCATCATATTTACTATTCTTATTCTTCCTTTTAAGCTTCTTTTAGATTGTATAACAACAATAATAAATGCTAATGTTGCAATCAATATTGCCATTATAAATATTCTATTTAATGTTTTAGGAGTTTTAATAACATTGCCATTTTTAAATAAAATAAAAAGATATTACGCTAAATGGTAATATCTTCATATAAAACATAATAAATCTTCATATATCCATTCTTTAAATCATTAATTAAGATATTTTCACTCTCAATATACTCATCATCACTATTAATATTCTTGCTAACTTCTTTTCTTGCTTTATCTAATAATAGTGCTTGTTTACTCGCATCATCTAAATAATAATCTGTTTTTACCTCTATATAATAAAAAGTCGAAGCAAATACTTTACCAACACTCCCTATTAAAACACTCTCATTATTAGTAGTAATTAAAATATCACTAACTAATAAATCTCCTTTTTTAACAAACTGATATAATTTAACACTCTTAACCCCACTTGATACTAAAAAACCTCTTATAACACCATCTTTACTTGCATATAAACTTCCTTTATTATCCTCAATTAATAATGCTTTTCTTCTCTTTTTATAATTTAAAGTCACAACACCACCATCTTTAGTTAACTCAACAAATTCTAAAACATCATTAAACTCTTCTTTTAAATTCATTTCCATTTTTTCTACATCTTCCTTATTTATTCCATAACTAAAAACATTTAAATTATTCTCAGATAAATATCCTCTAATTTCCGCTTCAATATTAGGAAAATCTCCTTTTAATTCAATCTTGTAAATTCTATTAGACATATTCATAAATATAGATATTGATACAATAAATGAAATTAGTTTAATTGGTTTTGTAATTAATCTTTCTACAAAATTAATAAATCCTATTTTTTCTTCAATCTTAAAATCTTTAAAATTTTCACTTATAATCTTTCGATACTTTCTTTTAATTTTTAAATAAAATGCATGTTCTTTTAAAACATAATATTTGTTTACTTCAACTTTTAAATCATGTAATTTATTTAATAATCCTTCTAATGAATAATAATGAAATAAATAGATATCATAGCTAATCATATTTGTCACCTAAATAATTAATATTTATCCCCTCCACTAACCCTTTTACCTCTACACTTTTATCAAGCAAATTCATAACTTTTAACGCTTTGCCATGCACTACTAAATTTTTATGTTTATATATAAACTCTAATCTATTTTCATCTAGATGTTTTATTTTCAAAAAGCCATAAATTTTCAATAAAAAAGCATCATACTCAAACATATCATCACCATTAAATTGTATGAATTTATATTATTTAATATACAAAAAAAGGAAGACTAGCTTCCTTTTAAAATATTTGAAATTTCATCAAGCATCACTTTAAATTCTAACTTGCAATAATCATAAATCATAGATCTATTAATGAAACTATAATAATTAACAATCATCTTAGAGAAATGATAGAATTCTTTACTTAATTCATTTAACACACTTGATAATAAAAATACATCTCTGTTAACTTTTAATAATCTTTCTTTTATTCCTTCAATAATTGAGTATCCTGCTAAAACAAGATCATAATTATTTGAAAAACTTTCTTCATCCATATTGGCTATTTTATTAACAATTTCTGTTTTATCAATCATAAAACTATATAAATCAATGATTTCATTCATACATATCACCTTTAATTAAAGTATAGTTGTTTAAATTACCAGATAATTTAACAGCCTCTTTTTTAGTTAAAAAAATCAATTCTTTTCTAAACTTATATCTAATGGCACTTTCAAGTGCAATCCATTGATCCATCTTTAGAGATTTACTTCTTTTTAAAACAATAACTTCAATATCCTCTGCATCTTTTAAAAAGAATTCTTCAATCCCATAAGAACGAAAAACAGAAACAAGTAATGACTCCATATTATAACCCTCTCTTTCTAAAGTTATGAATTGTATCATTTATAGTAAAGTATCCTTTTTCATCTATACTTACATCATACTTATCTAATTTACAAACATCAACAACTTCACCAATTAGTTTGTTAGAATTTGCATCTAAGATAACAAAATGAGCACCATTATTTTCTTCATACACTTTACTAATCTTGATTTGTTTTACAAGTTCATATGGTAAAAACCTTTGTTGGAAATACTCAGAAATCAAAGTTTCTAAATCTGTTGCATGTGAAGTAAAATTATTTTCTTCACTAGGAGCAAAAACAATCATTTTCTTTCTTTTTAGATTTGTTAAATCTCCATTATCTACTTTTCCCTTATACGCTGCAAATATATATAGTAATTGACTTAAATTTACATCCATAATAGTTTCTTTACCAATACTTGGATCTATTTTAGAAACCATTATTCTTCTAGGTTTACCATCCCTTGCCTTTACAGTTTTAGGATTTATTTCTTCACCATTCTTTTCAAAATATGCCCCTCTTAAAGGATAATGCTTACTAGTTGCAACTAAACCAATGATTTTTTCATAATCGCTCCCTCTAGTAGAATAAAACAATTTATCACCAATATAAGTGTTTGGATCAACCTCTATAAATTGCTCATATTTTCTGCTAACAAAACTCTTAGGTGATTTCTCAATAGCAACAAAATCAACTTCATTTTCTTCTACTATATTTGCAATACGATTGATATTTAATGAGTTTAAAATCATAACATAACCACTAGAAACATCAAAAAATTCATCTAATAATCTTCTTCTTGTAGATGATTTCACTTGTGAAATATTATGAGAAAAGAAATTTCTATAAGTCACAAGATTAAGATGTAATTTTTTAAAGTCTTCACTGCAAGAAATAAGACTTTCACTAAAATGTTTAATGGTATGATCTGACCAGTTAATCATCATAGCAATAATCATCTTATCTTTATCCTCTTCAGATAAATAAGCATTCTCAGTAATCTTATTACGCAAAGAGTTAAATTCTGAGATAGCCTTATGAATAAAGAAGAAATCTTTAGTATTTATAGTAGATTCTAGTTTCTCTTTAGAAACATTCTTAATGCCATGAAAATCAAAATTGTGATTTTCAGGAATAACTCCACCACCGTATCTTCTCTTATTTAGTAGTTGTTTAAAGACAATTCCTTCATTAAAATACTTATCTAAAATTTTATCTGTTTCTAAATATAAAGTCTTATCATTCTTATTATTTTCATTTACTTCATATACATAAACTGAATTATAACTATTGCTCTTATAAAAATTTTCTAATATATCTTTAATACATGTTTGAGGTAACGTTGTATCAATATCCATAACATTAAAATGTCTTAAAAAGAACGATTGTAATTCACTATGACCATTTAACTCTTTATATAAATGCTCACCATTATTTGTGGTTTCAAAATAGTTCATATCGCAATCACAATTAACTATATAAGCAAGATCTTTTCTATTCTTTAAATTTTGAATTCTTGTAACCTTTTCCTTACTAACAACAAGTTCTATATTATCATCACTAAATATATATGATTGGCTAAACTCATCAAATCTACAATGCTTATTTTTTTCTACTACAACATTGTGAACTTTGCGAGTATCAAATTTTAGAAGTTTTTCAAAGAAAGCTTTTTCACTCTTATATTTCTTTTCAAATTCCTCAACAATATCTCTAGAAATATCTTCAATATTAGAGAAAGTTCGATAATCTGAATAGTGTACTAATAATTGTCTGGAACTATATACTAAGTCTACAAATTTGGTGAATTTAGGTCCATGAAAATTCAAAACACATTGTTCTACTATTGAATTTATTTGAATAACTATCCCAGCTAAAATGCAATTATAAACATTAGTATCGTATTGATCCTTATTATTGATTGTAGACGATAATTTATTAATATGTGTTTGTAATAGTTCTAAATAAAAATTCTCATTAACCATTTTTATGCACCCTCTTAAAATAATTTTATCATAGTAAGTATTGGATTAAAAGGATTTTTTTGTTGTAATAGCAAACCCATCTCCTATGGAGATGTATTTTGTATCATACTCATCAAGAGAATTTAAAAACTCTTTATATTCATTCATTTTCATAACTAGTCTTTTACTTCTTTTACTCTGAGTCAATTTTTGCAAATCTAATAGTTCTAAATTATCACTAACAATATAACCATTATCAGTTAAATTATCTTTGAATTTATTAAAAAACTTAATATATTGAGCTTTTGCAGCATCAATAAAAATAAGATCATAATTATCATCTAAAGAAACGTTAAAAATATCATCAAATATAACATTTATTTGATTTTCAACTCCCATATCTTTAATGTTTTTAATAGCTTCAGAATACATCTTTTCATCTCTTTCAATAGTAGTTACATGTACATTTTTATCTACTAATGCCATCCTAATGCTACTATAACCTATAGCAGTTCCTAATTCTAAAATTTTATATAGTTTTTTATCTTTAATCAGTTTTTCAAGATATTTTATATTATCACATCTAATAATTGGGACAAAATTATCTACAGCATACTTTTCTATCTCTTTTAATGATTTCATAGTTCCTCCTAGATATAGTAATTATTTCTTGAGTATAGTATACTATAAATGGTGATTGAAATGAATAGAGATCAAAGAAAAGACATAGTATTAGAGTGTTTATTAAAAAATGATGCTAACAAAGATTTACATTACAATAAAATTCAATATCATTTAAACAGTTCTAACCCTAATATTATTTTTAATGCACCAGTTAATCCTAAATATCTTGAGATTGATCATACTCCTATTATTATGACTGAAGATGTCTTTGATGCTATTTCTACAATTGATGATTTCAATTTAGAAAAGAAAAAAGAAGTTCCATTTATTATGTATGGAAAGAGAACTAAAGGTGGAGCTATTTATATAGATGATTTATATTGCAACTTTGATAAATTGAAAGAAGCAAGTGCTACTATGGACAAACTTGAAGACTTCTTATTTACTAGATTAAATGTCTTCTTACAAGATAATATGAAAGAACAAGTAATTGTTATAGGTCATACTCATCCTTTTACAGGAAGAGTTTCATTTAACTATTCAATCGGAGATTTATGCTTTCATTTAGCATATTATGAATACAATGTATTTAATAACAAAAAATATGGAAATCTATTATTATCCTTTGTAAAAACAATTAGTCAAGATTATAATTTTATAATCTATGATTCTAGTAAACGAATATTCAAAGTATTTGATAAAGTGTACAGACAATCAAAAAAGAAGGAATTTATCCCTCTTTCAGCTTTAAAATTTTGCGATGATTAAGCCATCTTCGAAACAAGTTGCTCTATAGCAGCATTTCTTGCACTAAGAGTAGTAATTTCTTCAGGTGTATAATGTGATAAATACTTACCATCTTTGGTGATAAATACGCTATCGTATCCTTCACCATTTTTTTCTTTAACCTTTCTAGCTAAATATCCATATAAATATCCAGTTGAGACAATAACTTTACCAGTCTTATCACATGCTGCAAAAACAGATTTATAATAAATTTCTCTATCTTTAATACCTATAAACAAGTTAACTAAAGCTTCATTTTTATCTCTTTGTGTTCCTGGCCACCAAGATTCAGAATCTATTCCTAAAATATTAGGAGCATAATCACTAAATAATCCATAATTATCGGCGATTATATAATCATAATTATCTTTTTCTTTTTTCCAAATTGTAGAAACTAATTTTTTAGCATTAGTCTCCATATCTCTAGTAGGATTAGAATATAACACATCATATTCTAAATCAAACAAAGAATCTATAGTAATAACTGAGTCTACATGTTTTTTTAAAATATCTTTAAATTCTCTAACTCGTTTTTCACTTCTTGTTATATATAGTAATTTCATTACATTCACCTACTTTTTTAAAACTTTCGTAACTTTGATAAAGTTGATTGGAGTTCCAAGTGCTCTAAACTTTCTTTCATATTCAGTTGGAACATCATCCCTATTATTTGTTAAAGGATAATTATAATTAATGTCTTCTATTGAATAATTATGTTCTTTAAAACACTCTACACTATAATCAAAGAATTCTCTATTATCAGTTTTAAATGCGATATATCCATCATCATTTAAAATATTGTAATACATATTTAAAAATTCTGGTGATGTAAGTCTTCTATCTTCATGCTTAGATTTAGGCCAAGGATCTGAGAAATTAAGTCTAATAATATCAATTTCTTTAGTATCAAAAATACTTAACATTTCATTAGCATTTACTCTAATAAGTTTAACATTAGTTAATCCTAAATCTATAACTTTCTTTAAAGCTATTGCTAAAATAGTTTCGTTTTGCTCAATTCCAATAAAGTTCATATCAGGATTATTAAGCGCCATGTTAGTAATGAAATCCCCTTTACCAGTACCTATCTCTAATACTAATTTATTATTGTTTTTAAAAACATCCTTAATTGGATTAGTTAAAAAATCTAATTTAGTAATGACAATTCTATCTGTATAATCATCTAATAATGGTCTTGCCCATGCTTTTTTTCTAAGTCTCACAATATCACTCCCAATATACAACATTATCATATCATTATCGTAAGACTTTTTAAAACATTAATTGTCTTTTTTTATCCTAATAACGAATTATATTTCAAAGAAACATCATTTAATAAAAAGACAACTTTCTTATTTGGATACTTATTAAGCAATTTAATTGCTCCAATTAAGTTAGCACCACTAGATACCCCAGCACATAATCCTTCATATTTAGATAAATATTCCATTCCCTTAATTGCTTCTTCTTCGCTCACTATAAAAGTATCATCTAAGATCTCATTACTAATAAAAGGAATGTCTTTAAAATAACCTCCACCTTGAATAATATGATCTTCTTTATTTGGCTCTACAGTAGCACAAATAATATTTTTATTATACTCTTTTAATCTTTTAGAAATACCACAAAAAGATCCTCCAGTACCTAAATAATCTACAAAAGCACTAATGGAAGGTAAATCTTCAATTATTTCTTTTCCTGTATAAAGATAATGGGTGTTTGGATTTTCTTCATTATCAAATTGATTAACCGGATATGCATCTAATTCCTTAATTAATCTTCTATATTCTTTATCAACTAACTCTAAATCTTTTTTATTTACTCTATTCGGTTTACTGTCCTTATCTTGATCTACTAAAACTACTTTCCCATTGAAAGATTCAATCATTTTTACTCTTTCTTTACTATTTCCTTTAGACATAACCGCTACAAAAGGATATCCTAAAACACTACAAACACAAGCAAGTGCAATACCAGTATTACCACTAGTTTTCTCAATCACAACTTGCCCTTTTTTTAACTTATTTTCCTTAATAGCCATCTCAATAATATGCTTTGCAATTCTATCTTTTTTAGATAATCCTGGAGAATAATATTCTACCTTAGCATACATCTCTCCATTAATATTTAAAATTTCTTCTAATCGTTTCAATCTAACTAAAGGTGTACTCCCTATAATATCTAATATGCTTTCTTTTATCACATTATTCCTCCACATTTATAAGATAAAAATACTCATAACTATCATATGAAACATATACTTTAAATGTTTCAATTTTTTCTCTACTACTAACTACTAAATTAACCCCTTTTGTTTCATTTTCACTAGCGTCATTCTCTACAAGATTAATGTTTTCATTATCAAAAATACCAAAACTAGGATAATATTTATCATTCTTTTTTTCGCTAGGAACAATCAAAACTTTGAAATTATTTAAAGTCTTATTACTATTTAAAGTAACAACATAATGATATTGATTATTAATATATTCATGCTCAACTTTTACTTTTAAATCTTTACTATTTGATATATCCATAAAGTCTTCTTGTTTATTTATTTTATTTAAATATTCAGTATATAATTCTTTATTAGTTCGCTTATCAAAAAACAAGAAAAAGCATACCACAAGTGTGATTAATACCATTATAATTGTAAGATATCTCTTGTACATAAGCTCACCCTACCTAAATATTAACATAATTTTTTAATCTTGATAAATAATTAGAGCACTAAAACAATATATTTGATCATTATCTTCATCTTGCATGCAACAATTTGAGAATTTAATATCAATTACGCTTCCTTTAAAATCTTTTAAAAACTCATTTATTTTCTTTTCTAAATCTTTTTCATGATTAGTGTCTATAACTTTCACCTTCATTTAATCACCATAAAAAAAATAACAAATTATCGTTAAATAATTTGTCATTTTCTGAAATATGCAATTTATTATTCTAATTCATTACCACAATTTCTACAAAATTTATCTTCTACTTCATTTTGTCCATTGCATTTAGAACATATCTTTTTATGTCTTAAATCCGCACCACATTTACTACAATAAATTTCATTTGGTTCAATCGGATCTCCACATGATGGACATTTTGGTGCAGTATCTAAAAATTTAGCTCCTACACCAGTTACTAAAATCGCTAATCCAGCATAGATTAACATTCCTCCTACAGTTCCACCAACCCCGGAAATAGCCACTATTCCAACACCTATAAATGCTGAAGTAGTAGCCTTTGAAAAAGCTGCATCGTTAGCACTAGATTCACATTCAAACCATCCTGGATCTCCCATAGGTGGACATGACATATTGTTTGATCCTTTAGAAAAAATCCCCTGACCACTCACCATTACAATAATGCCTACAACTAATAAAATTGCAGAAACAGCCAAAATAATAGCACCAGATATAATTAATTTTTTTCTAATTGATTTAGCCTTTTCTGTTGTTAAAGTTGTTCCAACTTTTCTATTTATATCTCTAACATAATCCATTAATCTATTCATATATAACACCCCTTTATTTTTGATTACAGAGCAACTATATTTACAATTCTGTTTTTTACCACAATAACTTTTTTAATTTCTTTTCCTTGAGTATTGTTCTTAACAGTCTCAAGTTCAAAAGCGGCTTTCTTTACTACTTCATCATCTTCATCCTTATTAACAGTTATTGTACCCCTTAATTTACCATTTACTTGAACTGCAATTTCAATAGTATTTACTACTAACTTATTTTCATCATATTTAGGCCAATCACTATTAGCGATAATTTCTTTATTACCCATTAATTCATTTAACTCTTCACAAATATGAGGTGCTACAGGATTAAGTAATTTTAAGAAACCTAAAGCATATTCTCTTGGGAAAACATTAGCCTTATAAACAGCGTTAATAAATATCATCATTTGAGATATTGCAGTATTAAATGCCAAACTCTCATAATCTTCAGTTACTTTTTTCACAGTGTAATGATAGATATATTCTAATTCTTTGTTTTCCTCGTCTTTAATTTTATCGTCTTGATATAATCTCCATACTCTGTCCAAGAATTTCTTACTTCCTTCAACGCCACTTCCACTCCATGGTTTAGATGCCTCTAATGGCCCCATAAACATTTCATATAAACGTAAAGTATCTGCACCATAATCTCTTACTATATCACTTGGATTAATTGCAAATTCAGGATATCTTTTCCCCATTTTAATACCATTTTCTCCTAAAATCATACCTTGGTGAACTAACTTTTTAAATGGTTCTTTTACAGGTGATAGCCCCTTATCATATAAGTAATTATTCCAAATTCTAGAATACATTAAGTGTCCTACTGCATGTTCTGGTCCACCAATATAAAGATCAACTGGCATCCAATGTTTTAATAATTCATAATTAGCAAATTCTTTATCATTATGTGGATCAATATATCTTAAGAAATACCAACTACTACCAGCACTTCCTGGCATTGTAGAAGTTTCTCTAAATCCTTTAACTCCATTTCTATTGTATTGTTTCCAAGCTTTATCATTTTCAAGCGGAGCTTTACCATTATGTCCTTTATAATCATCTAATTCTGGTAATACTAAAGGTAATTCTTCATCAGGAATTAAATATTGTTTTCCATCATCTAAATGTACAATTGGTACTGGCTCTCCCCAATATCTTTGTCTAGCGAAAATCCATTCTCTAAATCTATAATTGTTACATCTTCTAGCCACACCTAATTTTTCTAATTTTAGAGTTATTGCTTCTTTTGCATCTTCTACTACTAGACCACTAAATTCTTGAGAATTAATTAACTTACATCCCTTAGCTAAATAATCTTGCTTTTCAAAAGCACACTCACTTACATCTCTTCCTTCAATTACTTGAATTAAATCTAAGTTATGTACTTTAGCATATTCAAAATCTCTTTGATCATGAGTAGGAACAGCCATTACCGCACCAGTACCATAACTTGCAAGCACAAAATCTCCTATAAATACGGGTACTTCCTTGTTATTAACTGGATTAATTGCATGTATTCCTTTTAATGGACATCCACTTTTACCCTTATTTAATTCAGTTCTATCCATATCAGATTTCTTTAGAGTTTCTCTAATATATGCCTCTACTTCTTCCTTATTTTGAATTCTAGGCATTAATTTTTGTACCAATTCACTTTCTGGAGCAAGAACCATAAAAGTAATACCATAAATAGTTTCAATACAAGTTGTGTAAATAGAGAATTCTCCTCCACCTACAATCTTAAAATCAACTTCAACTCCAGTTGACTTTCCAATCCAGTTCCTTTGCATCTCTTTAGTAGACTCAGGCCAATTAATTGTATCTAGTCCTTCTAGTAATCTATCAGCAAAAGCTACTTGATCAATACATAGTTGTTTCATATTCTTTCTAACAACTGGATATCCTCCTCTTTCACTCTTTCCATCGATTACTTCATCATTACTTAATACAGTTCCTAATTCTTCACACCAGTTAACAGGCATGTCTACATATTTTGCATATCCATCTTTATATAATTGTTTAAAAATCCATTGTGTCCATTTATAAAAACTTGGATCACTAGTACAAAAACTTCTATCCCAATCATAATCAAATCCTAGTTCTTTTAATTGATTAGTAAAGTATTCAACATTTCTTTGAGTAAATCCATTTGGATTATTTCCTGTTTGAACAGCATATTGTTCGGCAGGTAAACCAAAAGAATCATACCCCATTGGATGAAGTACGTTATACCCTTGCATTCTTTTCATTCTTGACACAATATCACTTGCAGTATATCCTTCTGGATGACCTGCATGCAATCCAACTCCTGAAGGATAAGGGAACATATCTAAAGCATAAAATTTAGGCTTAGAAAAGTCCCAAATATGAGTTTTGAAAGTCTTATTATCTTCCCAATATTTTTGCCATTTTTTCTCAATTTCTTGATGCTTATATTCTTGCATACTATTCCTCCTTTTTTAAATAAAAAAACGTTCCGTTTAGGAACGTAAAATACGCGGTACCATCCTAATTCATAGATTACTCTATGCCCTTAATTACTTTAACGCAGTTAACGATATTAGCTTATCACCAATATAGCTCCAAAGTAAGTTCAATAGCTACCCTAACTTGTTTCCACCACCCACAAGCTCTCTATCTAGTATTACTACCTACTACTCTTTTTCATCGCCTATGCCTCTATTATACACAATTATAAGTAAAATTCAAACAAAGTTTATTCCTCTTTACTAAATGTAAAAAAACAAGTTTACTCCATTAAATAATTACAAAATAAATTAGTAATATTATACCAACTAAAATTCTATAAATTCCAAATATCTTAAAATCATGATTTTTAACAAAATTTATTAAAAACTTTATAGTAAACATAGATATTAAAAAAGCTACTATAACCCCAATAGACAATAATAAAAATTCACTAATATTAAAAACTAAACCAAACTTAAATAATTTAAGCACACTCATTCCAAACATCACAGGAATAGCTAAAAAGAAAGTAAATTCACTAGTTACACTTTTATTAACTCCTATTAATAATGCTCCTATAATGGTTGCCCCACTTCTTGATGTACCTGGAATTATTGATAATACTTGAAATATTCCAATCAAAAAACAATCTTTATATGACAATGTTTCAATAGAATTTACTCTATTTTTCTTTATATAAAATATTTCTATTAAAATAAAAATAATTCCATAAATAATTAGCATAAAAGAAATAATCAAAGGAGTATGTAAATACTTTTCTACATACTCATCAAATAAAAGTGTAATGATAGCACCTGGAATACACGCTATTATAATTTTGATCCACAATTTAATAATATCACTATCTAAACCTAATTTTTTTCCTTTTATTTTAAATGGACAAATCCTTTTAAAAAACAAAAAAATCACAGCCAATATTGCTCCAAGTTGAATTACAATAAAAAATACCTCTTTAAAATTATTACTCATATCTAATTTGATAAATTCATCCACAAGTAGCATATGACCACTGCTTGATATCGGCAGCCATTCACTAATCCCCTCTACAATAGCAATAATTAACACCTTAATAATATTAGTTAATCTATCTATCATTTTTTCCTCCATAAAAAAAATAAACATCTATTAAATGTTTATTTCTTCTTTAATTTTTTTATTCTACTATTCACATTCGGATGAGAGGAAAAAAATTCATCCAATTGATTAGGTACACTATCTTGGATACCTGTTTTCTTTAAAGCAGAAATTAAATATTCACCATATCCCTCTTGATTTACAAATAAATCTGCTTCATCTTCAAACTTTTTACTACCCTTCAAGTTAGCTCCCATAGCTAAGATAAAGGCAAATACTACTATAAATAATAGCCAAATATTTAACTTTTCAACTACTAATGTATAATAGAAAACCACACTCATTAGCAAGATAAATATAACTTTTGAAAAAAGAATCTTAAATACATGATTGTTCTTTATGTGCCCTATTTCATGTAATACTACCGCACTTAATTCCTTTGTTTCTAATTTTTCTATCAAAGAAGTAGAAATAAAGAAATAATGTGTAAATAAACCTAAAACAAGAGCATTATCTTCATTGCTTTTACCTGAATCCCAATAATATAATTTATATCTTTTAATATTATATTTACTAAATAAATACGCAATATCGTTAATTAATTTTTTGTTTTTTATTTTTCTAGCATTTAGTAAAAATATCGTCTTTAATGGAGAAGAAAATAACCAAATAATTAAATATAAAACAATAAAGATAATCCCTAATAATTGTCTATATAATAAAGATATAGGAATAATATTAATCGTAGTTATTACAAAAGAAATTAAAAATATTGGAAAAAATATTCTTATTAAATAAAAAAGATTTTCTATAAAACAATCATGTTCTCGATATTTAGTTTTTAGTAAAACATTACATGCATAACAATAGCAAAGTCTAGAAAAAAACGTGGTTATTAATGACAAAACAAAACCTAAAGATATCGATAAAGTCAAAAAATAATCAGATATTTTTAATAACTCTACAAAATAAAAATATGATAAGACAACATAAATTGTACTAGTAATTAAAATAAGAGTAGTAAGAATAAAAGTATCATACATCTTTATTTTATTAACAGCTTTAGAATGCGATTTAGTCCTTTGAAATGTTTTTAAAGCTGATGTAGAACAAACATATGTAACCAAGCAATTAATGGTAGCTAAAAACAAAAATGCTATAATCAAAATATTTAACATATTAAACCTACTTCTTGATATAATTTAATAATCTTAAAAAATTAGTAGATGGCAAATCAGTATCATCTTCACTCATTCTCTTTAAGTTATCTAGAAAGTTAGTATAATCATGATAAGTAAGTTGATTTATCATTTCTTCTACTTGAGCTAAATGTCCTGCATAATCAGGGACACTGTAATATTTAGCAAAATATGGTTGATAATCCTTTTTATTTCTAAATCTCTCATAATTTGCCTCTTTAACAGTTAAAAACAAATGTTCTACACATGGATTTACAAAGTAAATATCTTCACGTTTTAAATTAACTTCTTTATTTTTTAGATACTTAGTAATATTGTCTATATTATTACTGCCATCCAAATCATATAAAACAATTATTTTTGAATAACTATAAATTTTCTTTAAAATGTTAACATGAATTGGAATATTTCCATTACCATTAGCAACCCTAATTCTTACATTATATTTAGTAGGAATAAAGGATATGATTTTACTAACAAACATTTCATCTATTTCGCCTTCTACCACTAAATATAAATCCTCTTTTAAGAACTCTAAATTATTCCTTTTATTCCTATTTTTGCTCTTCATGGCCATAATCTCCCATCATTGGATATGGTAATGCTCCATATTTACCTTTTAGATAATTTGACATAACCATACCAGTTTTTTCACTACTATCCACTTTGAAATCTGACAAAGAATAAAAATAAGTTCCTTGCTTATCTTTATAAGTAAACCAAATTTGATCTCTTCTAAACATATGTTCATCATCTAAAAGTAATAAATCATGGCATGAAGCAATAAGTTGCGCTTTTACATTTGCAATACTATTAAATAAAGCAAAAATATTTCTAGTAAGCAAAGTATGCCAACTAGTGTCTAATTCATCCACAAGTAAAATTCTTTCTTCTTTTAATGCTTTTAAAATATAGCTTGCATACACAATTAATTTCTTAGTACCAATTGAATCTACTAAAATTGATGGGAATGAATAACTCTTACCATTTTTCTCATATGTAGATTCAAGTTTAAGATACTCTGCTACATCTTTAGGAACATATGAAAAAGACTCAGCATCAATATCCTTGCTAACTTTCATACTCTTAATTGAAATATCACTATTTGTAATTAGATTCAAGAAATCTTCACTATAACGAATATCATTTAACATATCTAGTGTAGGTTGGACATTATTTTCAGTATATTGAAGTATTAATATTTTAGCAAAGAAAGATTTAAATCCTTCATAATATTCTTTATACGATTTAGGTAAACACATTACCATTAACTTATTTTTATAATGTCCCAATAAATCTAATATTTGTGATACTTCTTTATCGTTTTTTCCATATCTATCCAGAATAACTTTTTCATCTACACGCAAAACCTCATTAGTTATTTCTTTTTTGCTATTAAAAGATAAAGAATAACCATAATGATGTTCCTCACTTAAAAACTCAATATAAAAATCTATAGTACGATTTTCCTCAAAAAAGTTAAAGTTCAAACTATCACTACAGATATCATCAATACACTCTTTATCAATAACACTCTTTAAAGCTGCTAAAGCTTTAATAAATGTTGTTTTACCAGAATTGTTTGGACCATAAATAATAGCACTCTTTAGGGCATGAATATCATGGTTTTTAATTCTTTTTGTATAAATATTTTCTTTTAATTTCTTAAATCTCATATTTGCATGCATCGTAAATTGTACACGATCATCAAATAATTTATATCCTTCCACTTCAAACGCTAATAACATTGTTACTCACCTCTAATTAAATACTACCATTCTTTCTTTTTTTTATAAACAATCTCAATAAAATAATTGCTTCACCTAATAATAATATCAAACCTAAAACTATAAAATATGGCACACTATCTTTAACAACCACTTCTCTTACTACACTCACCTTATTCATTCCTTCTCCACTTGAATAAGTTATATAATAAACACCAACTTTACTCGTATCTACACTTCCTTCAATCTTATAATCTAAGTCTACTCTATATTTTCCAGAGTTACCTTTACTTGCCTTTACTCCTTCTTCAAGATATTTTCCCCATCTTAAAAGTGTAACGCTCTCTTTTCCAATAAGTTCAAGTTTAATTTCTCCTGTATCAATATAGAAAATATCTTGATAAGTATTTATCTTACAATTATTTAGTACATCACACGCCTTAATTGCAAGCTTATATACCCCATAATAATCATAAGGATATTTAATACCTTCATTTATATCCATCTTCATGAAACTATTTTCATTATATGAATTCAAATAAAACATATATGATACATTAGCAATATCATTTAAATCACTAACACTTACATCTAAGGTAACATCATTACGATATTTGCTATTATCACCATTGATCGAATAGGTAACTACTGGTGCTTTATTATCAATATAATATACTCTATCTAAACTCACTAAGGATTCATTTTTGGCTCTATCTATAACATAAATCCATAACTTATATTTATTCTCTCCATTAACATTAAAGTTATTTAACCTATTATTATAACAAGTAGCAGTCAAATCATTTTCGCTAGTAATAGTTATATAATCTAAAAATAATCCACATTTAAAACTAGCATTATCCTCCACTTCACTAACATTAATATCAATAGCAACACTTTTCTGATAACTAGTATTATCGCTTTCTACTTCAACATCATTTTTAGTTAATGGTGTTGTATCTAAATTTAACTTATTACTACATACTACATCACTATAATTGTCTAAAAGATCTTTGCTAACAAAACAAACTTTATAACTACCATCTACTAAATCAACAAATAAATTCCTATCAGAATACACATTATTTCTAGCTATAATTTCATCCTTACTAATAACACTATTATAATCACTTATAAGATAATATGTAGTTACATATGCAACGTTAAAATTATCATCACCAAATGATACAGAAATATCAATGGAATTATAATAATTATCTTGACTATATTCATTAAAATTGTGATTACTACCCAAACTTGGAGCAACAGTATCAATAAGATAACCATATGCTATATGTATAACTTCTCCACTATCATC
The DNA here is from genome assembly GCA_045612885.1 of Bacilli bacterium. GTDB lineage: Bacteria > Bacillota_I > Bacilli_A > RFN20 > DUOF01 > RGIG6178. Next base: position 1,376 of record JAZKZZ010000039.1, on the reverse strand, counting down.
TGAAATTTTAAAAACTATATAATATAAACCATCCTCTTTATCTAATGTTATCTCATCTCCATTGTTAAACTCATTAACAATCTCACTATCATAAACATTTAAAGTATCGGTTATAAGGTACTTAATACTTAAAATATTATTATCATCAATAAAGTTAAAATCGTTTGTAACACTTGAATTAGAGGCATAACATCCCTCTATATTTCCACACGCATTTTTTATATCTACTCCTATTAACACATCTTTAAGATGTGGAGTTGTAATATTTAAATAATAAACTTCGCTTTCTATTAAAGTTGACTCATTCTCACTTCTTGACTTATCACAATTATTATTTTCAATTTCATTATTACAAACATAATTAGCTTTTAATTTAAATGACTTATAATTTAAAACATAGGTTTCACTATTATACTCTATCCCTAGTAATGGAACACTATGAATTGTATGAAGTGAATCATTAGGTTGAGTATCATAAGTATATGCTTGCCTGCAAATACTATAATCTTCCCCCACACACACATCAACACTAAATTTATATTTTCTAGTATAATTAACTGCAGATCCATAACGAAATTCAGTATTAAGATAAATAATACCATTTTCAATTTTTGATGCCTTTAAATATGTTTTTCCCTCATAAGTATGAACATCATTATCATACATGAAATCATCATCATAATAGTCTATGGTAAAAAAGTCATTATAGTTTATTTGAGATGAAGTGAAACTTATATCATCAAAAACAATGCTCTCATCATCATTTTCTAATTTAAACTTATATGTTATGTAATCAAATACTATTGATTCGTTATAAAAAGGTAAAAAATCGTATGCAAAATTATAACTTGCATCTTTATTTACTAAAATCCTATGGTTATCATTTTGCTTACAATCCTCTTTATCATCATACTTATAGCAAATTTGTTGAGTAAAAGTATATTCTTTACCTTCCTTAATATCAATACTTACTATAAATCCATAGGTTTGATAAATAGTATTACTAATTAACATTTTTTCACTAGAATCCACCCTAAACTTTTCATTCGATAATTCAAACTCTTTATTAATGACGCTAATGCTATTATCCACTAAAGTATAATCACTATTGATAATATGTTTCTCCCCATTAAAATAAAAACTATTATCCTCTGCAATTCTAAATATATTTATTTTTTTATAAGCCATATTTAAAGTATCATCATTATCAAAACTAATAGTAACATCATTTTTACTAAGACTTTTAGCACCAACATCACTCACTACGCTAAATAAAAATACTGAAACAAAGATGAAAAAACAATATAAAATCTTTTTCATTATATCTTCACCTCCATTAAAAGATTAATACTTATAAGATAAATAATTAAATAAAC
>JAZKZZ010000038.1:0-7087 GCA_045612885.1 Bacilli bacterium | reverse complement strand
ATTTCCTGAAAAGAAGAATAGTCTGGTGATAATGTCGCTGAGGACACACCTGTTCCCATCCCGAACACAGAAGTTAAGCTCAGTAGAGGCGAAAGTAGTTGGCTTCGGCCCGCAAGGATAGCAAATTGCCAGGCTTTTTTTTATTTCAAAAAAGAATTGACATATTCACAAATCAAGTATACTATATAGTAGTAATTGCATTGATATGAGACATGAATTTAAGATGTTCAGATGTAGAGAGATTTGTGGATGGTGAAAACAAATTGATGAAATTTAAATTTACTACTCATGAGCAGCGCCTTAATAGGACCGCCGTTAACTGCGTTAAAGTAATTGAGTGCATAGATTTTTATCTATGAATAAGGATGGTACCGCGTATTCAAACGTTCCTTTTTAGGAACGTTTTTTATTTGAAAGGAAGTGAGATTGTGGAAAAGCGTCGTATTATTTTATTTGAAAATTGTGAAATATTAAAAACTGAGGATTATTTATTGACGTGCTTTCACAATCATTTAAAAATCTAATTTAATAATTTATTTAATGTAATATGTAAGGAGTGAAGAATATGATAAATATTAAAGAAAATGAAAAATTAAGTATATTAAACCATAGTTGTGCACATTTACTTGCGCAAGCTGTAAAACATTTATATCCTAATGCAAAATTTTGGGTAGGACCTGTTATTGAAGGAGGGTTCTATTATGATATGGATTTAGGTAATGAAGTAATTAAAGAAGAAGATTTAGAAAAACTTGAAAGAGAAATGAAAAAGATATCTAAAGATGGAAAAAGAATTGTAAGAAGAGAATTATCAAAAGAAGAAGCTTTAGAAATGTTTGGTGATGATGAATATAAAGTTGATTTGATTAACAATATGGAAGATAGTACTCTAATAACTTGCTATTCTCAAGGGGATTTTACAGATTTATGTAGAGGCCCTCATGTTGAGACTGTTAAAGAAATTAAATTTTATAAGTTATTAAAAGTTAATGGTGCCTATTTTAAAGGTGATTCTAAAAATAAAATGTTAACTAGAGTATATGGAATATGTTTTGATAATCAAGAAGATTTAGATGCTCATATGTTAATGCTTGAAGAGGCAAAGAAACGAGATCATAGAAAACTAGGAAAAGAATTAGATTTATTTATGATTAGCGAATATGGTCCTGGATTTCCATTCTTTTTGCCTAATGGTATGATTATTCGTAACGAACTAGAGAATTTTTGGTATAAAGAACATACAAAAGAAGGTTATGAGTTTATTAAAACTCCAATTATGTTAAATCAAGAATTATGGGAAGTTAGTGGACACTGGGCTAATTATAGAGAAAATATGTATACAAGTGAAATTGATGATAGATTATTTGCTATTAAGCCAATGAACTGTCCTGGCGGAATGTTAGTTTATAAGAATAGTTTGCATTCATATAAGGATTTGCCTATTAGATGTGGAGAACTTGGTTTAGTTCACAGACATGAGGCAAGTGGTGCGCTAAGTGGATTATTTAGAGTTAGAACTTTCACTCAAGATGACGCTCATATCTTTATGAGGGAAGATCAAATTGAAGATGAAGTAATCAGATTAATACACTTTATTGAGAGATTTTATGCTGTATTTAATTTAGATTTTACTATTGAATTGTCTACTAGACCTGAAGAAAAGTATATTGGTTCTTTGGATGTATGGAATAAGAGTGAAGAAGCTCTTGCTAATGCATGTAAAAAGGCTAATAGAGAATTTAAAATTAATCCAGGAGATGGTGCTTTCTATGGACCTAAATTAGATTTCCATATAAAAGATTCAATTGGAAGAGAATGGCAATGTGGTACAATTCAATTAGATATGAATTTACCAGAAAGATTTGATTTAACATATACTGATAAAGACGGAAGTAAAAAGAGACCAATTATGTTACATAGAGTTATTTTTGGTTCAATTGAAAGATTTATTGGTGTATTAATAGAGCATTTTGCAGGTGCATTTCCAATATGGTTAGCTCCTGTTCAAGTTAATGTAATTCCTGTTAATAACGAATATCATTTAGATTATTCTAAAGAGGTAGTAGAATTATTAAAGAATCATGATGTAAGAGTTAAATTAGATGATAGAGAAGAAAAGTTATCTTATAAGATGAGAGAAAGTCAAACTAAGAAGATTCCATTAACTTTAATTTTAGGTGATAAGGAAAGAGATGAAAATACTATCTCTTATAGATTATTTGGTTCTAAAGAAACTATTACTGTATCTAAAGAAAACTTTGTAGAAAAAGTTAAAAACGATATACTAAATAAGGTTATTTATTGATATTAATTGCATTTATTTTTAAATGATTATAAAATAGTTTTGTATTGGTGGTGGATTTTTATGTATTTTGGAAAAAATTTAAAGAAAATCAAGAAGATCATAAAAGAAGAAAATGTAGTTGTTACTTCTAAAGTTGATCCAGAAGGAAAAGATATTCTTAAGTTTGTAACTTATGAATTAGAAAATGGTGAAAGATATAATTCAATAATTGATAATCATTATATAGAAAATGTTCATAGTGCAAAGAGATTCTTATCAAAATTTAGAAAGATTGCAAATCACATTGAAGATATTGATTTTAATTACGATTATAAAGAATTAGCTAATGATATAAGATTTGAATTCGAAAGAGGTAATCCTAAAGCTCCAGTTACTGTATGTGGAAAATATGCTAATAATGCTATTAAATATGAGGCTGAATACTACAAGGCTCTTGAATATATAGATTATTGTTTTGCAAGTGGAAAAAATATAGATCGTCTTTCAAATGACGATACAACATGTTGGGTTATGTCACACATTTATGATATTGGTGAAATGATTGATGTTAATACACTTAATGCGATGACAATAACATCAAATCTAATTACTAAAACTGGAGCAGATCCATATGGATATATACCAAGTAATGGATTTACTAAGCATGATTATTTAAATGGCACAGCTGCTAATTTTCAATTGACTACATCATTAATGTGTCAACAAAAAGAAGTGCCAGACTATCAATTTATTGAAGCAGTGTATGGGAAAGATGCTGCAGACGCTTCTAGAGAAATATTTTAAAAAAAAGGCTTTATAGCCTTTTTTAATTTGTATAATTTATAGGAGTAGATTGATAATATTGATATGGTGGATATTGATAATATACTGGGTAATAAGGTTGATAATATCCTCCTGTATTAATATTTGGTCTACCTACTATATATCCTATTAAAGCTCCTCCAATAAATGGTAAAACAGGTCCAATGAAACGTTGATCATTGTAATAATTATAATTTCTATACATAACTAAAAAACCTCCTCATTTATTTATATGAGGAAGTTTTTATTGTGTTATTTAATTATTTTATTTAGTAATGAAGTTAATTCTTTAATAGGCAATCCTATAATTGCTTCATATTCACCTTCGATTTTTTCTATGAATTTACTAGCCAATCCTTGAATGGCATAACTGCCTGCTTTATCTTTATATTCATCATATTTAAGATAATCATCTATATCTTGAATAGATAATTTTTTAAAATACACTTTATTAATCGAATTAATTTCATATTTATCAGTTTTATCATAAATTGTTATAGCACTTACCACGTAATGACAATTATTAGAGAGCATACTTAACATATTTTTTGCATCTTCTATACTAGAAGGTTTACCTAATACTTTATTGTCGATAATTACAGTTGTATCGCATCCTAATACAATGTCATTAGGGTAAAAATTATGAATATCTTTAGCTTTAAGATTAGATATATATAAAGATACATTTAATGGATCTAAATCACTAGGATAAATTTCATCAATATTACTTGGATGAATTGTAAAATCAGAAATGATACGTTTTAATAATTCTTTTCTTCTAGGAGAAGAACTAGCTAAAATAATTTTCTTATCCATTACGAGTGAAATCCTCATTACATTTAGGACAGTGTGATATATTATCATATATTTTTAATCTAGCGTTACATTTAGGGCATCTTTTTAATTTTGTTGGTTTATTTACAACTTCTACTTTAGCTTTTTCAGTATTTGAACTAACAGTTAAATTAAATCTTTCATCATGCGTTTCATTGTAGATTTCATCTATCCATCCAGTATTTTTCTTTGAACCAGTATATTTGATATAAATATAAACAGTTCTGATTGCCAGAGCTAAGCCAAGGACATTCATGAAGTTAAATCCAAATAGCATAAATATAAGTGCAATAATAGTAGATTGAAGTGATGCTACTATACTAATTTTTAGACATTGTGAATATTTGAATCCTTTTTTCTTTAACATAAAGTTTCCTTTTATAAGAAGTGAGACTACAAGTAAGAATATTAGATATGTGCTTACATTAGAAACAGTAGTAGTTAGTATCAATTGTTTTGCTATACCTTTGTATCCTTCTAATATAATAAAGTTTGCTTTATCTAATAAATATTGTTCAGAATCTTCTTGAGTTAAAGAATCTGTATATATTTTAGAAAAATCAAGATCATTTAAGAAATCATAGGAACCGAATAGTTGGTACTCTGTAACACTCTCAGTCTTAGGATCATGATATGTATATCTGTAAACAAAGTTTGATTCAAAGAAAATAATGTAATTATCTGTGTCAAAGTGCTCTCCATATTTTCCAACAGAAAAACTAACATTAGAAACATCATGGTTTATATACACCTTATATTTTATTTCGTCTTTGTTTTTATTTTCAAATGTATGTAATTCATTGTAACTATAACCTTCATCGCATACTAATTTATAATCACTAACATGACACTTTATATCATCATTCAATGTCTTAGCTAAAGCAGTATCTAGATACATTACATTAGTGGTAACATCATCACTTGAAAGAGAATTATAACTTTGAACAGCAGGTATAATCATAAGTAAAGACACTGAGATAAGCAATATAAGAGGAGTAATCCAATTATAGTATGCAAATCTAAATAAATTTTTAGTTTTTACAATACTTAATCCTAAATCTTTAAAATATCGTTTAATTTTATTTTCATTGTTCATAAAAACACCTCATATTAAGTTTAATATATTTTTAAACAATAAACAACAGTTATTATTTTCAATAATAAAAAGGATAATAAATAAAAAAAATTGTATTGTGAATAATAACTGTATTAAGTATAATTTTAGTAGGTGATTAATAATGAAAAAAATAATAGGAATATTTTTATCAGTTGTTGCATTTATATTTGTTTTTAATTTTGATGTTAGTGCATTAGAATATCAAGGTGCTTTAGGATATGAGTATTCTACGAATTCTACTAAATTTTATTTTTATATACAAGATGAGAATATAGATTATATTGACTTATATATTGATGATTTTTTAGTGAGTGATGAAGTTACTACTAGTGATATTGAGCATATGCATAAATATAACTCAGGAATATATTATGCTGATATTAGTAATAATACCATTAGTGGTGGATTAAAAGGCAAAGAATATTATTACAAAGTATGTTATAAAAACTCTGTATGTAAAAATACAATAGATCCTTTTGCTACTTCTGTTAATGTTGTAGGAGATAAAAATGTTATTGTTGATAGTAATAGTTATTCACTAGAAGGATTTCATAATCTTTCTGTTAAAGATAACGAAAAGCTAGTAATCTATTCTATAGATGCTGCTAAATTTGTTGAAAATATAGAAGGTCCATTTGTCTTTCCAGAGGGTGAAACAAAAATAATAGATTCTATTTATGAAAAACTAATCGGTAAAACTAAATATATGGATAGAAATATTGGATTCAATTATCTATTGGATTCAAAAATAAATTATTTAGAAGTAGGGAATTTATATGATAAAAATAACTATTTTTATCCAAATCATGAATATTCTTCTAAAAATGATAATACCAGTTTGATTATAGAATTAAAGGAATTTATAAAAGAATATAAAGTTAATAATATTGGAGTAATTCTAAGAACAAATTTTATTACATTGAATGAAAAACAAATTGATGTTTTAACCACTATGTCATCTGATTATGTTATTAATGGTAAAATCAATTTAGAAAATGAAATGATGCAAAAATATATATTGGATGTTTATAAACATTGGGTTAATGAATATAAAGTAGATGGATTTTATATTGAAGATTCAAATTTGTATAATAAAGAGTATTTATCTGATTTAATATCTCAATTAAAGTCAATTAATAAAGGACTATTTATATACGTTGAAGGAAATAGTGATAGTGAGTATTATACGAGTGATGCTCTTCAAACTAGTCTTATTGGAAAATTATCAGATGATAATAAAGAAGGAATTATTAATGGCACTTATTCTAAAGAAAGTATGGAAGAGTTAGTAAATAATATGTTCAGTGGATACTACAATGATTTAGAAAATGCTAAAAAGGGAACTAAAAGAATCAATAATTTTGGAAGTCTTAGCGAATTAGACGTCTATTCCAAATTAATGCTTGTTTCTGGGTTAGGAGCGAAGGAATCAATAATTACAAGTAAACTGAAATTAGCTTTGTATGCTACCTATGCATCATTGGGTGTTACTAGAGTTGTAGCAGGAAATGAATTTTTAAATACCACTTCAATTCCACCATCATTAGTGCCATCAATAAATGAAGAGGATTTAGTTTGTAATGATATCTGTTATGCAAGAGGGAATGAAAAGCATCTGAATTGGGATTATTTGATTAGATATAATTCACCACTTAGTGCACTAGGAACTATAAAAAACAATTATAAGACATATTATCCTAGTATAGATAGCATATCTTCTGCAAAGAATATTAGCTATGATGAAGATTTGTTAGTTAAAGGCATTCTTAAACTAGTATTTGCTTATGAAGCTAAAAACCATGGAGATTTAAAAGATGCTACAATAATATTTAATTTTTCAGAAAAAGAAGTTTCACTAGCGCCAATAAAAGGAGATAAAAAAAATGTACTTAATACAGTATTATTTTTAGGAAAGGCACAATTGACTGAAGAAGAAATGCTTTTAGAGTCATATTCATTTATTGGATACACTACTACTAAATATTCAAAACTTCCAAATTGGGCATATATCTTGATATGTATAGGTTTAT
>JAZKZZ010000037.1:0-51425 GCA_045612885.1 Bacilli bacterium | reverse complement strand
ATATTCATTTTTATCAATGTATGTTAGACTCTAATAAACAAGAAAAAAGAGATCTTTATAAGATTTTTGGATTAATAAGAGTAAAAGAAATAGATGATAACAAAACCAAAATAATAAATGTCAAAAGATAGGAATTAAAGGTGAAATGCTAATCACCTTTTTTTATTTATTTACATACATTAAAGTGTAAAATGTATAGGCTAATGTAAATGTTGAATTATTCTTATGCACTAAATTTATATTAGTAAGATAAGGAGTGCATGTATGATAAAGGATATTTGTTCTTTATTTAATATTGATGGGGAGTTTTTAGGTTACACAGTTATAAAAAATGGAAATATTAATAATACTTATAGAGTTGAATTTATTAATAATGGTGTAAAAAAGTATTATATTATTCAGCGTATTAATTCTTTTGTATTTAAAAGCCCTGCAAAAGTTATGGAAAATATTAAGTTTATTACTAATTATTTGAAGAAGAATAATGGATATACGAACACTGTATTAACATATATTAGTAGTAAAGATAACAAAAGTTACGCTATAGAAAATAATAATTATTGGAGATGTTATGAGTTTATTGATAATTCACTAACTTTTAATATAACTGAAAATCTAGAGGTTATTGAGGAAAGTGCAATAGCGTTTGGTGAGTTCACATATTATTTAAATGATTGTGATGTTAATGAATTAAATATTGTGATTGAGGATTTCCATAATCCTATTTCAAGATATAAGAGATTAAAAGAAGTTATTTATGAAGATGAATATGATAGAGTCAAGGAAGCTAGTGATTTAATTGAGGAGTTTTTTTTATTAGAAGAGTTATCTACTAGAATGAATATTATGATTGAAGAGAAAAAGTTGCCACTTAGGGTAGTACATAATGATACAAAGTGTAATAACGTTTTATTTGATAAGCAGAGTTTAAAAAGAGTGGCAGTAATAGATCTAGATACAGTTATGCCAGGAATTATTGGTTTTGACTTTGGAGATGCAATAAGATTTGTTGCAAGTAGTGCTAGTGAAGATGAAGAGGATGTTAGTAAGATATATTTAGATTTGGTTAAATTTGAAAGTTTTACCAAAGGATATCTTAAAGTGCTAAGGAAGTGCTTAATAAAAGAAGAGATAGATACTTTAGTTTTAGGGTGTATTACAATCACAACGGAATTAGCAATTAGATTTTTAACTGATTATCTAGAGGGTGATAAATACTTTAAAGTTAATAAAGATAAACACAATTTAATAAGAAGCAGATCGCAATTGGCTTTATTAAAAGATATGATAAAAAAGAAAAAAGAGATGGAAGATATAGTTAAGAAGTATTTATGATTGTTGTCTTTTTATAGTAGTGATATAATAAAAATAGGTGATTAATATGTTTAATCTTGAGTATGTAAATGCAGTTTTTAAAGATTTTATTAAACAAACTAGTAGTGAAACAGGATTGTGTATAAATCAAGGAATAACAAAAGTTAATTATGGGATAAAAGTTAATTTTTCTATTGGTGGAAAAAGAAGAATTCTAAACGAAGCATATCCTGTACTTAATATAGCTAAGTATTCGGATTTTATTGCAACTTTAACAAAATTAGTTAATAAAATGGCGACTAGGCATATGGATACTAAAAATTATTATATGTTAAATAAGCAATCATATGCTCAATTTATAGTGATGTCTATTGTTGCTAATATGCATGCAAGTGATTTTAACTCTCCGATTAGTTATTTAAATAGATTGATTGATAGTTTAGATTATGATTATCAATTTAATAAAGAATTAAAAATTGGGGAAACAGACATTAAAAATGAACACGTAGATATATTTAAATTAGTAGAAAAAAATATGCTAGGAATGGAATCGATGCAAAATATTAAGTTTAGTTTTGTGGATAAAAACAATAATATGGTTTATCTACCAGCGATTCACTATTATTTATCTGATAACAAGGCATATATCTTAGGAATTCAAAGAGTTAAAAATCATGTTAGTGATATTGAGTTGAATAAAAAAGTGGACAGATATTTAAGGAAATTAGATAAAGGAATAGAAATAGAAGAAGAGTATATTGAAGGGGTTAATAATATTAAGGATATTTCTGTTAGTGCCTTAGCGGCACTTACCTTATTTGTTTCTTATTATAAAGACTTAGATACTATTTATATGCCTGATTATTTACCTTTAAGGTATATAAATAAGATAAAAGATGGAGATCAAGAAAAGATAGAGAAGACAGATGCGATTCAAACTAATATTACTGATAAATTATTAATGACAGGTGTAAGATTGTGTGAACATTTTGATCATTTAGATTGTGGTTTTGATTGTGGAATATTAGAAATAAACATGAATGATTATAAATTGCAAGAGGGAAATATTATTTATGATTTATACGAAAGTGTAAATAAGCATTATAAAAAAGATAAAGTAAGTATAAAAAAAACAAACAAGGTTAATTAAGCCTTGTTTTTTTTATTTGACACACGATTTAAGCAGAGTTAAAATTTAATTGGGATGTGATTTTATGAGCAAGCAAGTTTCGATTAAAGATGTTATTGTAAATAATTATGATGAAATAAAAGATAGAACTTATAACTGGGATGATGATGAAGTTGGAGCTTTATATAGATTGGTAAAATCAAGATTATTTCTTTATGATGTTCATCCATCTGAAAGAGAAGATTTGCTTCAATCAATAATGTTACATATATTTAATGTTATTGTTACTAAAATAGACGTTAATAAAAAAGATGCGATTACTACTTATTTAGTTGCATGCATTGATAATAAAATTAAAAATCATATATCAATTAGTGATAAACAAATAGCTATGAGTAGCTTAGATGTTGAAATTACTGATGAAAATGGTAATGCTAGAAAAATAATGAGTATAGAACTTATCAAAGATGAGTGTGATACAGATAATAATAAGGAAGTTAGTGAATATTTGAATGAATTAAAGTATTTGATGTTTCATTTTGAAATTGCAAGATTATCTTGTGTGGAGGGCATGACTCAACAAGAAATAGCAGATATCTATAATATTAGTAGAAGTAATGTTAGTTTGAGAATTTCATTACAATTGGATGCGATGAAACTTATTTTAATGACAAAGGGTTATACTAGTGAGTTTTTTTATAACAATTTTGGATATGATGTTTTTAGTGATGAATACAAATATTGTGAATCAAATATAGAAAAATATGGCTTATATTATTCAGTTTATAATAATGGAAATAATATTAAGGATATAGCAGAATCATTAAATATGGATACTAGATCTATAGTGTTAGCGCTAGATTATTTAAAAAAAGACAAGTTAGAAACACTTAAAAATTTAAATTATAAATATCCAAGTGCATATGTTGAAATGATTGAATATTTTTGTCCACATATTGCATATAATTTAGAAAATCAATCTAAGCAATTTTTTGAATATCTAGATTCATTTATTGAAAGTGAAAAACTATTATATTTAAAGTTTGTAGAGGGGAAAAAACTCATAGAAATATCTAAAATGTTTAATAAACAACAAAGTGCTGTTTCAAATAGACTCCATTTTCTTGGGAAAAAGATAGAGAAAAATATGGTAGTTAAAAATGGTATTGTTAATATAATTAAAAGGAAAAGAATATAAATTATTTTAAGAAATCGATTTTTCTTGAATTAATTAAAAGGGTATGTTATTATACCCTCGGACTTACTTTGAAAGCGTATAAGTTTTCAAGGCGGAAGGAGAGAAATAAAATGAAAGAGAATACACATCCAGAGTATCATACAGTTACAGTTACTTGTACTACTTGTGGTAACACATTCGAAACTGGTTCTACTTTAAGTGAAATAAGAGTTGATACATGTTCTAAGTGTCATCCTTATTACACAGGAGAGCAAAGATTTGCTAAAGCTGAAGGTAGAGTTGGTCGTTTCATGAAAAAGTACAACATGGAACAAAAATAGTTTACCATTTATTAACTAGTAGCCATTTGTCGTATGCAGGTGGCTTTTTTTTGATAAAAGGGGGAATTTTGTATGAATAAAATGTTTGATAGATTAGATGCTACAGTAGAAAGATATGAAGAATTGGATAAATTATTGATGAGCGATGAAGTTATTAACGATTTAAAAGAATATCGCAATTTATCTAAAGAAAAAAGTGATATTGAAGAGATTGTAGAAAAATATAATGTATATAAAAAACTTGCTCATGATATAGAAGATCTTGAAGTGTTAAGGCATGATAAAGATGAAGAAATGGCAGAATTGGCTAGAATGGAACTTGATGAAGCTTTGATTAAACAAGAAAATTTAATTGAAGAAATTAAAAAGTTGCTAGCTCCTAAAGATCCACTAGATGATCGTAATGTTATTGTTGAGATTAGAGGTGCAGCAGGAGGAGATGAGGCTAATATTTTTGCTGGTGATTTATTTAGGATGTATACTCGTTTTGCTGAAACTAATAGATGGAAAATTGAAGTTTTAGATTTAATGGAAGGAGCGATGGGAGGATATGCGCTAGTTTCATTTAGAGTAAAAGGAGATAAAGTTTACTCTAAATTGAAATATGAAAGTGGAGCACATAGAGTTCAAAGAGTTCCTAAGACTGAGAGCCAAGGAAGAATACATACTAGTACTGCAACTGTTTTAGTTATGCCTGAAGCAGAAGAAGTTGATGTTGAAATTAATCCAAGTGATTTAAGAATTGATACTTATAGAGCAAGTGGTGCTGGTGGACAACATATCAATAAAACTGATAGTGCTGTAAGAGTGACACATATTCCTACAGGTATCGTAGCAGAATGTCAAGATGGTAGAAGTCAACATGATAATAAAGCACAAGCTTTACTTATGATTAGAACTAGAATCTTAGATGCTTTAATTCAAAAGCAAGAAAAAGAGAGAAGTAGCGAAAGAAAGAGTAAGATTGGAACTGGAGAAAGAAGTGAAAAGATTAGAACTTATAACTATCCTCAAAACAGAGTTACCGATCATAGAATAGGTTTAACGATTCAAGCTCTTGATAGAATTATGGAAGGCGATATTGATAATGTTATCGATGCTTTAATCAATGAAGATGTTAGATTGAAACTTGAAGGTCAAGAACTATGATTACTTATAGACAACTTATAAGTAATGCTAAAAAGAAGATAGATTTAGTTAGCTTAGAATATAGAGCAATATACGCTTTTTTAATGGATATTTTAAATTGTGATAGAGCTAATTTAATAATGATTGAAGAAAATGAAGTTAGCGATGATGTTTTAGATAAGTTTTCAGAAATGTTAGCGGATTATATTTTTGATTTTAAACCTATAGAATATATATTGGGGTATACATATTTCTGTGGAAATAAGATTTATGTTGATGAGAACACATTAATTCCAAGAGATGAAACTGAAGAAGTAGTTATGGAAGCTATTGATGTTATAAAAAAACATAATTATACAAATGTTTTAGATCTTGCTAGTGGTAGTGGTGCTATTGCAATAAGTGTTAAAAATGTTTTACCTAATTTAACTGTTACTGGTAGTGATATAAGCGAAGGTGCTCTTAATGTTGCTAGGCGTAACGCTAATAGTGTAGGAGTTAATATCGACTTTGTTAATAGTGATGTACTTGATACTTTTATAAAAGAAAACAAAAAATTCGATATGATTATATCTAACCCTCCATATATTAGCTATGATTATACTCTTCCTAATGAAATTATTAATCATGAGCCTAAAATAGCCTTGTATGCTAAAGAAGATGGAATGTATTATTATCGTAAAATCATGGAAGATTGTAAGAAGGTTTTAAATGAGAAAGGCAGTATTGTTTTTGAGATAGGATATGATCAAGGAGATAAAATTAAGGCTTTAGCTAAGGAAATATTAAATAATTATTCAATAGAAGTGAAAAAGGATATTTCAAATAATGATAGAATTGTTGTCATTGAGTTTAAGTGACAACAATTTTTTTATTGAAATCATATCTTAATAGCCTTATAATCTAGTTAACAAGTAAGGAGGCATTGATATGGAAGAGTTAGATGAAAGAAAATTAGAAATAGTAAAAAAATATTTGGAGAAAGAAGATAAAATTAAAGATTTAACTAAGACTCAAGAAGATTTCTTTTCTTTAGTGTTGGTTTTTATAGTAGGAGTAGTGCCAATCGCATTATTTTTACAATTATATATGATGCTAGGTTTGATTCCAGTTTGTCTTATTCCTGGAGGAATTTGTTTGATTTCTGAATTGCAAAAAAATAAGATTAAGAAAAGCTGTTTAGATGATTCAATGACTTTGAAAGAGTTTAATAAATTTTTAAAAAGTAAAGAATACAATACATATGCTAGCGCCGCTATAACAAAAAATTTAGGAGAAGAAAAGGAAAAAGCTATAAAATTAGATAGAGATAATTATAATACAATTTTATCTATTGATGAAAAGAAAGAAAATTTGACTGAAGTTATAGTGACTAAGCCGTTAGATAAAGTTAATAAGCCTAACAACACAACAAAACGATAAGATAATTGATAATTATTATTATAGATGATAAAATTTTAGGGATGGTGAGATATACATGGAGAAGCTTAATAAAGAAGAAGTGTTTGACTTGTTAAAAAATGAAGATGATTTTGTTTTTCTCAAACTTATAACTTATGGAAGTGTTTTAGGAATTTTTGATGAAGAAACTTTAGATAAATTGCTTTGTATAGCAATAGAAAAAGATGATTCTACGCTTATTTGTGAAATAGCTTCTCTAGTTGAAGGAATAGATATTGAAAAACTAGAAGATAGAATTATTGAACAAGGTAACATGGCAACTTTACAAAAGTTTGCTTTGAATGTAGAGGGTGCTAATGTTAGTAAATTAAATGATGCTATTGCAAGTATTTCTCATAAATATAAAAGGAGGTAAGGAAAATGTTAGAAGAGAAAGTTTTAAAAAAATTAGAAGTGTCAAAAAGTGAAGAAGTATGCAAATTTGTTTCTTTACATTTGGAAAAATTGAGTGATGAGGATCTTGAAATTATAGAAAACATTTTAATTAAAAAACAAGACGCTGCATCATTAGCTTGGTATATGGATAATGTTAGAGTTAATGAAAAATTAGAGAAAGCATTAGAGGAAGCAATTTATAAAATTCCTCTTAAAGTAGAAACTTTAAGTGATGAAGAATTTGAAAATCTAAAAGATGCTGTTGAAGAGTACGAAGAGTGTTCTCAAAACAAGAAACAAAATACAAATTCAAGAAGATAAGATAAAGCCCATGACTAGGGCTTTTTTATTTCGAATTTTCGTGATTTTCTACTAATAATTTTATATTGAAATGAGAATTTAACTATGTTAAAATCTATCTAGAGTATGCGAGGTGATGGTATGCATTATAGTTTATTGGAAATTAAAAAGAACATTAAACGTGTAAGTACTATGGATATACATCACTTTTTATTAGAAAATAAGGAGTTATCAAAAGAAAATATGGATTTCTTTTGTGATGAATTAGTTAATAGAGGAGATGGGTATTACCTTTATTGGACTGCCATAAAAGTAGAAAATGCTAACATTAGCATACTTCAAAAGGGGTTATTTAATATTGATAAACCTGAATTTATAAGGGTCTTTTTAGAAGATGTTAAAGATTTTAATTACGATCAACTTTATGATGATTTATTGAGATTGAGTAATGGAAGCAAGCTTGTTTGGTTTTATAATCAAGTAGGTGATTTATTAGATTGTAAAAAGATTGAAGATATTGCTATTGAAATAGCTGATGAAAACAGTTTGATTTCATTTCTTAAAACAGAAGGGTTTAATCATGATAGACTTTATAAAGCTATCTTAGATTCTGATTGTGTAGAGGCAATGATTACATTTGGTATGATGTATTTTCAACAGATAACTAACATGAGCGAACTGGAAGATAGAGTTATTTTAAAAGGAAAAAATAGACATATCAGAGAATTTGCAGCTTGGGTACCTGGGGCAAATGTGGAAAAGTTATTTAATGTAATCTTAGATTCTAATTCTGCTTTTGAGATAGTTGATTTTTTCCTTTGTGTGGAAGATATTGATATTAAAAAGGTTGAAGATAAATTAATTTATTTAAAAAATTATCCTGCTATAATGAAGTTTGCTAGATGTAAAGGAGCAAATATTAAAAGATTAGAGGATATGATTATAAAATCAGGCAATTTAGATTATATGGCTGAATTTTTAATTGAAGTTAAAGGTGCTAATAAAGAAAGATTGATTAAAGAAATTGTAAGTTATGGAAACCAAACTTTTATTGAAGGGTTAGCAATCGAATTGGAAGAAAATGATTATAAATTATTAATGAAGTATTATAAGAAAATTACAAGTGGAAAATATATAGGAACTATAAAAAAACGAATAGATCAACAAAGAAATGATTTTAAAAAGACAATGGCTTCAATTGAGGAAATGATGGAGACAATTGATAGACTTTTAAAGAGATAAAAGAAAGGGAGTGAATGTATGGATTGTGTAAAACTTTATTTTAAAGATAAACTTATTGGCGTTTTAACTTACGATGAAAGAAGTGCTTGTTACATTTTCGTTAAAAATAAATTTTTTACTAATAAATACATTCAAACTGCCATGGGGTTAAATAAAGATAAAGAAGTTTATTATTCTAGTGAATTATTTTCTTTCTTTGTGACTTTTTTGAAAAAATATGGTGAAAAAACATATGAAAATGAATATGAAGAACTTGTTAGAGTTGCAAACTTTGATTTAGATAAGAATCAATTTTGGATAGGAGCATAGTTATGGTGAATAGTATTAGTAAGATATTAAAAAAGCGTAATATGTCATCTGGAAATATAGAATTAGATTCATTTGAAAAGTCAAAAGAGAATGGTATTGTTAATGGGACTAATGCTGTATATTGGTTTAAATTTGATGATGGTAGAGTGCTTTTTAAAGAGTATAGTAATGATTTAGAAGCTTATGGTGAAGTTTTATATAGTATGGTTGCTAGTAAGTATGGAGTGAATTGTGCTAAGTATGATTTTGCTTCATATAAAGATAAAAAAGGAACAATAAGTTATGATGTGGCTTTTGGAGATAATAAAATTGCTATTGATGGATTAACTTTATTTTCTAGATATAGTCTAGATAAGATTCCGCAGATTGTTAGAAAGAATAGCTCGCAACTTGATGTATTAGAAATGTTTAATAAAAAATATAATAATTATCATGAATTGATGAGAGTGTTTAATAATAGATATCCTGATGATTGTGATAAGTTGGAAAACCAACTAGTGCGTATGTTTATTTTAAATGTATTATTTGATCATGTGGATAGCAATTTATATAACTTACTTATTGTGACTGATGAATATGGCAATAATGCTTCGCTTTATTCAATAGATAATTCTCATATTGCGTGCTTATATGATGGGGAGATGCACATTGTTGATGCTGTATCTACTTTATTATCTTCAGATGGTTCCATTACTATTGAGGATTACCTTCGTGGTGGAATTCATGGATATGATGTTAATATAAAGCAAAATGGAGATTCTAATCCATGTAAGGATTTAATTGATTTTTACTATAATTGTGATTCTAGTGAAAGAGAAGCTATTTTGAAATTCATTAATAATATTGAGATTGATACTAGTATTAACGAGATTGGTAAAAATCACTATGTTAATCCGCTTATAAATACATGGATAAAAGCTGTATTTAATTCGAGAAAAACTTTTATTTTAAAGAAATTATATCATATTAAAGATGATAATAAGGGCGAGCATAAGCAAAAGAATTTCTATATGAGAGCTAGCAAGTAAAAATTAATGTAAATAAATAGTCTAGATATTAACTTAGACTATTTTTTGTTCTAAAATAAATATATTAATAGGGGGAATATAAGATGTTTGAATATATGACTATTAGAGAATTATACGAATTGGCATATAATGGGAATTATATAGAGAAGGATTCCTTAGAGTATGTGGAAATACAAGGATGGGTTAGAACTAATCGTGATAATGGTTCTGTTGGGTTTATCGAATTGAACGATGGAACGTATTTTAAAAACGCCCAATTAGTATATTTAAAGGATTCATTTAAAGATTATAATGAGGTTACTAAGTACCCTACTGGTACTGCTTTAACTGTTATGGGAAAATTGGTATTTACTCCAGAAAATAAGCAACCTTTTGAAATCCAAGTAAAGGAAATTA
This sequence comes from Bacilli bacterium, assembly GCA_045612885.1. Classification (GTDB taxonomy): domain Bacteria; phylum Bacillota_I; class Bacilli_A; order RFN20; family DUOF01; genus RGIG6178. The sequence goes on along the minus strand of JAZKZZ010000037.1, from coordinate 41,225 downwards.
AACTAGAGGGTGAATGCGATAGTGATTATCCTTTGCAAAAAAAGAGACACAGCTTTGAATTTCTAAGGGAAATTGCGCATCTTAGACCTAGAGCTAATACTTTTATGGCTGTATTTAGAGTAAGAAGCGCTTTAGCAATGGCAATTCATGAGTTTTTCCAATCACAAGGATTTGTTTATGTTCATACTCCAATAATCACTGGTAACGATTGCGAGGGTGCTGGAGAAACTTTTACTGTTACTACTAGAGAAGATAATAAGTATGACAAGGATTTCTATGGAAAAAGAGCCTCTTTAAGTGTTTCTGGGCAATTGCATGCAGAAGCTTTTGCTTTAGCGTTTAGAGATGTTTATACATTCGGCCCTACATTTAGAGCGGAGAATTCAAATACTGTTAGACATGCAAGTGAATTCTGGATGATTGAACCTGAAATTGCTTTTGCTGATTTAGAGGATGATATGTTACTTGCAGAAGATTTAATTAAATATTGTATAGATTATGTTTTTGAAAATTGTAAAGAAGAGATGGAATTCTTTAATAATATGATTGATAAGACTTTGATTGAGAGATTAAAGAAAGTTGCATCAAGTGAATTTAAGAGAATGACTTATACTGATGCAATCGAGGAATTAAAGAAAGCTGTTAATGCCGGTGTTGATTTTGAATGTAAAGATATTTATTGGGGAATGGATTTACAATCTGAGCATGAAAGATATATTTGTGAGCGAGTTGTAGATGGTCCAGTATTCTTAATCAATTATCCTAAGGAAATTAAATCTTTCTATATGAGATTAAATGATGATGGAAAGACTGTTGCTGCATGTGACTTGCTTGTTCCATTTGTTGGTGAACTTGTTGGTGGTAGCCAAAGAGAAGAAAGATACGATTATTTAATTAAGAGAATGGAAGAAACTAAGATGAATAAAGAAATTCTTGAATGGTATGCTGATTTAAGAAGGTTTGGTGGATGTAAGCATGCAGGTTTTGGTGTTGGATTTGAAAGATTAATCATGTATGTTACTGGAATGCAAAATATTAGAGATGTATTACCATTTGCAAGAACTCCTAAAAATTTAGATTTCTAGTGGGGTGTATTTATGGACGAGGAATTACTTGAAAGAAAAATATTGCAAAGAAAAAGGATAAGAGGATTACTTGTCGTTTTAAATTTGGCTTTTTTTGCAATCCTTGTCTATGATCTTGTGAAAATTGTTCAAAATTGGTGGTAATTATGAATAAAAATAGGTATTTAACGTTAGGTGGATTATTTGTTGCTTTACATTTATTATTTATCTTTTTATCAAGAATGTTAATTGGTAGCGAATTGATATTAGTTATCTTTTTGCCACTTTTATCTACTATATATGCACTTAATTTTAAGGGGAAAGAGGTTACAATGTTTGTGGTTGCAACCTTTCTTTTATGTGTGATTTTTGAGCCTATATCAACATTTATTTATATAGTTCCAGCTCTTATCTGTGGAACGCTATATGGTGTTTTGAAAAAGAAAAATGTTAAAGAATTAAGTTTAGTGTATATAACTACATTATCTCACTCAATATCACTACTTATTGCGTTTCTATCAATTAGTTTGATGTTTAAAGAAGTGGATTTCTTTTCAATATTTAATACATTTATTGGAAAAACAGGTTCTGAATTTTATGCTTGTGTATATTTAATTTTAATTGTTTTAGGTTTATTAGAATCATTTGTTGTTCATGTTATAACTAATAACGAACTAATAAAATTAGGACACAAAGAGTTAGAGGAAAATAAAAGTGCTCCTTTATGGATGGTAATAGGATCTGTTGCTAGTTTTATAAGTTATTTGGTTTTGGCGTTTATAAAGCCTTTATATACATGTTATGTATTTCCATTTTTATTGGCGTTTACTGTCCCAATTGTAATTGAATTTATTTTAAAAAATACCAAAAAATGGATATATATTATTATAGCTATATTAGTTATGTGTGTACTTTTTGTATTAGGACATACGAGTAGTATTTTATATCCTGGATTAGTAATTGTTACTGTTTTACCAATTTTGATTGAAAAAATTGTAACAGTTTTATACACATTTCTTTTAAAGTATTCAAATAATGGTAAAAATAATATAGAATAAATTATATAAAGGGGTGGTTTGCGTGTTAGAATTCATAAAAATGTTTGGACTAGGCATAATATATACTATTTTGTCACCACTTTTATTGGTTTTCTTTTTACTATTTGTTGTATATTCATTCTTTAATTACTTAGTTTGTGAATGTATCAATCTAGGTGGCTTTTTCTTAGGAAAAAGATTTAGTGAAGATACAGAATTAGATAAACAATATAAGAAAATAAAGAAAGAAAAAGAAGAACTTAGAAAAAAACTTGAAGAAGCTAAAATGGAACAAGTTGGAATGATAAATGGGGAAGGTGATTTACATGAGTAGTTTATTACCTATGTTAATTCAATTAACTGAAAAAGATAAGAGATTGTTAATTGCCCTATTTATATTATTTATTGTTATATTTGTTTTAATCGCTTATATTGCTAATGGAATAAAGGCTTTAATGAGAAAGTATTCTAAAGGAATAGATGGATATATGCATGATTTATGTAAATCTAAATTAGTTAAAACTCCAGAAGACTTTAGAAAACAAGTATATCTTAGGGAAACTAAGAGTTTATATTTATCTACTCGTTGGGCATTTCGTATAGGGCTAGGAATAACAGCGTTGTTATTTGTATATGCAATTATATTTAAGCCAAGTGATGGAAGTTTATTTGGTTTCTTTACTGAAGCTTTAAATGATCTATCCATTAAATTGGAATGGCCTAGAGGTGAATTTTTTGGGATTGAAAATTTCCCTGTGGATTGGCCTGTTGTAAGTAGTTGGCCATCTCCACAATTTAAAGTTAGTAGCATTTTAACTTATGCATCAGTTATTGGATATGGTTATGTTGCATTTGTATTATTTACAAGTGTATTAAAGTTCATTGCTAGATTACATAGAGGCAAAGTTAAATCTGTGGATGTGTTTAATAAATCACTTGATAATATAGATTTAGATGAGGAGATTTTAAATGGGGAAAAATAAAGTTACAGCGTTACTTACAGTATTTTTGACTTTTATCCTCTTTATGATACTTCAACCAGGAGATGATCCTTTAGCTTTAATTAGAATAGCATCAATAGTTGCTGCTGTTGTGATTGTGGTAGTAGTTGTGTATACTCATTTTTTGTGGAGAGTAGAGCCCTTCACTAGATTTCACCATGTGGTTGATATCAATGGAAGATGGGAAGGAATGTTGCCGCTTAGTGATGGTAAAGTTATACCGGTTGAAGTTAAAGTTAAGCAATATTATGATGATGTTGAAGTTGAAGTTATAACAGACCATAATCGTAGTGAATCATTGGTCACTAAGATTGTTAATGACATTGATGGAAGTAAGTTATATATTGTTTATAAGTGTAAACCTAACAAAAGAGTAGAATCAAAAGAAGAGATAGATTATGGTACTATTATAGTTAGATTAGATGAAGATATTTTAGAGGGTGAGTTCTTTAATAGCAGGAATATTTCAGGACGCATAGAATTATATAGAAAAGAATAGAAAAGTGAATAAAAAATATTTCTTGATTTTTGGAATTATAAATATTAAATTATAATTGTGAGGTGTTAGTTATGAATGAAATCAAGCATAATCCAGATGAATTATTGGAAAAACAATTTGAAATAGTAAATAAAGGTTATAGTCCTAAAGAAGTAGATGCTTTTTTAGATGAAATTATTGCTGATTATGAAAGTATTGTTGAAATAGAGGATTATTATAAAGTTCAAAACATTGCACTACAAAAAACAAATAGTATTCTTCGTTCTAAAATAGAAGAATTAGAAATGCAAATCGAGATGAATAAAGGGAGAGGATATCAAACAGTTGATAGTTCTTCTAATATTGATTTAATCAAGAAAATTGCTAAGTTAGAAGGAGAATTATATCAAACTAAACTTCAATTAGAAGAAGCAAAAGCTAATTAAGTATAAATTTCAATCTGGATAATCGCTGCTTAATTGTAGAGGAAAGTCCATGCTCGCACTTTCTGTGATGAAAGTAGTGTTTGTGCTAGTTTAATAAATAAGGCTAGGTAGTTTGAGCAGCTAACGGCAGGTAATAGACCTAAGTCAATCGATATGGTTTAACCTCTAAGGTGCCACAGTGACGAAGTTGTAGGGAAACTTACAAGTGGAACGCGGTAAACCCCGCAAGCGAGAAACCCAAAATAGGTAGGGGAATCAACACAAGAGAAACGAATTGAGTGTTGGATGCGAAAGCATAGATAAATGATTATCTAAACAGAACATGGCTTATAGGATTGAAAGCTCAGAGGCAATAGCCTCTTTTTTTGTTTAAAAAAGGGGCTTTTAATAATGGCCTATTTACATTAAGGTTAAAATCCTTTATTATATAATAAAGGATGTGGTGTTATGAAAAGAAAAATGAGTTTTGTTCTTTTAACCTTTGCGTTTGCTTTACTATCATTATGTGTATCAGTTAAGGTAAATGCTGCTAATTTATGGGAACTTTTTGGTGGGTATAGAATTGACGAAGCTGATGTTGACTCTAAATATCAATTTTATTCGGATTATAATAATGGAGATAAAGATGACGATACTAAAACTTCGAATTTTAATTTTGCCTATGAATATGTAATAAAAGCTAATATACCTATAACTAATAATGATAGTGATATATACTATTTTTATGGGGCACATGAATCTCTTACTGTTGATTATGTGGATTTGACTGATATCACTAGAATAGATGATGAATTCAAAGTATATAGATATAATTTTGTTTCACAAGAGTTTGATACAATACATGCTCCTGGATCAAATAAAAGTGGATCATACACTTTAGAAAAAGGTAATAGTGCTAATTTGTATAAATTAGAAGCTACTGGTTTAAATGGAGTGAAAGAAACTAATACAGTTTATGTTATAATAGATGATAAAATCACTAGTGGATCTTATGATGGGACTGTGGTTGATCAAGAGGCTGCACAAATTAAAATAAATGTTAAATTTACTATGCCATTTAGTTTTGAAAAATTAATTCAAGATGTAAAAGTGTATTGTGGAGACACTGATATTTCGGGTAAAATTTTAAAAGCAAATCAGGTAGCAGTAGAAGGTAGTAATGAATATGGATTGGAAATAATTGTTGATGTAATTAATTTAACTGCAATTGATGAACCTTTGACTGTTGTTATATATGGGTATGAATTTGATTGCAACAATATTAGTTTTGATTTTGTCTCACCTGTAGTTCACAATGGAAATTTCTATCATCCTGATCTAGTTATTCCTGGTTTTGAAGCAAAATCACCATTAGTGCCAAATAAGTGGGTATATAAGTTTGAATATTCTGATGCTGGTACAATAGCTAGTATAACAAGTAATTTCGATAATGTTGAGTGTGTATTTGGTGAAGGCGTTGCTACTTGTAATGGCGATTCAAGTATTGCTAATGAAGATGGAGAAACAATATTAAAGTTCTTTGTTGAGGATGAGTTAGGTAATAGTTCTGAATTGGGTGAAGAAGTAATATTTTCACAAGAAAGTTTAAGTATAGAAGAGTTAAGTGAATTAACAACAATTGAAAATGATACTATTTTATTAAGTGATGTTACAAAAATTAGTAAATTGTGTGTTTTCTATGGAGAAACATTGGATGATATTTATGAATGTTCATCTTCAGGAAATCTTACTGCAAGTGAATATTATAAAGGTCCTGTTATAATGGTAGTTATAGATAAGGGAGAAAATGTAGTTTTCTTAGAAAAAGAAGTAATCTTCACTAAAGGGTATGATATAGATAATGAACATATAGTAACAAACATCGAAAATGCACAAATAGAGGAAGCATATAATACTTTAATAGCCGCAATGGGGTTCACTGATTTAGATGAATTTAAAAAATATGTAGATTATGGAAATTTTGTTGAAGAGTACAATTCAGAAAATGAAATTTCACTTGATTTATTAAAATTATTAAATGAATACAGACAAGATAAGATTTGTGCATTTGAAAGTTGTGATCATCTTGTTGTTGCATATTTAGAGTTTGAAGTAGCTGGAGTTAAACAAACCATTCCATTTAACTTCTTATTTAAAGATAATCTTCCAAATATAATTACTTCAACAGTTACTGATGATATTAATTTAGGGTATAAAAAATTTGACATAACAAATGTAAAGTTACAAGGTAGTTTATTTGCACATGGATATGATATTAATTTGTTAGATGAAGATGATAATTCTTATAAAGGTGAAATAACTACATCATTTGTTAAATTTATAGATAAAGATGGAAATGTTGAGTTGTTAAATAATAAACCTTACGATTATATTGCTAGTGTTAATAAAGTAGGAACATATGTGTTAGAAGGTAGAGTACGAATTTTGAAAAATCTTACTACTAATGAAGAATACACAGATAGATATGGTAAGAGTTTCTTTATTAACGTTAACTTAAATGATGTAACTAAACCTACTGTTACGCTTCTAGGAGAATCAGAAATTACAATTAAGCAACATGATGTTTATAAAGATAGTGGAGCTAAATGTGAAGATGATATAGCTTGTGAAATTACTGTTGCTTATTATTTAGATGGCAAACAAGTTGAGTCTATTGATACTTCAGTAGAAGGGGAATATATTATTGAGTATACTGCTACTGATGTTGGAGGAAATGTTGCAAAAACAACCAGAACAGTTATAGTTAAAAATATTAATTCATTAGATATTACTTCGATTATTATTATAGTTTCTGTAGTGGTTTTATTTATCATTTTCATTACAGCAGGTATAATTATAGAGAGAAAGAAAGCAAGAAGAGGCTTTTCTTCTAGAGAGGACTAGATTATTAATGAATAAAAAAATCAATTTACCTAATAAAATAACTATTTTTAGAATGATAGTAGTATTAGCTATTTTAGTATTAGCACTACTGCCTGGAGGGCAAAAATTCAACGTTTTTGGTATTGAACATGATTATAAAAGCGTGACCATTTTAGTTTTATTTATTGTTGGTTCTATTAGTGATTTTGTTGATGGACATTTAGCAAGAAAATATAATTTAGTTACAACTTTTGGAAAGTTTATGGATCCAATAGCAGATAAATTGTTGGTAAACACTTTGTTTATTATTTTAACAGGTATGGGAGTATTGCATTGGATAATACCAGTAATAATGATAGGAAGAGATATTATTGTTGATGCAATAAGATTAATAGTAGTAGAGCAAGGAAGAGTAATTGCTGCTTCTAAACTGGGAAAGTTAAAAACAGTAACTCAAATGATTGCACTTATTCTTTTATTAGCGTTGCCAGGAGTTGAATTTATAGTTTACTTCGCATATATAGCAGCTTTGGCATCACTTGTATCTGGTGTTGATTATTTTATAAAGAATAAAAATGTTCTTTTAAGTGATTTAAGGGGATAAATAAAAAAAGTTTGCTATTTATATTATTAGGGAGGTAATCTTATGGCAGAAAAAAAAGTTAAGGATAAGATAGTAAGTAAAGATGGTGCGCTAGATGAAGCTTTAAAAGAAATAAAAAAAGCTTATGGCGATGGCGCAATAATGAAACTTGGTGAAAGAAATAAAACTGATATGGATGTTATTTCTAGTGGGTCAATAGCAATTGATAAAGCATTAGGAATAGGAGGGTATCCTAGAGGAAGAATTATTGAAGTTTATGGTCCTGAATCTAGTGGTAAGACAACAGTTGCGTTACATGCAATAGCAGAAGTACAAAAGAAAGGTGAGAAAGCAGCATTTATTGATGCAGAACATGCAATTGATCCAGAGTATGCTAGAAAATTAGGTGTTAATATAGATGAACTTATTTTGTCTCAGCCTGATTATGGTGAGCAAGCAATGAGTATTGTGGAAATCTTAGTTAAATCAGAAGCTGTATCGCTTATAGTTGTAGATTCTGTAGCAGCGCTTGTTCCTCAAGCAGAATTAGAAGGTGAAATGTTAGATTCACAAATGGGATTACAAGCAAGAATGATGTCTAAAGCGCTAAGAAAGATTACAGGATATTTAAATAAAAGTGACTGTAGTATCATCTTTATCAATCAACTAAGAGAAAAAATGGCTACTATAGGATATGGTAGTCCTGAAACTACTCCTGGAGGAAGAGCGCTAAAATTCTATGCTACAATTAGATTAGACGTAAGAAGAGTGGAAACTTTAAAGACTTCTAATAGTGAATATTATGGAAATAAAGTAAATATTAAAGTTGTAAAAAATAAAGTTGCTGCACCTTTTAAAACTGCTACAGTGGATATCTTATTTGGTGAAGGTATTTCTAAAGAGGGGGAAATCCTAGATTTAGCGGTGGAAAATGGTGTTATTGGTAAGAGTGGTGCTTGGTATGATTATAATGGTGAAAGAATCGCTCAAGGAAAAGAAAATGCTAGAAAATATTTAAAAGAACATCCAGTAGTTGCTGAAGATGTACTAAATAAAGTTAAAGAAAAAGAATTTAATAAATAATAGGTGTTATAATGGAAATTGTGATTAATAAAAGTAAAATATATGGGGAAGAAAAAGAAATATTAAGAATTACAGATAAAGGAATTTTTCTCGAAAAAAACAATAGTTTTCCGACTTTGTTAAGTGATAACAAACAAATTATCGAAGTGTTATTTACTAGGTTTTTTTCTATAACTTACACTTGGAAACAAGAATATACAGGGCCTCGAACAATAGATGGATATAAGTATCTTATTTCTATGGATGTTAATCACAAAAGAAGAACATATAAGGTTCAAAATAAGTATCCCGATAACTGGGATGCATTTGTAGATTTAAAAGATAGTTTAATAAATGGTGGTTATTTAAAATAACCACTTTTATTTTTTTATAGTCTTAAAAAAAGTTTTTACTCACTTTATTGTTAATCACAAAAAAAACAGATACAATATTATTGTATAATTTTTTATACATTATTAAATTAATCACTTATAAAGGAGGAAAATATATGTGGTATATTTGGCTCCCTATAGGTTTAATTGCTGGTGGAGTTGCTATATTTGGTTTAATGAATTTTTTACCATCTAGTAAGGTAAAGAAAATAAATGAGAAAGTTGAAAGTATTACTAAAGATGCTGAGAGTAAAGCTAGTAATTTAATACGTAATGCTGAAGTTGAAGCAAAAGCTTTAACTTACGAAATGAAGCAAAAAGCAGAAGAAGAAATTAAAGTAATGAAGAGTGAACTAGTAGAAGCAGAAAACAAACTAGATCAAAGAGAAGATACTATAAATCGTAGAGATAATGCTTTACTTGCTAAAGAAGAAAACTTAGAAAATAAATTAAAACAATTAAGCGAAAAAACAGAACAATTGAATAATAGGGAATTTGAAATTAATAAGAAAAGTGATGCAATTACAAAAGAATACGAAAGAGTTGCTTCACTTACTGTAGCGCAAGCTAGAGAAGAATTATTTAGAATTGTAGAAGAAAAAATATCTAATGAAACTACAGCTTACATTAAAGCAAAAGAAGAAGAAGCTAAGCTAAAAGCTAACGATACAGCTAGACAAATTTTAGGAAGTGCTATTGAAAGATTTGCTCAAGATGTAGTAAATGAAAGAACAGTTACAACAGTATCTTTACCTAATGATGAATTAAAAGGAAGAATCATTGGTAGAGAAGGAAGAAATATTAGAACTATCGAGCAATTAACTGGTGTTGATTTAATTATTGATGATACTCCAGAAGTTATTACTGTTTCTTGTTTTGATCCTATAAGAAGAGAGATTGCTAAAGTTGCTTTAGAAAATCTTATTAAGGATGGAAGAATTCAACCTGGTAGAATTGAAGAGGTTGTAGAAAAGGCTAAACAAGAAGTTAGTGAGTCTATAATTAAGGCGGGAGAAAATGCAATTTTTGAATTAGGCTTAGCAAATATGCCTACAGAAATGATTCAAACTATTGGTAAATTGAAATATCGTACTAGTTATGGACAAAACGCTTTGAGACATTCAATGGAAGTTGCATATTTAACAGGTGTTATGGCCGCGGATTTAGGATTAAATCAAAATCTTGCTAGACGTGCAGGATTATTGCACGATATTGGTAAAGCTTTAGATTTCGAGGTTGAAGGAAGTCATGTTGAATTAGGAGCTAAATTGGCTAAAAAATATAATGAAGATAGAGTAGTTATTAATGCTATTGAATCTCACCATGGTGATGTTGATGCTGATAATGTTATTTCTAATTTAGTTAGTGCTGCTGATACTTTAAGTGCTGCTAGACCTGGCGCTAGAAGTGAAACTTTAGAAAATTACATTCAAAGAGTTGAAAAACTAGAAGCTATATCTACTAGTTTTGAAGGAGTTTCTCAAGCTTATGCTATTCAATCAGGTAGAGAAGTAAGAGTTATGGTTGTACCTGACAAAGTAGATGATTTAAAAGCATTCAAGATTGCTAGAGATATTAAGGATAAGATTGAAAATGAATTAACTTATCCTGGTCAAATTAAAGTTACTGTTATTAGAGAAGTTAGAGCTAATGAGGTAGCTAAATAATTATGAAAATATTATTTATAGGAGATATTTATGGTAAGAGTGGAAGATTATCTTTACATAGATATCTTCCTTTAATTAAAGAAAAATATGAAATAGATTTAGTGATCCTTAATGGAGAGAACACTACTCATGGAAGAGGATTAAGTGCAAAAAATTATGCTGAAATAAAAAATGCTGGTGTGGATTTTATAACTTTAGGAAATCACTTTTTAAATAACGATGATATATGTTCATTACTTAGAAACAAAAATGATATTATTAGACCCATTAACTTAAAAGATACTTATGATGGCGATGGAAGTAAAGTAATTGAAGTTAAAGGTGTAAAAGTTAGAATTACAAATGTTATTGGGAGAGTATATATGAATATAAGAGGAAAAGTAATTACTAACCCTTTTGATGCTCTGGATGATATTGTGGATTTTTCAAAAGAAAAAATACATATTGTGGATTTCCATGGTGAAGCCACAGGAGAAAAGAAGAGTTTTGCTAAGTACTTTGATGGAAGAGTTAGTGCGATTATAGGGACTCACACTCATGTTCAAACTTCCGATAATCAAGTATTTAAAAAAGGTACAGCATATATTAGCGATGTTGGTTATTGTGGTGCTTATGATAGTGTTTTAGGAGTTAATAATGGTAATGCTATATTATTCTCTAAAGATCAAGATTTTAAAGCTAATAAACCTGAAGATAGCGAAGAAGTAGAATTTAATGCTGTTTATTTGGATATTGACGAAGAAAAAGGTAGAGCTAATTTTATAAAAAGGATATATATAACTCCAAATAAACAAGAAATCACTTTATTAGATTAAGTGCAGTCAACTACTGCACTTTTTATGTTAATAAATTTCAATGAATAAACATTTAATAATACTAGATTGTACCAATTTGATTTAAATTTCAATTTATGGTATAATTAGTATCGTAGAAGGTGCAGTATCCTAGTCGATTTTACTACCATGAAGGCGATGAAAGAGGCGCTTAAGGGCATATCGATGAAGTTTCTGGTGCTTGCTTTGGTTGCCCAAACTGGGGTGAGTGCTGGGAGTTAAGATTATTGGGCGCACTATAATGGCATATAGTATCCGTCCCAATTTTCGTGGAGACATAGATGGGTGCGAAAACACTCCCTATGTAGAACCTGTATTGCAGTAAAATGTGTGCAGTGTAGCCTGCTTTGAGTGAATGTATGGGATTATCGCGTTTAATTTATATTAAAAGAGGCCTATTTTAGTATTAAATTAGATATGAAATTACCTTTGCAAAACAAGATAGTGGTAACTAAAATTGGTAAGGAAAACTTCTAGGCTGTTAAGAGGACTTAGGTGGATTAAGGATTATAGTATGTTCTAAGTGGCGATTCGGTGCGTAAACTTGCTTAATAGGAAACTGCTCTAGTGGTAACGCTAAGCGTGAGTTTGAGAAATTCTACCGAACCTAAGACATAAGGTTTACTTGATTCACTACCTTCTAGAAATGAAAAACGGCAGGGTCGATTGACGCTGCGTTTTTTTTGAAAGGATTATATAAATGAAACATAGATTAGAAAGAAAGAAAAAGAATGTTAAAAAAAGTGTATTTAAAGAATATTTTAGGTGGCCTTTAATTGTTTTAATGGTTGCTCTCGTTTTGTCATTCACTTTCAGTTTTATAAGTGAACTAGCCCTTAGTGGTGCTACGTTATTTGTAGCAATTTTAGTTATAGTTGTTTTTATGTTCATTTCTGTTATAACTGATATTATTGGAGTTGCTATTACGGCAGCTACGGAAGAACCATTTAGAGCGATGGCTGCAAAAAAAATAAAAGGTTCTAAAGAATCAATTATTTTAATTAAAAATGCTGATAAAGTAGCTAGTATTATTGCTGATATTCTGGGAGATATATGTGGAATATTAAGTGGTGCTGCAGGCGCTGTTGTTACTGCAAAATTAATTTCTGGCATTAGTGATAGCATGCAAATTGTATTTATTGCTTCAGTTGTAAGTGCTACTATCGCAGGAATTATTATATTTGGTAAAGCAATGGGAAAAAGAATTGCTATGGATAACTGCACTCCAATAGTATTAGTATTAGGTAAAATCGTTAATTTATTTACTTTTGGTAAATTATCGCTAAAAAATAAAAATTAGTCACTTAATTAAAGTGACTTTTCAATAAAATAAGATTAAATTTGATATAGTTATAAGTGTGAAAAGAGTGATACAAATGGGTGAAATGATTTTAACTAGTATATTTTTAGGTATAGGATTAGCAATGGATGCTTGTGCTGTTTCTATGGCTGATGGATTAAAAGACTCTAAAATGAAGATTTCAAAGATTGTTTTTATCGCTCTAATGTTTGCTGTTTTTCAAGGAAGTATGCCACTTATTGGATATTTTTTAGGACATGCTATATTTAAAAATGTCATTTGGATTATTCCAATATTATCTTTGTTACTACTTACAACATTAGGAATTAAAATGATAATTGATGGAAGAAATCACGAATACAAAAATGTAGAAAAGAACCTCACTATAGTAGTTGTATTACTTCAATCTATTGCTACATCCATTGATGCACTATCAGTAGGAGTTACAATGTCTAATTATACCTTAAGCGAAGCACTAATTAGTGTATCGTTAATAGCTTTAGTTACATTTATTATATGTTATATTGGCGTTGTGATTGGAAAAAAATTTGGAACTAAGCTAGAAAATATAGCAGAGACTACAGGAGGAATAATTCTTATATTGATAGGAATAGAAATATTTATTAAAGGAATATTTTTTTAATTAAATAGATTGAATAAATATTTATAAATTACCATATACTCTAGTATTGGAGGATAATATATGGAAATATTGAAAGTGTCATCTAAATCAAATCCTAATTTGGTGGCAGGAGCTTTAGTGAATATTTTAAAAGAGGAAGGAAAAACTGAAATTCATTCAATTGGAGCAGGTGCATTGAATCAAACTGTTAAATCAATTGCAATAGCTAGGGGATATCTTATTCCTAGTGGTCAAGATTTAGTAAGTATACCTTCATTTTTAGAAGTGAAGATAGATAATGAAATTAAAACCGCGATCAAGTTAGAAATTAAATTAATCTAAATAGCCTAAAGGGCTATTTTTTTCTATGTCTTAAATAGGGAAAATGGAACGAAAGTGATATAATAACTAATAATGAGGAGAGATTAAGATGATAACATTTACTAATATTAGCAAAATATTTGGAAAGGATTTTAAAGCAGTTGATAATTTGAATTTAGAGGTAAATGAAGGAAAAATATATGGGTTTTTAGGTCCTAATGGAGCAGGAAAAACTACTACTTTAAAGATGCTTACAGGTATACTAACTCCAGACCAAGGAAGTATAAAGATTAATGGTTATGATATCGTTAATGATAGCACAATGGCTAAACAAGAATTTGCTTTTGTTAGTGATAATCCTGACATGTTTTTAAAACTCAAAGGAATAGAATATCTTAAATTTATTGGTAAAGTTTATAAAGTAGATGAATTAGATTTAAAAGAGAAAATTTTTAAATATAGCAAATTATTTGAAATGGATACTGTTTTAAATGATAGAATTGAGAGTTATTCTCATGGTATGAGACAAAAAATTAATGTTATTGGTGCTCTTATTCATAATCCAAAAATATGGATATTAGATGAACCATTGACCGGATTAGATCCTAGATCTAGTCATACATTAAAACAAATGATGAGAGAACATGCGGATAATGGTAATATTGTCTTATTTTCAACACATGTATTAGAAGTGGCTGAAAAAATATGCGATCATGTTTTTATAATTAACAAAGGCAAGATTATTTTTGATGGTGAACTAAAAGATTTAAAAAATAAAAAAGATGATTCTTTAGAAGAAATCTTTTTGGAGTTAGTAGATCATGAGTAATATTGTTACACTTACTAAAGTACTTATAAAAAATAATGTATTCGCTTTCAGTGGTAGGAAGAAGAAGGGAAAGGAAGTAAGTACAAAAGGTAATGCTATTGCTTTTGGACTTATTATGCTATTTTGTGTTGCAAGTATTGGAATACCAATGATTTTTTCACTTAACTTAATATTGAAATCTTATGATTTGAGTAATCTAATTATATCTTTCGTTATTCCACTTGGAGGATTAACTAGTATTATTTTTGGTGTTTTTTCTATCATTAGTGTTTTTTATTTTAGTAAAGATAGTGAACAATTATTACCTTTGCCAATAAAATCTAGCGAACTATTAATATCAAAGTTTTTAGCATCTCTTATTAGCGAATATTTTATCTTATTGATGTTTATTTTTCCTGTTATCTTAGGAGTTGGAATAGGAAGTGGTGCTTCAGTATTATATTATGTTTATTCATCATTAATATTTATACTTATGCCGGTTATACCATCAGTTATCATGTCAATTATACTTATGCTTTCCAATAAAATATTTAAATTTTCTAAGAAAAAAGATTTGTTTATGTATATCATGACAGGATTAATTTTAATATTTGCTTTTATTTATAGTTTTGGACTTGAATATATGATGAGTATTGGAACAAGTAAAGAACCAATGGCTATTCTTAATGGTGATTTTTCTAGTCTTATAAGGATTAGTAAATGGTTGTTTCCTTTGTTTAATAGTGCTACATATTCATTAAGATATTGTAATGAATTTTTAGGGTTTTCCTCCATGATGACATTTATAGGAATCAATGTTTTATCAATGGTTATTTTATATTTTGTAGGAGACAAATTATACATAAAGGGATTAACAAAAGACAATGGAGTTAATGCTAATAAAAAAGTTGAATTGGAAAAAGTTTATAAAAGCAATAAAGGTGGATGTTTCAAAGAACTGCTATCTAAAGAATGGTTGATTATTAAAAGAACTCCAGTGTTTATGCTTAATGTTGTGATTATAAATGTTATATTTCCGTTTATTCTTGCAATCTCTTTAGCTTTAGGATTTTCTAGTGAAGGAGAAAGTATTAGTAATCTTTCTTCATTTATTAATTTTAATAGTCCAGGAGTCTTGTTTATTACTATAGGAATAATAATGATTTTATGTTCTATATCATCACCTTCTAGTAGTGCAATATCTAGGGATGGAAGTAGTGCAGCATATCTAAAATCAATGCCTATAGGGTTGAAAACGCAATTAGATGCTAAAGTTTGTTTTTCATTTATAATTGATTGTATCATAATTGCGCTTGTAGAAATAATATGTATGATAGCACTTAAAGCTCCATCAATTTATCTTTTAATAGTAAATATACCTTTATGTCTAGCAGTTTTAATAACCAGTTATTTGTCTGTAATCGTAGATTTAGTTAGACCAAGATTAGATTGGAAAGATGAAAATGAGGCTGTTAAACAAAATTTTAATGTATTTATATCATGTTTGATCAGTGTAGCTATGGCCGCTTTATTTATAGTTCTAGGGATACTTTTATTAAATAGTAATATAAATATATACTTGATATTTACTGTTACAAGTGTAATATTATTAGTGTTATATATTTTAATAAATATAATTGTTAAAAAGAATGAAGTGAAATTATTTAGTAAGGTAGGATAGTATGAAGGATTATAGTGTGTATTTTAAAAAGCCATCACTTAGTGAGGAAGCCAAAAGAAGTAAAGAAAGAGTTACTGTGAGTTATGAAGGTTTAAGTGTCGATGAAATTACTAAAAATATAGGTAAAGATAAAAAATATTTTGTTAGAACCTATGGATGTCAAGGTAATGAAGCAGATGGAGAAACTATTTCAGGAATTCTAGAATTTTTAGGATACTCTAAAGCTGATGATGTAGAAGAAGCTGATGTGATTTTACTTAATACTTGTGCAGTAAGAGAAAATGCAGAAGAAAAAGTATTTGGTGAAATAGGAGCTTTAAAAAAATTAAAAAGAGTAAACCCAGATGTTATTTTTGGTATTTGTGGATGTATGGCGCAACAACCGCATATTGTAGATAAAATCTTGGAAAGTTATCCTTATATTGATCTTGTTTTTGGAACTCACAATATCAATAGATTACCACTACTTTTAAAAGAAGCTTTATTTAATAAAGAAAGAGTAGTAGAAGTTTTATCTAATAATAATGAAATAGTGGAAAATTTGCCGATGGCTAGAAATAGTAAGACTAAAGCTTGGGTTAATATTATGTATGGTTGTGATAAGTTTTGTACATATTGTATAGTCCCATATACTAGAGGAAAAGAAAGAAGTAGATTAATGGAAGATATAATAAAGGAAGTTAAAGAACTAAAAGAAGAAGGATATAAAGAAATAACTTTATTAGGTCAAAACGTTAACGCTTATGGTAAAGATTTAAATTTAGGATATGACTTTGCTACATTACTTTCAAAAGTAAGTGATACGGGTATTGAAAGAATTAGATTTGTAACCAGTCATCCATGGAATTTTACAAGTGAAATGATAGATATGATTGCTACTAGAGATAATATTATGCCTTATATTCATTTACCTATTCAATCTGGTGATGATGAAGTGTTAAGAAGAATGGGTAGAAGATATTCTTACAAAGAATATAAAGAGTTATATGATGAAATAAGAAGTAAAGTAAAGAATGCTAGTATTAGTACAGATATCATTGTAGGTTTTCCAAATGAAACTGAGGAGCAATTTGAAAACACTTTAAAAGCTGTAAGAGAATGTGAATATGATAGTGCATATACATTTATTTATTCTCCTAGAGTTGGAACCCCTGCTGCTAAAATGGAAGATAATGTTTCAATGGAAGATAAGAAGAAGAGATTTAATAGACTAGTAGAAGAAGTAACTCGTAGTGCTAAAAAAAGAAATGATGAATATG
The DNA here is from genome assembly GCA_045612885.1 of Bacilli bacterium. Classification (GTDB taxonomy): domain Bacteria; phylum Bacillota_I; class Bacilli_A; order RFN20; family DUOF01; genus RGIG6178. The sequence continues at coordinate 23,809 of JAZKZZ010000037.1, read as the reverse complement.
TTGGTAAAACAATAAAGGTTTTAGTAGAAGGAACTAGTAAGAAAAATAAAGATATTTTAAGTGGATATAGTGAAGAAAATAAACTTGTTAATTTTAAAGGAGATATTAATAAGGTTGGTAGTATTGTAAATGTTAAGATTCACACTAGTAAGACATGGACTCTAGAGGGTGATGAGGTTGAATAGTCTAACAAAAGAAATTAATCAATTGTTATTAAATAATGAGACTATTAAAGAATATTTATTACTCAAAGAACAAATAGCAAATGATTTAAAATTACAAGATCTATATATTAGATTAGATTCATTAAGAAAAGATATATGTAAGAATAAAGATAAGGATTCTAGTGAGTATTACTCCTTATTAGAAGAGTATGAAAGTGATTATAGAGTAAAAAAATATAAAATTCTAAAAAGAGAAGTAGAAGCGTTCTTGTTAGAGATTAGTGAAATATTAAGTTTAAAATAAATGTGAGTTATTGTTATGATTCTTTATTTAAATACAAAAAATAAGAAAAACAACTGGATAAAAATGGAAGGAATTAGACATTTTAGTGTCTAAATAAAAAAAATACTTTAAATTATATTTAAATTATGTAATAATTAATTTAGTTAGTGAGGGATGTTAGTATGATATGTCAACGTTGTGGATTTGAATTAGAAGCTGGACAAACATTCTGTGGCATGTGTGGTACAGAGCAAAGTAGGGCTTTAAGAAAGAAAAAATGGTCGCCTAAATCAATTTTGTGGCTTATTTCAGTAGTGTCCAAGAGCCATTTCAAAATGTGGCTAGTGTTCATTGCTACTTTAATTATGTCTGTTTGTGTACTTGCTTTCATGGATTTTTCAGCACCACTTACAATATCTTCATTATGTTTGAATATACTTTTAGTATCTTATGAATTATTTTATGTTTTATTGGGGTATAAAAATCCTAATGCTACTAAAACTAAAGCTTATAAAATTAAATATAAAATATGTCTAATACTTGCAGTACTACTTACATTATTTACATTATTCTTAGATTTTCCTAAGATGACTACTGCAATACATAATTTCATTGTTCGTTGTAGATAGGAGGAATCAGCATGGCTAACAATATTGAAGAATTATCAACATATTCAGTTAAATTATTAGGAGAATGTTTAGCTCCTAGAATAGTAAATAGATTATTATTACCAGATGAAAAAATAGCATTCGTTTTACAAGGTATAAGAGATGTAGGAATATTTACAAATTTACGTTTCTTAGTTGTAAACTATATTGGACCAGCTGGTAAATCTGTAGAGTATACTTCTTATATGTTTAAAGATGTTATTTCTTATTCGATAGTAACTCCAGGTCTTGGATTTGATACAGATGGAGAAATTGTATTACGTTTCATTAATAGAGAAGTTCTAATACTAAATATTGATAAGGGTAATAACTTAGATAAATATTTATTCTTAACGTATGATTTAGTAAGTGCTGCTAAAATGGGTTCTCCATTACAAAAAGGTGTATTCTCTGATAATCTTAGTGTTAGAGAAAATAACGAAAGATTTTTTGACTAATATAAAGAGGAAGTTAAAACTTCCTTTTTTTGTTCTTAATTTAGGGTGTGTAACATATTTTTAACTGGGTGAAAGATATGTTAAGAGAAATAGTAACAAAAGCAGTAGTGAGTAAAGGTAAGATAGTAGATAGTAATGAGATAAGATTACCTATTGTGGAAAACGCTAGTAAAGTAGTAGGGTGTTGGATTATTAATCATCATTATTTAAGTTTAGTAGAAAATGATAAAGTATATGCTAATGGGACATATGATATTCATATTTGGTATTCACTTAATGATAATAGTGATACTAATGTTTTTAAGCAAACTATAGAATATAGACAAGAGTTTAATATGGATAATAATAATTTCAATAAAGAGAGCAGTGAATACAAGGTTTATTGTATAGAATATCCTAGTTGTAGCAATATAGTGATAAACGATAATAATTTTGTTGTAACAGTAAAAAAAGGGTTAGCAGTAGATGTAATCGGTGAAAGCAAGCTTTTAGTACAAGTAAGCGAGTCAACATCAAGAGAAGATGATTTTGCAATTAATACAAACTACATTAATAAATAAGATTATTTTATTACATAAAATTATATTATTTCATCACAGGAAAAAAATGTTGCTTTAGAAATATCACTATGTTATACTAGTGGTAGTTATGAGGTGATTGGAATGAAAAATATGTTAAAAAAGGCTTTATTCACTTTTGTATGTGCTATAGCATTCTTATTTGCTGGAGGATTATCAGTTAAGGCTGCTGCAGGCAAATTAGATAATACTACAATTGCTGGATACAATTATAAATATCAAGTTGATGGTAAAAATTATTACTATGTACAAGGAAAAAAGGAAGATGCTAAAATTACTCTAAAAGCAAAGAATACAAATGAAGGTACTGTGCTTGGAGCTGCTAATTACAGAGCTTATTTATCTATAGTAACTTGTGATGGTGACTTAAATATTAATAGTGGATGTTCTAGTTGGCATCATTATAATTATAATGTAGATTATGCTAACGCTTATGATTTAACAGAGGATTTATCTAAAGGTGTTACATTAGACTTTACTAAATTGGCAGAGACTAGAGAAACAAAAGCAAACAACGTATCATTTGCTTCTCTTGAGAGTTTTTATGGAATCAACTCTACATATTTTGTTATGGTTAACTATGTTTCTCAAAAACTTGGTGCGTGGCTAATAAAAGTAGAAGAAAAAGTTTATGATACTGAAATATTTATGGTTGTATTTGAAGAAGATATGCCTGCTACCACTATGGATAAGGAAGTAGTTGATGGGGTTACAAAGATTACAGTAAAATCAGCGACTCCAATTACTAACGTGAAATATTTCCATACAAGTCAAGATTTATCAAGTGGATATGATTTTGAAACTAAATATAAAAGTTCAGGAACAGGCGTTGAAGTTTTAAAATCAATAGAAGAAGATCCTAAATTAGGAAATGGTGTGTTTAAATATGAATTTTCATTTACTGCTGAAGAAGGCGAGAATTATCATGTTCAAGCAACTAATTTAACAGGTGAAAAATATGTTAAAAATTTAACAAAAGATGATTCTACAGTAGTTCCTGCACCAAATAGTCCTACTAGTCCTAGTAATCCTAATAAACCAGAGTCAAACGCTCTAAATCAAAATGTTGGTAAATATATTTTAATCGCTTTATTGATAGTATTAGTATTATCTTTAGTTCTTGTTATCGTACAAAGAATTGTTGATTACAAAAAGAAATTATATTAATAATAAAAAACAAAATAAAAAAATAAATAGCACTTCGGTGCTATTTTATTTTTTCTGTCAGATCTTTCAATAAATATTTAGTAGTAGTATAGTCATAAAGTTCTTCGTTACTATCTGTACCTAACCATACTCCAATTGTATATTTATCATTTAATAATATAAGATAAGAGTCTGTTGGCGTGGAACCGCTTTTTCCATAATAATTATAGATGTTATAATTAGAAAGCGTAGAAGTAGTATAATAGTTATTATTAATGAAAGGAGTAGACATTAAGATTTTTGTTTTTTCCACAATATCTTTGTTTAAAATTTGTTTTTTTTCTATAGAATTAGTATACAAATTTTTATTAAAAGAATCCTCTATTTTATTTATAAAACCATATTTATAATAATATCCATCATTAGCATATACACTATATGCATTCACTAAATCAAATAAAGAACAAGATGCTGTACCCAAAGCAATACTAGGTACATTTTCTTCTATATTAAGATTGAATTTCTTTAGATATTTTATAAAATTGTCACTTCCCAATAGTAACAATGTTTTTATAGCATAAATATTATCAGATACTGCATATGCTTCTTTCATATCAATTTGTCTATAAGCGTATTTATTATTAGAATTAGAAGGTGAGTATTCACCATAATCTTTTATCTTGAATGTTGTAGGTTCACTTGTTAATTTAGTATTTAAATCAAAATTATTTTCTAGTGCAAAGGAATATAGAAAAGTTTTTATAGTGGATCCTATTTGGCGTTTTGAATATAAACTGCGATTGTAACTGCTTTTTTTATATTCATATCCGCCAATGTCTACTAGTACTTTATGTGAATCATTGTCTAAAATTATTAATGATATTTGATTGTTAAACGAAGTATATTTATTAATTAACGATTGAGAAATAGAGTAAATATCCATGTTTATATTTGTATATACTTTTATTCCTTTGCTTAAAGAAATGTTTAATGAAGCAATTTCTTCTTTTACTTTATCTAGATAATAGTTTATGTTAGTTTCTATTTCATGATTATTAGAAAGAATAATGTCTTGATTAAGTGAATCTTTATATGTAAAAAGTGAGATATATTTTTCATCTTTCATAGCTTTTAATACCAATTCTTTTCTTTCTTTTGACTTTTTATAATTAACAAATGGGGAACTATTGCTAGGAGAGGAAGCTAACGAGGCAAGAGTTGCAGATTCTTGAAGATTTAAATCTTTAGCGGATTTATTAAAATAGTATCTACTTGCGGCATCAATCCCATAACATCCATGCCCCAAGTAAATAGTATTTAAATATCCTTCAAGAATTTGGTTTTTAGTGTATTTATTTTCAAGTTTTATGGTGTAATATGCTTCTTTTACTTTTCTTGTAATACTTTTTTTATTAGAAAGAAAGATTGTCCTAGCGTATTGTTGAGTTATAGTAGAGGCTCCTTGATTAAAGGAAAGGGTAATAATATTTTTAAATAATGATTTAAGAATACGTAAGAAATCAAATCCCTTGTGATTGTAAAAATTTTTATCTTCAAAAGAGATGAAGGAATTGATAGTGTCTTCATTTAATTCACTTAAATAAACATATTCTCCTTTTTTATTATTTATTTCACTATCTATCAAATCATTATTAACATCATAAAATTCAATATAATTATGTTTGTATATGGTAGGAGTAGGTATATTTAATAAAGCTAACGAAGTAATAAGTATAGATATAATTAATGAAAGGGCAATTTTTTTCAATTTTATCACCAATACTAGTATGGTAAGTAAGTTTTTTTATATACTATTTTTGAGGTGTGAACATGACTAATTTGTGTAATTTTCATTTTTATTCACTTTCTTTTATTGATAATAACAAGGAAACATTAGAATTTGATTCTAAAGGTTATAAGAAAGAAGAAGATGATGAAATCATCTATTATTTTAAACATGATAACAATTATAAATTTATAATAAAAAAAGATATACTTAAAGTTGAAGTTAATTCTTCAAAGTATATCTTTAAATTAAATGAGGTTACTGAGTGTTGTATTAATATTGGCGATTATGAAATTCATAATACAATTAATACTCAAATATTAAATATATCAAATAATAAAATAGTATTAGAATATGAAATGAATTTTGACACTTTTAAGGGACAATATAAAATTATTTTAGAGTTATATTAATAGTTTTATATTCATTATTTCTATATACAGTTAACTCAATTGTTTCGCCTGTTGCGTGCTTCAATAACTCTTTTTGAAATTGAGCTTTATTTTTAAATTCTATATTATTAATTTTTACAATTATATCATTTGATTGAATTATATTATAACTGGCACTTTCAATGGCTACTTCTTCTACATATAAGCCATAATCTAGTGTGATTTTTTTCGTTGTTCTATCTGCAATGGGTAAATCAATTATATCTATGATAGTTACACCTAAAGTACCTTTATTAAACTTAATATTTTCAAATATTTGATTTGCAATAAAAATGGTTCTTTCCATAGGAATAGAAAAGTTAAAATCATCTACAGGGGTTAGTTTATCGTCGTATAATAATTTCATTGTATTAATACCTATTAAGTTCCCATATTTATCAAATAAAGGACCACCGCTATTACCAGAATTCAGTGTTGCATCAATTTGAAGTAGTAATAAAGTATATGTAGGATCAATTGCTGAATTAATAGGAGAATTTATTTTTGATAGAACTCCACTTGTAGAAGAAAAACTATAATCTGTAGATAATGGAGTACCAATTGTTACAACCCTACTTGCTACTTCTAAATTATCACTAGTTTGTATAGTGGGAATTTTATAATTATCGTTTTTTCTCACTTTTAAAACAGCTATATCTTCAAAAAGATGATAACCAACTAGTGTAGCAGTATCTCTTTTATAGTTAGAATAAACAATTTCAATACTTATTGCATTTTTTACTACATGAGCATTAGTGAATAAATAGGCATAACCATCGTCATTGCTATCTTCGCTAAAGAATACCCCACTACCTAGACTTTGGGTATCAAAAGAAGATGCTATTATATATACAGTAGAGTTTAACCCTTTTATATATATTTCTTCATTTGTTAATTCTTGTTGATTATTAGGAGCATAATTTATAGTTCCATTGTAGTTAGAAGGATTAATTTTATGAATCGTATCTTGAGTAACTATTTCTTGATTAGCAACTTCATTATCAGGACGATATAAATTAATTTCACATCCCGATATTGAGAAAGCGACAATAAATATAAGTGAACTTAAAAATTTTTTAAATTTCATAATCATACCTCACAATCATATTTTATGAATAAATTATAACATTAATAAGTAAAATTTAATAAGGAGGAAGCAGATGAATAAAACAATTTTTAATTTAGAGTTAAAATTATCAGTAATAATTGTTTCAATTTTAGGAATAATACTATCATTTTTATCAAATGGATTTTATGTTAATGGGATTTTAAATTTCATAGTTTATTTGCTTAGGTGCTTATTGTTTGTAAGTTTGTTTATAGTTTTTTATGTTAGTGAAAATAACAATTTGCAGTTTAAAGATACTCTAAAAAGAATGATTGGATATTTAGTAATAGTAGAAGGATTAAACATAATATGCTCGATATTTATTGTAACTCACTTATTAAGAGGAGTCTTTGTTACAATAAGTGGTATAGTATGTTTTTATTTAATTTGTGCTTATGTTGTCGAAATACTAAAGAATTGTTCTAATAATAAAATAGTTAATGCAATCTTTAAAATAAATGAAAAAATAGGATTAACCTTCGCCAATCCTATTATAAAATTCATTGATACTAAAATTACCAGCGATTAACAACCTTTTCAAAGAAACACGTAAAATCTTTTATTTCAATCACTTTATCTTCCAGTTTTATACTACCATGTACAGTTCCAAACACTTGATGCTGATTGCTTTGTATTATTAGAACATTAGCGTTAGAATGTCTATCAATGATTGGAGTGAAAATCCAATTGATAATTCCATCATTTGAAACAATTTCCCAAGGAGAAAGATAATCATCTTTTCCTTTTTTATTTTTAGGAATATTAAATGTGATCTTATCAATTTTTATACTTTTTCCATTTATAAATAGCATATTTTCACTGGCATTAGAGGTGTCTCCAAAACCATATCCTAAATTAAATCCTATAAGATCATCGCTAACTTTTCTAACTCCTGATCCCCAATACCAAGTATTACTATAAGTCCATACGCCACGTCCCCAATCAAGAAGAGCATAGGTATCGTCGTTAAATTCTATTCTTTCATCGTTTATAGTTACATATCCTTTAGCTTTAAAACCTACAATCTTCTGATTATAATAGAAGTGTTTGTCTTTATTAAATGGAGTTGCTATCACCATAGACTCTTTTGGTTCATTTGTTAATTCAAAGTTAATTATATATGGTTTATTATTTAAAAAGTTATCGATCCTACACTCTAAAACACGAGTGTTTTTTTTGTTTATAAATTTGAATGAATAATTTTTTCCTTCTTTTATTGCGTCTCCTTCTTTTGATGATGGAGGTAAATTAACTTTTCCTTTTGGTAAAAAATACATTGGAGAGATAGTTTTCTCCCATTTTTCTTTTAAGTTTATAAACGATGCACTTACTAATCCCATATAATAATTATCATCAATAGTTAAAGCTATTGCATAATCTTTATTATATACTAGGTAGTAATCCCATTCTTTAATGCGTGATTTGTTAGCTTTAATTTTATTTCTATCATAGTCTAAAATCAAACTTGTTGCATATCCTTTATGCTTTAAATTTCCGAATTCATCTAATAAATCATCTTTTTCATTTATCAAATTTTGCATGTTATCACCTAGTAGTATTTTACCACGTTTTATGGAATTAGTTGCATTTTTATATTAAAATATAATAGTGGTGATGTAATGAAGTATATTATGTTAATTTTAGGTATTATATTAGTTTTAGTAATCTTGTTGACTATTGTCTATTTTGTATTGATTTTCAAAATGGGTAAAATCAATCTTAAATTATATAAAAAGAAAGAAGAAATTGATTTAAAAGACAAACATAACGTATTAATTGTTTATCAACCATCAAGGCGTAAAACAACTTTTAAAATAAAAGAACTTATTAAAAATTATTTAGTCAAGAAAGGCTATGGTTATAAAATCACAACATTAAACAAAGATGATGAAGACTATAAAAAATATGAGTATACTATTTTTGTTATGCCTGTTTATTTTGGAGAAGTAAATAGAGAGTTCTTTGTTAAATTACATACTTCGAAGATAAAAAACTTAATTGTTATTTATAATGGGTTAAACGAAAATAGCAACAATGAAGATGCATTGGTGAAAAAAGCATCTGTTAGTAAGTATTCTAAAATAAAACTACACACTAAAGATGTTGATAGAGTAATCGAATTTCTAACTAAGGAGGGCTTATAATGGAAAAAATAGTTAGAGTGGAAAATATATGTTTTTCTTATAATAAGCCAGAACCATTTATAGAAGATGTATCTTTTGAAATAGAAAAAGGAAGTTATACCTGTATTGTTGGTGCTAATGGAAGTGGAAAAACAACATTGACTAGATTAATAAGTGGTTTATTAAATTTAGATAGAGGAAATATTTTTATTGATGGAATATTGTTAAGTGGTAAAACGATAAATGAAATTCGTGATTACATTGGAGTTATTTTTCAAAACCCAGACAATCAATATGTTGCAACAACTTTAAAAGATGATATTATTTTTGGTTTAGAAAATCATAATGTTAATCCCAATATAATGGATGAAATAGTTGATAGGGTTAGTAAAGAGTGCATGGTAGCGGATTTATTAAATAAGGAACCTAGTGCAATGTCTGGTGGGCAAAAGCAAAAGGGAGCAATAGCAGGTATATTAGCTCTTGAACCTAAAATTTTGATTCTTGATGAAGCTAGTAGCATGTTAGATCCTGTTTCTAAAAGAGAATTAAATGAATTGATATTAAAGTTAAAAAAAGAAAAAGATTTAACTGTAATTTCAATAACACATAATCCTAATGAAATATTAGTAGCAGATCATATAATTATGTTGGATAAAGGTAAAGTAGTATTTAATGGGAATAAAAATGATTTCTTTAAATTTGATTTATCTAATTACAATATAGATCTACCATATATAATAGAGTTAGAAAAAGGCTTAGGATATTTATCATATGTAGATGAAGAAGAATTTTTCAGAATAGAAGGTGAAACATATGAAAGTTAAATTTAGTAATGTTTCATACAGATATAATAAAAATGATATGTTTGCTTTAAATAATGTTAATTTCACGTTAGATAAAAATGAAATTATATTCATTTTAGGTCACACAGGAAGTGGAAAGTCAACTTTAGTACAACATTTAAATGGATTATTATTTCCATGTGATGGGGAAGTAATTATTGAAGTAGAAGATAAAGTGTTTAATGTTAATTCTAAAGAAAAGAATATCAAAGAGCTTAGAAAAAATGTTGGTTTAGTTTTTCAATTTCCAGAGAATCAGTTGTTTGAAAGTAGTGTTTTAAGGGATGTTATGTTTGCTCCTAGAAACTTTGGATATAAAGAAAATGAAGCAGAACAATTAGCAAAAGAAAGTTTAAATCTATTAGGTATTGGAGAGGAATATTTTAAAAGATCTCCATTTGATTTATCTGGTGGAGAAAAAAGAAAGGTTGCTATTGCAGGAGTTTTAGCAAGTAAGCCTAAGATTTTAGTTTTAGATGAACCTACTTCTAGTTTAGACAATAAATCTACTAGAGAATTCTTTAATTTAATTAAGAAATTAAAAGAAGATGGCGTGATGGTTATTGTAGTAAGTCATGATGTCAATTTATGTTATGAGTATGCAGACAAAGTAATGATTTTAAACAAAGGTAATTTAGAATATTTTGGTGATTATAATAATGCGTTTACAAATAAAGAAATTCTTAAAGGAGCAAGTATTGAAACGCCATTTGTGTTAAAGGTTAAAGAAAGATTAAATCTAAATAGTAATGCGAGAAATATAAAGAATTTAGTGAAAGAATTAAAGGAGGAAACTCCAAATGAATAAGATGGTATTTGGGAAATATGTTAATAATAATTCTTTTTTGACTAAATTAGATGCAAGAGTAAAATTGTTATTAATGATAGCGTTAGTGGTGTTTTGTTTTGTTGATTTTTCTATTTATGCTTATTTAGGATTATTTGTTATTTTAATCGGGTTAACAATTATAGGTAAATTAAAATTCAAACCACTTTTAAAGATAATAAAACATATGTGGTTTTTGATGCTTATGTTATTAGTTATTAATATTTTTACAATAACTGGAGAAAAATGGTTTGAAATAGGAAGTGTTGTTATTTATAAAGAAGCAATATATGAGACTGTTTATATCTTTTTAAGATTAATTATGATTTTAATGGTGTCTAATTTGCTTACTGCTAGTACTACACCTAATGAGCTAACCTATGCTATAGAGTTTTATTTAACACCACTTAAAATATTTAAAATCAATATTAATGAGATTGCCCTTATGATGTCTATAGCATTAAGATTTATTCCTACCTTACTAGAAGAAATTGATAGAATTATGAAGGCTCAAACTAGTAGAGGTGTTGATTTTAAGTATGGTAAATATAGAGAAAAATTAAGTGCTTTAACAAGTATTATTATACCTTTATTTATTTCATGTTTTGAAAGAGCTGATGATTTAAGTGAAGCGATGGTAGTTAAAGGATATGCTATGGGGAAAAGAAGTAAATATAAAAGACTTCATGTTGGATATAGGGATTTAGTAGCTGTGTGTGTGTTGGGAATATGTTTGAGTGCCCTAATAGTAGTTAATGGAGTGATTATTGTATGAGATTTAAAGTTGTTGTAAGTTATGATGGAACAAATTTTAATGGGTTTCAAAGACAAAAAAACTATAGGAGTGTTGAAGAGGAAATAGAAAAAGCTCTAACCAAGATGCATAAACATGATGTAAGAATAACAGGAGCAGGTAGAACAGATAAAGGGGTTCATGCTAAGCATCAAGTATTTCATTTTGATAGTGATTTAAAAATAGAGGCTAAAGGTGTAAAAAAAGGATTGAATGCTTTATTAGATAGTGATATATATGTGAATGATGTATCTATTGTTGATGAAGAATTTCATGCTAGATTTAGTGCTAAAGAGAAGACGTATTTATATAGAATTAATATAGGTGAATATAATCCTATAGAGGCTAATTATGTGTATCAATTAAATAGACAATTAGATGTAGCAAAGATGATTGAAGCTTCAAAATTATTTTTAGGAGAACATAACTTTTATAATTTTTGTGGATATCAAGAAGATAAAATTAAAAATTATGTTAGAAAAGTATCTAAACTAATAATAGAAAAAGATAATGAATATATAAATATTTTCATTAGTGGTAATGGTTTTATAAGATATATGGTAAGAATGATAGTAGCGATACTAATAGAAATAGGATTAAACAGAAAAGATGAGACATTTATAAGACAACGTTTAGATAGTGAAGCACAAAATAGAAGTAATTATAAAGTTAGTGGTTGTGGATTATATTTAGTGAATATCAAATATTAAAGGAGTGGTGATAATGAGACTTAAGAAAAGAAAACTGTTGGACAATTTGTATACATATAATAGAAGGACTAATACTTATGAGATTTCATTGTCATTAAAAAATTATGATCAAATATTTAATAGATATGATTATGCTCAGTTCAGATTTAGGGATTTAGAAGAAGATTTCTTACATTATCTATGTAGTTCTAATCAAGATATTCCATTAAAGTATAAAGTCAAGTTAATCTTTTATGTTCGTAATGAAATGGGAGATACTAATGGGGATATTAATGTAAGAAAAGCATTAAAAAATAATATCGGTTGGAAAATAAAAGAAAATGAAAAAACAATTATGAAAGGGATCAAAAAGTGTATAACGTTCTTTCTTATTGGATTAATGTTTTTTGTTTTGACATGGCTTACTAATGGAAACACTCGTCTTGGTAAATTATTCTATGAGAGTTTAATGATTATTGAATGGGTATTTATTTGGCAAGCAATTGAAATATTAGCGTTTGAATTAGTGAATGTAATACAAGAAAATAGATATTTAAAAAGATTAATTAAGTCAGATGTGGAGTTTAAAGGGTACTAATGAAAAGTTTAGATTATTTATATAATAGTGATATTAAGATTTATCAAGATGGTGATATGTTTAAAATGAATAGCGACACTCGTCATCTAGGGGAGTTTTTAAGTCTAAAAAAAGATGATTATACGATTTTGGATGTAGGAACAAATAACGGTGCCCTACTTTTATATGCTTCTAAGCAAAAAAGAGCAAAGCATTATTATGGCGTTGATATAAATGGTAAAGCTATAGAATTAGCTAAAGAAAATATGGAGATTAATGAAATTTATAATGTTTCTTTTTATGTTAGTGAATTTCAAAATCTAAAGATGGAACAAGTTGATTATATTGTAAGTAATCCTCCATATTTTGATGGTGAGCATGTTAGCTTAAATGAAGATAAAAGAAAAGCAAGATTTGCACAATATCTTCCTTTAGAAGAATTAATTAAACATTCTAAAAGATTATTAAAAGATAGAGGTAGTTTATTTTTAGTTTATCCTAGTTTTAAATTACCACAAGTGATAGCTATTTTAGATGAATATAAGTTTGGTGTTACTAGATTACAATTTGTGTATGATGAAAATAGAGATGATGCACTAGTATTTCTTATTGAAGCAAGAAAAGGAATGAAACACTATAGTAAAATAATAAAACCTATTGTGAATTCAAGAATTAAAGAAAATTAAGTTATTGAAGATGTGTTTTATAAGATTAACACATCTTTTAAAATGCAAAATAAATGATATAATTGTATTAGGAGTGATATTATGAGTAAGATATCAAATGTTATAACAATGTTGCAAATTCTTTCCAATGGAAGAAAGTATTCGATTAATGAGTTATCTAATATGTTAGAAGTTACTCCTAGAATGGTTAGAGTTTATAAAGAAGAATTAGAAAAAGCAGGAATATATATAGACACTATTAGAGGACCATATGGTGGATATATCTTGAATCAACATGTATCTTTGCCTAAAGAAAAGTGTCAAGATAAATTAAATATGAGCGAATTTGATAAGAAAATTTATAATATTATTACTAAATCTATTAAGGAAAAAAGGAAAGTTGAATTAACATATTTATCTAGTGATGGAGTGGTGAGAAAAAGAATTATTCATCCCCATGATTTATATGTGCATGAACATAATTGGTATATTCCTTCCTATTGTGAATTTCGTAAAAGTATGAGACATTTTCAATTTAAAAATGTAAAAGATATAAAAATTTTAGAAGATTTTTTTGATTAGACGATATATTGCCGCATTACTCTATATAATCACAATCATAAGGAGTGATTGATATGAGTAAAAATGATCCGATGAATTATAACTTTAAGAAACTAAAAGAAAGAATTTTAGATACATTAAAGTTAACAAACTTAAATTCAGAGTTAAGCAAAATAAAGGGAGCTACAATTTGTGTTGGTAGCGGGGGGAGTAAAGTCGTTGCTACTTTTGCTTCAAGTGTATTAAATGCGAAAAATAATTGTAGTGTGAAAGTAATGGACCCAAGGGATGTTTTATATGAAAATACTTTAGCATATAGGAATATTTTTGTGTGTAGTTATAGCGGGAATAATCATGGTGTTAACATTTTAGCTCCTCTTGATAACAATAAATATTTATTAACTTATAATCCAGATACAGTACAAGGATTTATTACACTTAATTGTAAAAGTTTAATTGATAAAGAAAAGAGTTTTATTTCTTTAGGTGCAACTCTTATGCCGATGAGTATTTTTTTGGCTTATTATTTAAATGTGGATATAACTGATTTGATTGAGGATATGTTTAAAAGAGTGGAAAATATAAAGTTTGACATTTTAGATACTAACCTTCCTTTTGAAATGATGAGTGGTAATGATACTTCAACTCCTGAAAGATATTTAGATTCAACTTTTGTAGAGAGTGGATTAAATAATCTAGTATCACATAGTAAGTATGATTTTTGTCATGGAAGATCAACTTTGGCATATACAAGAGAAAGTAATCTTATTTATTTAGTTTCTAACAAGAATGAACTTGATGATATTTTATTAGATAACTTGAGTACTAGATATAAAAGTATAACTGTACTTAAAGGTGAGTATAGAGATTCTATAATAAATAATTTTTATCTAACTTTGGTATCTATGTATTTAACGGAATATTTAGCAAAGAAGAATAATATAGATTTATCAATAGTTAATAATGATAAAGAATTATGTAAAATTTTATATAAGTATAGAGGGAAAATGTAATCGTGAAAGAACTTTTATATATTTGATTTTTTCAAAATATGTTATAATAATATAAAATGGAGGATGATTATATGGATGGTAGATTAATATTAACATCTGGAGGTTATTTAGATGGGCAACGCGGAGAAGAATTAGATGCTTTAATTAAAGATGTTGCATCCTTAAAAAAAGTCTTATTTGTGGACAATGCTACCACTACAGGAAGTAATGTAAAGGGTGTAAGTAATATTGTGGAAAACTTTAAGAATCTAGGGTGTGAAGTTGATGTTATTACATTAGAACAACAAAATATAGATTGCATATTTAATTTTGATGTTATTTACATCACAGGAGGAGATTGTATGCCACTTATCACGTTAGCAAATACTACAGATTTTAATGATAGAATTTGTGAATATTTAAATAATGGTGGTGTAGTTATAGGAGAGAGTGCAGGAAGTATTATTTTTTGTGAGGATTTAGAATATTATTATGAAATAAAAAGAGGTACTAAACCAAAATATGATGTTATTTTACCAACATATAAAGGTGTTGGATTGATTGATGAATGTATATATCCACACTTTTCCAAAGATAAGAATAAGCAAAAAGTCTTAGATTATTTTGAAAATCATAAAGAATTAAAACCATTGTTGATGAGTGATGGTGAATGGGTTGAAATTAATACGCTAAATAGAAATAAGATAACTTCTGTGTTGACAAGAAGAAAGTAATAGAATATATTATAAACGTAAAAACTAGGAACAAGAGGAGTAATTTAAGGGAACTAAAAGCGAGGAAAGATCACTGGGTGTAAGTCTTTCTTAGGAAAATTAAATGAAGGTAGCTTGGGAGTTGTATAGCAGAAATAGTAGTAAGTTATACTGTTAGTCGCATTAAGACTTTGAGGTAATTGGAAATCAATTATAAACTAAGGTGGTACCACGAGTAGCTTCGTCCTTATGAGGCTATTCGTGTTTTTTTATTTTGAAAGGATGGGTAATATGAATAAAGAAGGATTAAATAATAAATATAATCCAAGTGAGTTTGAATCTGACTTATATAAGGAATGGGAAAGTAAAAACTATTTTATGGCTAGTGTGGATTATAAAAAAGAACCATACACAATAGTTATGCCTCCACCCAATATTACAGGTGTATTACATATGGGACATGCTATGGATAACACGCTTCAAGATATTTTAATAAGATATAAAAAATTAAAAGGATTTAATACTTTATGGGTTCCTGGTGTAGACCATGCTTCAATCGCTACCGAAGCTAAAATAGTTAGTAAATTAAAAGAAGAAGGCATTAGTAAGGAAGAATTGGGAAGAGAAAAATTTTTAGAAAGAGCATGGGATTGGAAAGAAGAGTATGGAAATACTATCACTACGCAACTTAGAAATATCGGATGTGCTTGTGATTGGAGCAAACAAAGATTCACTATGGACGAAGGTAATAATGAGGCCGTAAAGAAGGTTTTTGTAGACTTATATAATAAAGGTTTAATATATAAGGGAAAAAGAATGGTTAACTGGTGTAGTGAATGTGGAACTGCTATCAGTGATGCTGAGGTTGAATTTGAAGAAGAAGATTCACATTTATGGTATATAAATTACTATTCTCTAGATAAGTCATACTATGTTACTGTAGCTACAACTCGACCTGAGACAATGCTTGGAGATGTTGCTATTGCAGTAAATCCAAACGATGAAAGATATAAGGCTTTAATAGGGAAAACAGTTGTATTACCTATCATGAATAAGGAAATTCCTCTTATTGCAGATGAATTTGTTGAAACTGAGTTTGGTACCGGTGCTGTTAAGATTACTCCTGCTCATGATCCTAATGATTATGAAGCTGGTATGAAGCACGGACTAGAAGTTATTAATGTTTTTGATGATAAAGGCAAGATGCTTGATTTAGTTAAAGAGTATGAAGGTATGGATATTCTTAGTGCTAGAAAAGCAATTGTAGAGAAATTAAAAGAGCTTGGTAATTTAGTTAAGATTGAAGATTATAAGCATAATGTAGGACATTGTCAAAGATGCCATCATACAATTGAACCTAAGATATCTACTCAATGGTTTGTTAGAATGAAACCACTTGCAGAACCTGCTATTAAAGCAGTTAGAGATGGAGAAATAAAGTTTGTTCCTGAAAGATTCTCTAAGATTTATTATAACTGGATGGAAAATATTCAAGATTGGTGTATTTCTAGACAATTGTGGTGGGGACATAGAATACCTGTTTATTATTGTGATAAGTGTAATGAGATACATGTAGGTGAAGCGCCTAGTAAGTGTAAAAAATGTGGATATGATAAATTCACGCAAGAAAGTGATACTCTAGACACATGGTTCTCAAGTGCTTTATGGCCTTTCTCAACTTTAGGTTTCCCTAAAGAAAGTGAAGAATTAAAATATTTCTATCCTACCAATACACTAGTTACTGGTTATGATATTATCTTCTTCTGGGTTGCAAGAATGATTTTTTCTGCGATTGAACATACTGGAAAAGTACCATTTAATACAGTATTAATTCATGGATTGGTAAGAGATAGCCAAGGCAGAAAAATGTCTAAATCTTTAGGTAATGGTATTGATCCTCTTAAAGTGATTGAAGAATATGGTTGTGACGCCTTAAGATTTTCATTGGTACAAAATACTGCTCCAGGTAATGATTTAAGATATTTACCTGAAAAGTTAGAAAGTGCTAAAAACTTTGCTAATAAAGTATGGAATGCCTCTAAGTTTGTATTAATGAATTTACCTGAAAATGAACTAGATATCAAAGAATGTGATTATGCTGATTTAGCAATCGAAGATAAATGGATTTTAAGTAAGCTTAATAAGACAATTAAAGCTATTGATGAAAATATGGAAAAGTTTGAGCTTGGATTGGCGTTACAAGAAGTATATACATTTATTTGGGATGAGTTCTGTGATTGGTATATAGAAATGGTAAAACCTAGATTATATTATAGTGAAGCTAATAAAGATAAATTAGCAGCTCAATATACATTAAATTATGTACTAAAGAGCGCTTTGAAATTACTACATCCATTTATGCCATTTGTAAGTGAAAAGATATATATAAATCTTGCTAACGTTAAAGAAAGCTTAATGAAGGAAGAATGGCCTATTGTAGATTCTAAATATAATTTCAATGTGGAAGAAAATAGTGTTGAGAATATTAAAGAAATTATTGTAGGAATTAGAAATGTAAGAAGTAATATGAATATTCATCCTACTAAGAAAAGTGATATCTTATTTGTGAGTGAAGATAAAGAAAATATTGAAGCTGCCTCTAGCTTTATTAAAAAGTTAGGATTTGGAGAGAATGTTATTGTTTATAATGATAAGAATAATATTCCAAGTAATACTGTAACTGTAGTAGCACCAAATATGGAAGCTTACTTACCACTAGCAGGATTAATAGATAGAGAAGAAGAGTTAGCAAGAATTGATAGAGAATATACTAAGTTAAATACTGAATTATCAAAACTTGAAGGAATGATAAATAATCCAGGATTCTTAGCTAAAGCTCCTATTAATAAGATAGAAGAAACTAGAGCTAGAGTTAATGAACTTCACTCAATGGTTAATAATTTGTTAGTTCAAAAAGAAAATTTAATTAAAATGTAAGAAAACTGCTGAGGCAGTTTTTTTATTTAAAAAATAATTAGTGAAATTGATGAATAGCTAAAGTATAATGCTAGCCAAGAGATGTTAAAGATGAGTTATCCTGAGATTAAAGAAAAATTAAGCAAGGAATTAGATCAAATACTTATTGATTATAAAAAAGTATTATATAAAGTGTTGTCATTAAATAATAAGATATTGGATTTATATGAAAAAATTGTTAATAATGAGCATATTGAAGATTTAGTTAATTTTGTAGAAAAAGATGAAAGAATGAAACAACTTACTTCATTAACGATATCATTAATGTATGTTGAGAATCCAAGTAATGAAGAAATTATTCAAAAATTATTAGATGACATTCAACTTAATCTAGAGGAATCAAATAACAAAAGATAAAAATAGTTGAAAATTTTATTTGCATATACATATAATATAAACACAAAAGAAAGGAAGATGAATTTATGTTTAATTCATTTGTTAGGAGACATCATCATATTTAGATAGCGTTCCAAAACTAGTATGTTTTGTGAATGCTTTTTGATGCTTCATAAAACATATAAATGGATTAACTAATTTAATTATATTTTAAAATCTTTGCCCACTATATGTTTTATTGAATATTACATAGTGGGCTTTTTTATATGATTTTAGGAGGAAATAAAATGAAAAAATTAGAAGTATTGAATAAATTAGTTAGTATTAGAAGTGATAATGAAGAAAAAGATATTCTGAAATATATTGAATGTAAATTAAAAAATAAAGTGAATGAAATCATGTATGTTAAAAATAAAGAAAATGATAAAACAAATATGTTAATAGGAATTAATACTGAATTAAAAGATATAGAACCAATAGTATTATCAGGACACATTGATACAGTTATTGCAGATGAAAAAAATTATAATACTAATCCCTATGAGCTAGTAATAATTGAAAATAGAGCTTATGGTTTAGGAGTAATTGATATGAAGTGCTTTACAGCCAGCATTATAGACTTAGTTGATGTGTTAAAAGATTATTCTTTTCCAATTGTTGTGGTCTTAACTAGCGATGAAGAAACCAACTTGTTTGGAATAAATAATGTTATAAATAAGATGAGAACGTTAAATATTAGACCTAGATTTACAATAATTGGTGAGCCTACAAGTTTAGATATTAAAAGTGTTAGTAATGGATGTTTTGAATATAAAGTAGAAGTGTATGGTAAAAGATGTCACAGTAGTAAGCCAAGGGAAGGAATTAACTCTATATGTGTATTATCGAAATTAGTTAGTTATATAGAAAAATTATCAAAGGAATATAACGATTTAACAATGAGTTGTAATTTAATAAATGGAGGAAGCGCTATTAATATAGTAGCGGATTATGCACAATTAGGTTTTGACATAAGAACTAGCAATATAAACAAATATAATGAAGTTGTAGAATTAATAACAAAAGAAATAAATGATTTAGAAACAGATTATAATTGCAAAATAAGGTTTAGTAACACATTGAAAATACCACCATTATCCGTTAAAAATGAAAATGTGATAAGAGAATTAAGTAATAGTTTGAAGCTAAATGTTTCTAAATTTGATGGAGGGTGTGAAGCGGGATATTATAGTGAGTATAGTGGAGATGCTATCTTATTTGGTGTGGGAGATCTTTCTTTAGCTCACAAACCTAATGAATATATGATTATAGAAGATTACTTTAAATATAATCATTCATTAATAATTCTGCTAAATAAATTAAAAACGATATTACGCTGAAAGTAATATCGTTTTTAACTAAATTATTTGTATATTATCTTTTATTCTTCATATTTGAATATAGTTTCCATATTGTTTTGTTCTCTTCTAATAGCTCTGGAGCAATCTTGTGTATTTTATTAAGTTCATCTAATGACAATTCATGAACAGGAAATAAGTAGCCTCCTCTATTATCTGCACTTTTACCACCGTGTTGAGTATAAGCTTCATATAAGAAAATAGGATAGGACAGTAATAATTTATCGTCATTTCCTAAGTATGGAGTATCTACTATACACCCTGCCTCAATGTAAGAAGCTATGTTGTTTTCAAATGGAAGTTGTTTTTGTAGTTCCATGTAATCATCATATGCTGCTTTTATTTCTTTAACAGTTCTAGCTTCATATGCTTTTATGTACATATTGAACAAACCTTTTACTAAAGGACTGTCATCTAATAAGTATTTATAATTTTCCAAATAATCCACACACTTTAAATGGGTTTGTTTATCCAAACTTTTATAAATTTCTCTTTTCCAATCACTTTCTAGTTCATCATCAGTTCCAAATGTATGTTGCATAGCAATAGCGAAATTAAATAATTTTTCACGAATAGGACAATCTAGGATATTCATCTAACTCACCTCTATAAAAAGTATACAACAGTATACACCTATTTTCAATAAAATAGTCATTTATAGAGGATTAATGTTTTGCTAATGATAAGAATAATTATAAGTTTCTTTTATATAAGGAATTAGGGTTTCGTCTTTTAATAAATCTTTGCTTGTTATAACTCCTTTTATATAATCGCTATTGGTTACCACTAGTCGTCTTACTTTGTATTGACTCATGATTTTAGCGGCATCTTCAAGAGTTGCACTTTCTTGTATTGTGTAAAGACAGTCATTTGTCATAACTTTGGATATTCTAGAGTTAGAGCGATACTCTCTTCCTCTAAGTAGGATATCTCTATCGGTTACTACTCCAATCAAATGATTGTTTTTAGTTACAGGTAAGAATCCTATATTTTCTTTATCCATAATTTCAATAGTTTCTTTGATACTTGTTTTTTCATCTACTGTGATTGCAGGTGATGACATTATATTTTTTATTTGCATAATTTCCTCCTTTATAATTATTTTGTCAAATAAATAAAATAATAAACATGAAATATTTTACATATACTTTAATGATACTTGAGGTGAAGTTATGAAGACTTTTTTATTTGAACAGTATGGGTATTATCCAAAAGAGATAAATAATAATGAGTTTTTTATCGATGGATGGAAGTTCAAACTAATTCAATGTGAATTTACTAGTGATACTTTAGCCTCGATTGAAAATTACACTAAAGTGATAAATGATACTTTTGCAAATAAAGGACCGTTTATCATAAAGAATAAGTTTAACAATAATATTTCTACTTTGAATGATGTTAATTATGTTTTAGTTTCTTCTTTTTTAATAAATATGAATTTTAATGATTTAATAAAATTTCATTCTTTGTTTTATAAGGACGATGAATATGTAGAGTTAGATAGAATATTAGAAGTTTGGAAAAGCAGAGTAGATAAAATAGAGAAAAAATTAAGTTCAAATTTAAGAATAGATAGCATCTATTACAAACATAATTTGGATACTTGTATGTTTTGCATTGGGCTCGCTATAAATGCAATGCAATATCTTAGTGATATTATTTATAATTATGATAATAAAATGTATGGGATTAGTATCGTTCATAAAAGACTTAACGATATGAATTCTTTTGATTTTTTTAATCCGTTTAATTTTATAGTGGAACATCCATTAAAAGATGTAGTAATGTTGTATCAAAAAGATTATTTATCCTTTGAGGAATTTAAAAATTTATTAGATAACTATCATTTGGATATCACAAGCGCTACTTTCTTGATAGCAAGATTATTGTACAGAGTGGATATTTTTGATTTTATAGAAACAAAAAGAGATTTGGAAAAAGGGGATCAAAAAATACCATTTAATATAAAAAAAGAAATGTATAAAATAAAAAAGGCTTATAGCCTTTTAAAAGAAAAATACTCTATTCGTCCTCTAGATTGGCTTGAGGAGAGTTATTAACAACTTCTACTCCAATAACACCATCTACTTCTTCCATTAAAATCATTTCTACTCCTTCTTTGATAGTTTGATCTAAACCAACACAATCAACACAAGCACCCATAACACGGACGTATACTATACCATCACGATAATCAACATATTCTATATCGCCGCCATCGTTTTGTAAAAATGGTCTTATTTTTTCTAATACCTCTTTTGTTTTTGAAACTATAAGTTCTTCCATTAAATCACCCTTTATCGACTTTACTTATAGTAGCATATCTTGTAAAATAGATAAAGTAGTGAGGTGAAGATTAATGCAAAAATATTATCCAGGCGCTGTAGTTAGTGGTACAGTAGTTGGTATAAAGCCATATGGTGCGTTTATTTCATTAGATGATGATATTAGCGGATTACTTCATATTTCAGAGATTACAGAGGCATACGTTAGTGATGTTCACAAATATGTTCAAATCGGACAAACATTAAAATTAAAAATATTAGATATTGATTTTGAAGAAAAACATGCGAAGTTAAGTTTAAAAGCTGTTAAAACGCAAAAGGGCAGAAAAAGATATAATTTAAGCGAAGAACATTTTAATGCTGTAAAGGAGTTTAGAATATTAAAAGAGCAACTCCCTAGATTTATGAAGGAAACATTACAAAGAATGGACGAAAATATATAGAATATTTCCTATATAAGGTATATATAATATATAGGTAAGAAAAAAATGTAAAAAAAATGTAAAAAGTTTATCAAAAAATGATTGACTAGCCGTTTTAAAGATGTTATATTGTTAGAGCATTAGGTTATCAAGTGCATATAATATAACATTCATGGATGCTTAGCTCAGTTGGTAGAGCATCGCCCTTACAAGGCGAGGGTCGTGGGTTCGAGTCCCTCAGCATCCACCATTTTTTATGAAAAAAAGTTGATTATTGAAAACTGGAAGAGTAGCGAAGTGGCCAAACGCGGTTGACTGTAAATCAATTCCCAACGGGTTCGGCGGTTCAAATCCGTCCTCTTCCACCACTTGTTGGGGTATAGCCAAGCGGTAAGGCATCAGACTTTGACTCTGACATTGCCGTGGTTCGAATCCACGTACCCCAGCCACTTTAGTGGTCCGTTAGCTCAGTCGGTAGAGCACGTGACTTTTAATCACGGGGTCACAAGTTCAAATCTTGTACGGATCACCATTTTAATGCCCGGATGGCGGAACAGGTAGACGCACAGGACTTAAAATCCTGTGGGTTGAGAGACCCGTGCCAGTTCGATTCTGGTTCCGGGCACCATTTTTTGTCTAAATATTATTTTTTTTTGAAAAAAAGTTAAAAAAACTATTGAATTTAGATAAAAGTGAGTGGTATACTATTTAAGCGAGTGTGAACAACACATGAGCGCTACGATTTTTGAAAACTAGATAGAAACGTCAAGCAATAAGTTAAAAAACTGAGAAAACAATAATAACCGAAAGGGTTATGGATAAACGAAAAAATAAGAGAGTTTGATCCTGGCTCAGGATTAACGCTGGCGGCATGCCTAATACATGCAAGTTGAATGCCTGTAGCAATACAGAAACATGGCGAACAGGTGAGTAATACATAAGTAACCTGCCCTGATGATGGGGATAACATTTAGAAATGAATGATAATACCGAATAATCCGGTTTGTA
>JAZKZZ010000036.1:0-5036 GCA_045612885.1 Bacilli bacterium | reverse complement strand
CCATTAGAAAGATTACAAACATATTCATTTACTTTATCTTTCATTTTATAAATATCTAATACTTCAACATGGATATTAAATGCTTTTAAATTATCTTTAACAGTTAATTCTTCTATTAAGTAATTATTTTGAAAAACATATCCCATGTTCTTTTTATATTGATTAATAACTTTTCCTTTTACTCTAGTAAATCCTCCTATAATATTTAATAAAGTTGATTTACCTATCCCATTATCCCCTCTTACAAGATATAATCCGCATCTATCAATCTTTAAATTGGCATTATCAAAAATAATTTGATCTTTATATTTTTTAGTTACATTAGTTAATGAAATCATTGTCATCACCTATTAACATAAATAGTCAACAATATAAAAATTTCCCTTAAATTTAATAAAACTTGTTGATATTTATTGTTTTTTATTATATGATATTAAGGCAGTTGGCTCCTTAGCTCAGTTGGTAGAGCAATTGACTCTTAATCAATGGGTCACAGGTTCGAATCCTGTAGGAGTCACCATTGTAAAATTAAAAGTGGCTTGTTAGCCACTTTTTTATTTTATTAAATTTAATATATCTAGCATATTTGTAGTATCTAATATCACTTCATGCCAAATATCACTATTACTATGATGTGTATTTTTACTAGGATTGATACATATAGTCTTACATCCACTTAAATATACATATTCATCATTATCACCATTACCTATAAAGATTATATTAGATGGATCAATATTGTTTGAACTACAATACTCATCAATGAATAACTTCTTTCCCTCATCATCATATTTAGTAGGTTCAATTTGCTTTAATATACCATCGTCATCAAATTCAAATTTACAAGCATATATTTGTTCAAAATACTTAGTTAAATCTCCTAACTTATTTAGTATAACTTTATCTACTCCACCACTTATAATGTACAAATTATATCCCTTTTCTTTTAATATCTTTAGAGTTTCTTCAAGATTATCCATTAATTCAATTCCCTCAGCAAGATTAAATAATAATTCTTGATTAAATCCTCTTTTTTTATATTCTTTTTCTATTTCTATACACCACTCTATATAATCTATTTCGTTATTTTTATATTTTTTATATAGCATATAGTCAACATCTAAAGCATCTATAGCTTTCCACATTTTATACCAGATTTCATGACTTTTTTTAGTTAAAGTTCCATCAAAATCAAAGACAATAGTTTTCATATAATTATCACCACCTCTAATATATCAAAATATGGAAAGAAATAAAACAATCACTAATATTAGTAATAAAAAAACAGGATTAAATCCTGTTATTTTTGTAATAAAGTAATGATTGACATTTTATAAACATCTTCTTCATTACACCCTCTACTTAAATCATTAATTGGTTTTCTAATTCCTTGAAGTATTGGTCCTAACGCTTCATATCCACCTAAACGTTGTGCAATCTTGTATCCTATATTTCCAGCATTTAATGTAGGAAATACAAATACATTAGCGCATCCTGCCACTTTACTATCTTTAGCTTTTTGCTTACCTACGCTTTCAACATAAGCAGCATCAAATTGTAGTTCTCCATCAAACTCAAAATCAGCTCCTTGTTGTTTCAATAATTCAACAGCAGTTTGTACTTTTGAAACATGTTCATGTTTAGCACTACCCATGCTTGAAAAACTTAAGAATGCCACTTTTGGATCAATACCAAATACTCTAGCACTTGAAGCGCTATCACAGGCGATATCCTTTAATTCTTCACTACTTGGATCTACATTTATTGCACAATCCGCAAAAATTAAGGCTTCATCATCTTTTTGCATTAAAAAACATGAAGAAACTATCTTACTTGTAGGTTTAGTTTTAATAATTTGAAGTGCGGGTCTAACTGTGTCTGCGGTAGAATAAGTAGCACCACCTAAAACAGCATCACATTCATCTAGTTCTAGCATCATTACTGCATAATAATTCCTACCTTTTAATAATTCTTTGCATTGTTCAAATGTATTTTTACCTTTTCTAATAACTTCCATTTTAGAAGCAAACTCCTCTAATCTGTCATTTAAAGGGTCTACAATTTCAATCCCTTTAATATCCACATTATTAGATTCTGCAACTTTTAATATTTCTTCTCTATTTCCTAAAAGAATAGGTAAAGCTACCTCCTCTTTATATAATCTAGAGGCAGCTTTTAATATTCTTATATCATCGCCCTCAGGAAAGGCAATTTTTTTATTTTGACCAATTAACTTTTGTTTTAATACTTCCAAATTCATAACTATACTCCTTGTTTAATTTCTGCAATTTTATCTTCGAATGTTGATTTCCAAGTTCCTTCATTAGAGATAGTCGCATTAGGATCTCCTGTCCATCTTCTTACAATTGATTTAGCAATACTTGTACTACTATCATCAGTAACTAACGAACTACTATCAACCATATCAAGTATAGTTGCAATCTTAATTGGAGCACTAGGATCAGTGATATTAACTGTATCTAAATCATCTACAGTATCTTTGATATTTAATAAGATTTCAATTTCTTCGTCCCATTCAATATTCTTGCGGTCACTAACGATACTAATTGATTCTTCTTTAGCGGTGATTTGCTCTGCCATAGTATCAATTAACTTGTTATATTTCTTTTCAAAAATAACACTTGCTTTCATAGAATCTAAAACAGAAGCAATATTATTTTTGTTAGCATCAGTTATATCACTAGTATCAATTCCATCTAATTCTATAACTTTAAGTAATAATTCTTTTTCTACTAGATATTGAGCATAGCTATTATCTGTTCCTTTTAAATCTAATACTGTAGGAACAACTAAATCTCTATCATTAACTGATTTTACAATCTTAATCATTAAGTTAGCCTTACATGCTCCTAATAATTCACTATTCTCTAATGTTGTAAACAAGTTTGAAGTTAATTGATTTTTGTTACTAACATTAATTAATGTATTAACAACTACCAATTCGCCCTTCCAATCACTTACCGCTTTAATAGTAGCTTCCAAATCATCTATAGATCCACTATCATGATTGATATCGTTATTTTGTAGTACAGTAGCTAAAGTTTCACTAACACTATCTGACATTATCTTAGATTTTAAACTAGATTGTAATACCTCTGCAAGTGACTCTAAAGTAGATTCTTGACCAATTGTTTCTTGTAGATCAAATGAATCTTTAGAAAGTTCTTCTATAAGATCTAAATTATCAGCAGCTACAAGAATAGCATTCATTTCATCATCATAATTAATTTGTTCACTAGTTAAAGAAGTATTCAAATTAACTCCCTCAATATTTATTCTACTTACAGTGTCTAATAAGATATCTTCTTTAATAGGACCTAATAATGTAGATGTTTTTATTCCTACTAATATTTCTTCAATATTAGCTTTATTAAATTCTGTAGAATTCATATTTAATGCTTTTTTCATTAATTGCAAGTCGCTTTCCCAACTTGTAGCATTATTAACTAAATCTATAGTTAATGGAATACCTACACTATCATCATTTGCTAAATCCACAATTGTGCTGGCAACATAATTTCCAAATATCTTTGAATCTAAAACATTATCTAATACTGTTGATAAGTCCTCAATTTCTTGATCACTCATGCTAGCAAAATCAACATCCATTTCAGATAGCAATTCATAATGATCAATTACATTTAATAGTATTTCTTTTTCTTCACTAAATACTATATTCTCTTTATTATCCTTAACAGATTCTAATTCATCACTAGGTAATACATTCAATTGCTCTATTGCATATAATAATAAATCATTTTTGTCTTCTCTTAATAAATACATTTCATCAAGCGAATTTAAAAGAATTGATAAATTTTCTTTTTCACTATATTCTCCAGTCTTAATAACGTTAACTATATTAGCCATATTAGTTAAATCATGCTCCCATACTCTAGCTAAAGTATTAGCATTTAATTGATATTCATTAGAGTTATATGTGACAACATTATTAGTAATTGTTACTTTTGTTCCTCCAATATAATATTCATTATCTATTAGATTAATTTCAACTTCTTCATTATCAATTACTATATAATATGGAGTTGTATTAACAACATTATTCACATTAGATATCGCATTAGGGCTTAAGGTAATTCCATATTCTGAAACTAAAGATGATAAATTATCATTCAAGAAAGTAGTAACTCCATCCTTTAATAAATTTGAAGTAAACATTTCACTTATAATTACAGACAGTGAAGTAACATTACTATCGATTTCTAATAAATCTAAACTAACATCACTAATTGAACTAATCTTAAGTTTTGCTAATTCATCACTAATTTTTTCAAGATGAACTAATTCATTCTTCCAATAATTATAGAAATTAACTTCAGCCTCATCAGCATTTTCTTTACTATAATCGATATATTCAATCTTACTAGAATCTATCTCTATTCCTATTTCAGGGAATAATGTTTGATATGCTATTGGGAATGCTAAAATCATGGCTTTAGTATTCTTTAAATTATCTATTAATTCACTAGCAGTTAAGAAATCAATAGTATTATCCTCATTATAATCTTGATATAAAGTAACAATATTATCTAGTACTAACAATTCTTTCTCCCAATCTGCTTCAGTCTTAACATTAACTATCATTTGAGAGTTTAGATTAACTCCAGTATCTTCTAAAATTTTATTTAATTGTACCACTAATACTTCACTAAATACTCTTGATGAATTTATATCACATAGTAATTTAGTAAGAGCCTTTTTGCTTGGTTCTTTAATTGTTCCATTTTTATACAAAATATTAACTACATTATCAAATATATTTCCTTCACTAATATCTTCCAATTTTGCAACTTCCAATGAATGTGCTAAATCTACAACATCTATTATTAACTTAACAAATTCACTATTATCGTTTTCAGTTAATGAAGAAGTTAATCCGTAATCATCTAATAATCCTTCTACTATTCCTGGCATAGATTTAGATAATATCTTTATTGATAATACCTTATTTAAAATAGTTTCCACATCTGCACTACTAACATTGTTAACCATAGCTA
>JAZKZZ010000035.1:0-19373 GCA_045612885.1 Bacilli bacterium | reverse complement strand
ATTACGATTGCTTTAGATGATATAAATCTAAAAGGTAATGAATTAGAGTTATTTACTTCTAGAACAACATATTTTCATATGCTTTTAACTAATAGATGTATGGATTATAAATTAGATGATCTAATCAGCATTAGAGAGTTGTATGAATTTAATGATAAGATAACTCCATTAGCATCATCAAAACTAAGTAATCAAATTGGAATAAATGGAGTAATAATTACAAAAGATGGCTATTTGTTAGTCGAAAAAAGAGATAGAAGTAAAACAACATGGAAAAATAAATTTGCTCAACCAATATCATTAGCATTGAAAGAATCTGATTTAAAATTAGATGATACTAGACTTATGTCAAAAGATACAAACTATGCTAATGAAAAATTTATAAATGTTATAAAGAAAACTGTTAAATCCAATTTTGGATTAGTAGAAGATGACTTTGAATCTCTTTCTATTTCAAATAACTTTTTGGGTATCGCAAGAGACTTATTAGAAGGTGGTAAGCCTAACATGTATTTTGCAGTCACTCTAAAAGATGATGCAAAAATAGTTCTAGAAAAGTTAAAGAAAAATGTTTCAAAAACAGGAGAAGGAGAAATAAAAAAAGATAAGTTAAAATCTGAATATTATTTGATTCCATATGATTTAATGAAGGTTGATTACAACTATAATTTATCACTAGAGAAAAATAAAATATTAAAAGTTGATAGAATTGTTTCTCCTCGATTTAAAAAAACACGTGTGAAAATGGAACATTTTAAATATTCTATTGGAAAAAAATTAAAGAAAAAACTAACAAGAGAATGCGGAGAAGCATTATTAGTTAATATTTCATATTTAGAAATTTGTAAAGATCGAATAAGTGCATTAGGAGGAAAATAATATGAATAAAATAGTTGGTTATGGTGAAATAATGATGAGACTGACTCCTAAAGATAATAATAGGATTGATGACTCTAATATGTTTGAATCTTGCTATGGAGGAACTGAATCAAATGTTTTAGTTACTCTTTCACATCTAGGTAATAATACAGATTTTATTACTAAAATACCAGATAACTCACTAGGAGAAGGAGTTATAAGACATTTATTAAAGCATAGAGTTGGAGTAAATAATATTGTTCAATCAGGTACTACTTTAGGTATGTATTTTATGGAACAAGGTTTTTCATCTAGGCCATCATCAGTAATCTATAACAGAAAGAGCGCTGTAATTAACAGCTTATCAATCAGTGAATTAAACTTAGATGATATATTTAAAGACGCGACTTGGTTCCATGTTTCAGGAATATCTCTTGCAATATCAGAAACTTCTAAAAATATAGTTCTTAGTTTGTGTAAAGAAGCTAAGAAAAGAAATATAAAAATTTCTTTTGATTTCAACTATCGATCTACTTTATGGAGCTTAGAAGAAGCAAAACAATCATATAAAGAAATTATGAGTTATGTTGATGTATGTTTTGGAAACTTATTTGATTTAAATAACTTACTAGATATAAATGAAAAAAGTGACGAAGCAACAATTCTTAAATTTATTAAAGACTATAATATTCAATATTTAGCATCTACATCAAGGGATGTAATTAGTGCTAATCACAACACTTTAGCTGCTAATGCATATTATTTAA
This sequence comes from Bacilli bacterium, assembly GCA_045612885.1. Lineage (GTDB taxonomy): Bacteria > Bacillota_I > Bacilli_A > RFN20 > DUOF01 > RGIG6178. The sequence continues at coordinate 17,748 of JAZKZZ010000035.1, read as the reverse complement.
AAGATAATAAATTAGTAAAATCAATTACCCCTAAATTAGAATTTGAAATATTAGATAGAATCGGTGGAGGAGATGCATTTGTAGGTGGCATGATTCATATTCTTAATCAAAATTTTGAAAATATAGAAGAAGCGTTATCACTAGGCTTACATTGTGGTGTTTTAAAACATTTAGTAAAAGGTGATGTATTATCATTAAATTCAAAAGAAATATATCAATGGATTAATAATACATCAAAGGATGTACATAGATGATAAAAGTATTATTAAGTATTGCAGAATTTAACGATGAATTTAAAGAGATGCAAAAAACTCTGTCAAAATATTGCCAATGTGATATTTGTGACTTAGAAAATTTTTCATTAAAAGATTATGATATTTTTATTGGTAAAAAATTAGATCATAGTAAATTATTAGTTGCCAATAATTTAAAGTGCATTTTTGCCTATAAAACAGGAGTAGACGATTTTCCCCTAGAATCATTAAAAAGCATGAATATTAAACTTGTAAACTCACATGCTAATAGCGATATTATTGCAAGATATGCTTTTTCTCTTGCTAATAGCTTAGTTTCAAATATCGTAAAATATGATGATGATTTAAGAAAGGGTATCTGGTATGATTTAAACTCTTTATATTGGCAAGATATATTTAATATGAAGATAGGATTATTAGGCTATGGGCATATTGGTAAAGCAATTCATAAAATCCTTGTAAATAATAATATTAAATCATACACAATCAATAGAGGACATCAATATGAAAATATTGAATTAGTTGATAATATTGAAGAATTAATAAATGTTAGTGACATAATAATATCATCATTACCTAAAATCCCATCTACAAATAATATATTTAATGAATCTACCTTTAAATTAATGAAAGGGAAGTATTTAGTAAATGTAGGTCGCTCAAATATAATAGATGAAAAAGCATTATTTGATGCATTGAGTAAAGGAGTATTAAAGGGAGCAGCTATAGATACATGGGAAAAGAAACCAAAAACAAAAAATGAATTACTTAAACCTTCAAAATATGATTTTGAAATGTTAGATAATATAATTATGTCACCTCATGCTGCTATGAAAGTAAAAGATGGTTTTAAATTTTACATTGATGATATTACAAATAAAGTAATTACTTATATAGAAACTAACAAGTTATCAGATGTAGTGGATTTAGAAAAAGGATATTAAGATTTCTTTAAATTAATACAATTGGACTATTAGATATTACTCTAATAGTTTTTTCTTTCCCATTCATTTGTCGAATAATAAATTTATGTTATACTAAGTTAAATGAATTTAACTTTTTATCAGGGGGTTCTTATGAAGCGATTGTTGCAAATAGGTAGCGGATTATTTGTGTTTACAATGATGCCAATCATTGCGCTTTTTTTACTTGGAATAACTCTAAATGACCCCGATATTGCAAATGTATACTCACTTACTTATCCTATACAATTTATTTGGGCAGTTTGTGTTTCTATATTTGCTACTGGAGCTAATATTAAAAGATATAAAGAACATAATGAAAACTCTGTTTATAGTGGCATGACGCTAGGAATAATTATTGGAGGAATTATCTTTGGTTTACTATCTATCTTCATTGATTCATATATTGAGTTTATGAATATGGACCCAGAGAAATATAGAGCTTTCACCTTATATACAGTAATTAGTCTTTACATACATATGATTTTTGCATTCATATTAGAAAAATTATATTTTGAAGATAAAGAGAAGATTGCTAATATTCACTCATGGATTTTTAATGTGATTAATACTTTGGTATTAGTAGGAGTTTCATTAGTTACTAAAAACGTAAATACAATAATTAATATTGCGTTAATTGCAATTACACTATATGTAGTTGGTATGTTAGTATGGCAATATAAGAAATTTAAGTTTGATTTCAATATACTAAGTAATTTCAGATATGAATCTCTATCTATTATTACTAATCTATTTATGTTTGTAATTTATTTATTTGGATTTTCTACTGCATTTGAATTTGGTGAAGAATATATTATTGCTATTAATTTTGTCACTTTAATTACCGACTCACAATGGGACTCAATGGTTGCTATTAAAACGGGAGCAAAAATAGATATTTCAAAGGGCGTATACAATTATAAAGAGAGTATAAAAACGGCTTCTTCATTCACCGGGATTTGTGCACTTTCATCGATATTAATGTTTGTGACTTTATATCAATTTTATGGTGTTAATCTAAATATTGCTCTAATAATGTTTGGAATTCAAATATTAGATTATATCTTATATATCTTTATAGGCAACCTTGATAGTTTCTTACAATTAAACTATTCACCTACACTTAATACGATAAATGGAATATTCTCTACAATTATAAAAACTATACTATCAATAGTATTACTTACTCCTTATTGTACCGTTATTGGACAAATAGTGGGTTCAATTGTTTTACTTAGTTTATGTTTATGGAAGAGGTTCTCTCATTTTAAATTAACTAAAGAAGGCTATCTGATCTCTAACTCACCATTTAGATACACATACAATGTTGTTGCTGATAGAGCCGTTATTCTATCTAGAAAATCAGTTTATAAGAAACTACATTTAACTAAACATCATTAATTTATAAATAAAAACAGAATCAATTAAATGATTCTGTTTTTTCTTATGCAGCAACTGTTGTTTTCTTTGTTGTTGTCTTTTTAGTTGTTGTTTTCTTTGTTGTTGTTTTCTTTGCTGTAGCCTTTTTTGTTGTAGTAGGCTTTTTAGCTGTTGTAGTTTTAATTGTTTTAGTAGTTTTTGGCTTACTAATTTTAGTAGCGTTAGTGAATGTTTCATAAGCATATGCACAAGGATAAGCACATTCTTTATTACAATTTTTACAATAAGTATACTCACCACATGTATCATAATTTTTAGTTTCACTATCTAACCATTTAACTAAATCTAATTCAGCTTGCTTTTTTGAATAATCCATTTTAATACACCTCTTTTTTCCCTACATAAATAATATTATAAATGAGAGGAAAAAGATGTAAAGATGTAGCATGTTTTTTTTTCATAATCTGACAAAAAAATACATGTCAAATTAAAAAGATTTATTAATAAAGAAATATAGTTGTATTAATTAAATATTTTGGTTATAATAGTCAAAGTTAAATTACGTTTAAGTCGAATGGAGGAAATAATTTATGAGTGATATCGTTAAGATATTTGCTCTCGGTGGCCTTGACGAAGATGGAAAGAATATGTATGTTGTTGAAATAAACGATGATATTTTTGTCTTGGAGGCGGGAATCAAATATCCTGAAAGCAGTATGCCTGGAATAGATATAATAATACCAGATATGTCATACTTAGAAGAAAATAAAAATAAAATTAGAGGTTATATAATAACTCATGGACATGATGATAATATGGGCTCCTTAGCGTTTGCTTTAAAGGCTGCCCCTGCTCCTGTGTATTGTAGTAACGTTACCTCATCTATGATAAAAGATAATTTTAGAAGATATAGAGAAAATATCAAAGTTGATTTTAATATTGTAGAACCTAGTAGCAGCGTGGCTATCGCAAATAGAAAATTTAAATTTTTCTCTACATCACATTCAGTAGCACAATCATTTGGAGTAGCAATTGATACAACTCAAGGCTATATAGTATATACGGGTGATTTTATTATCGATTGTGGGTCATATGATAATTTTAAAACTGATTTAAATGCAATAGCTAAAATTGCTGAAAAGAAAGTTTTATGTTTAATGGCAGAGTCAGTAGCAAGCGAAAGACCAGATTTCACTTCACCAAATCATAAAATAACACCATTAATATCACGTTATATTGAAGAATTTAGGGGAAGAATTTTAATTGCTACATATACTCAAAACTTATATGCAATGCAAGAAATAATAAATTTAGGAATAAAATGTAGAAAGAAAATATTACTATTAAATCCTGATCATGATAATTTAATTTCTAATATCAATATTCCTGGATTACTTGAAATACCAGAAAGATATAAAGCTACAATGGAAGACTTGCATAATGAAGATCAATCTGATTTATTAATCGTTGTTGCTAGTCATGGAGAGAAACTATTTAGAATGCTTGAAAAGGTAGCTAATGAAGAGTATCAAGATAAGGGATTGGTTCTTAACGAGAAAGATTTGGTAATCATGGGTGCAAAGTCTGTTCCTGGAGTAGAAGTTATTGCAGTTGAAGTATTAGATGATCTTTATAGAACAGGAGCTAAAGTGATAAATGTTGCAGGCAAATCTTTATCTACTATGCATGCACGTGAAGAGGATTTAAAAACTATTCTTAGTATCTTACATCCTAAATTTTATTTACCTGTAAAAGGATATTATAAAGATTTAATCAGTAATGCTAACATTGCTAATAAGATGAAGATTGGACTAAATCATAACAATATCTTAGTATTCGACAATGGTATGGTAGTAAGATTTGAAGATGAAAAGATTATTCCAGGACAACAACCTGTACATGTAGGAGAATTAATGGTTGATGGATTAGGAATATTTGATACTGGAAGTGTAGTTATAAATGATAGAACTAAACTAGCTAATGATGGAGTAATTATTTTAGGAGTTACAGTAGACAGTGCTACTAAAGAAATTGTTGCAGGACCTGATGTTCAAACTAGAGGATTGGTATTTGTTAAAGATTCTGATTATTTAATTAAAGAAATAGCGAATATTTATGTTAATACTGTTGCAGAAATATTAAGTAATGAATATTATGACTATAACGAAAAAAGAGTAGCAATAAGAGATAAGGTAAGTAAGTATGTAAAAAAAGAGATTGGAAAAGATCCTCTTATCTTATCAATGATTGTAGAAATTTAAACTTAAATTAACTATTGAGTAATATCAATAGTTTTTTTATATAATAACTTTTGAATAAATTAATGAAAACTTTATAATATGTATTAAGGAGAGATAGAAATGAATATTTTTACTAGTATCTTTATTCTTTTATATATCGGATGTCTTATAGCATACTTTTTTTCTGAGACAAGTGGTAATTTTAAAAGACGTGCTATTAATAAAATTATTCTAGCATCGATGTTTTTTATATATGGTCTTATAGCATATTCATTAAATTATGATTTACTAAGTTATCATCTAGTATTATTATTAGGAATTACTTTTGCTTTTTTAGGTGATGTTTTTCTTTTATTTAGTTTTAGTAGAGGTGGCATCTTCTTTATGACTTCTAATATTACAATATTCATATATGAAATCATAAGTATAATTAATTACAATATTCCTTTTATAAATATCTGGTATTTTATACCTTTATTATTAATAATTTGGGGCTCTTTCTTTACTATTAATTTAAAAGGGAAGATAGATTTAAAAGATAAAAAAATCCCAATATTAACCTATATTTTCACTGTTACATTACATGCTACATTATCCATACCTATAGCAATATATGTTAATAATATAGCTTACTATATGTTATCCATTGGATTAATATTATTCATGATTTCTGATTACTTCTTAATCCCGCATAAGTTTAAGTGTCCAGATAAAAAATGGGTTTTAAGATGTAATAGTGGTTTTTATTTTATTGGACTATTATTAGTTGTATTGAGTCTAATTCACTAGGAGGTTATTTATGAAACATGTATTTATTGTCAATCCAAAGTCAGGTAAAGATGAAATAAAGAAAGAATTATTGGATAAATTAAAAGAATATCAAAATAAAATCGACTATGAGGTTTATATAACAAAAGATGTAAAAGATGCAACACGCTATGTAGATGAATATTGTAAAAATCATAAAGATGATGTTCTTTTTTATGCGTGTGGGGGAGATGGAACATTAAATGAAGTAGTAAATGGTGCCATTAATCATAGTAACGCAATAGTAACTGTTTACCCATGTGGCAGTGGTAATGATTTTGTTAAAGTTTATGGAGGAAAAGAAAAATTCTTAGAACTTGATAATATAATAAATGGAAAAGAAATTAAAATTGATGTAATGAAAGTCAATGATACTTACTCAATAAATGTTACTAATATGGGATTTGAAGCTAGTGTATGCGATATTGCAAATAAAGTTAGAAGGAAAAAAGTAATAGGAGGCAAAAGATCTTATACAACCGGTATTTTTGCTTCTTTATTTATGGCAAGACGTAATAAATGTAGTATAAGAGTTGATGGAGAATTAGTAATTAATAAGAGTATCCTGCTTGCAACTTTTGCTAATGGTAAATATGTTGGAGGAAAATATAAATGTGCTCCAAAATCAAATAATGAAGATGGATTATTAGAGGTTTGCATTGTAAAACCTATATCATTATTTAGATTTATAACATTAATAGGAAAATATGAGAACGGAACACATTTAGATAATCCTAAATTTAAAAAATTCATCGAATATAGAAGAGCTTCAAATATAATTATTGAAACTCCTAAAGAGACAAAAATATGTCTAGATGGAGAAATATATGTTGGTAAAAAATTTGAGATAATGAATCTTAACCAAACATTAAGATTTATTATACCTAATAATAAATAATCTTATTATAGATTATATAGATTTAAAAATTGCCCTAACCAGAAATTTTTTCCTTTAAATAACACTAAGGTGATGTTATAATGGAGTCGGGTGATGTAAATGTCTAAGAAAAAGTACAAGTTGAGCACTTGTAAAAACAATCCTAATTTTTTGGTTAGCCTAGATTTTTTAGACCAAAAACTAAACTATTCTAAACAAAAAGTAAATAATTATCCTGGCCATCAAAAATTTGGATTTATGAAAGTTAATGAGAATAATTTTGAGCAAATTGCATTTGTTAATTTGACTGATACGCACTTTTTTGGTGATGGATTTGATGATGAGCGTTGCACAATGGCAATTGATTGGATAAACAATGTTGCCAATGCAAGAGTAGTGTATGGTGGCGATGTCTTCGATATGGCTACTTTAACTGGAAAAACCAATGCTCATCAGAGTGTACTAAATAATGCTGATAGTATTGATCTAGCTACAAGCGACCTTTATATTGGTAAGATTGCCTCTAAAACAATCTGTGGGGTTGGAGGAAATCATGACGCTGCATATGCAAATAGATTAAGAGATGTAGGTATAAGCCCATTAAAATATGCTTTAGAAAAACATAATATACAATATTTTGAAAATAACGCCTTAATTCAAATAAAAGTAGGTACTCACTATTATAATATTCTTTTAACTCATTCAGGATCAGCTGGTAAACCACTTGATGGTGGAGCAAAAGTTGTAAAAGACTTTATTGCTAGAACTGGAATAAGAGTTGATGCTTTGTTCTTAGGACATAGTCATGTTAATGAAAACACTATAATTCCATATCAATATATGTGTCATGATGAGAATGGCAAATTGGTAGGAATTGTAGATCATCAAATTCACATATTAGTAGATCCTTCATTCCAAGGAGAAAATGAACATTTCCTATCAAAAAATATTGATAGATCTAACACAAATGCAACAGTAACGCTTTTGTATGAACGTGAGAATCCTTATTATACAAAAAAAGATAATAAGCAATTCCCATATATTTTAGAAATTGTAAGATTTCCTATCTTAAAAGAAAAATCTAATGAATACACTGATGTAGCATTAAATTATATGAAAAGAATGCCTGATCCAACTGCAAAAGTTGAAGCAGAAATAGAAAAAATTATGCAATTAAAAGAAACTAAGAGCAAAATGAATCAAGTGGTAGGCATAGTTAAAACAGTGACAAAGAAAAGGAGGAAATCATAATGGTAGATAATAAAAAAACTGGTTTCCAAAATAATCAGAGTAAATTAGATCACCTTTTGGACCAATGGTATAAGAAAACATTTGGAGATAATTATAAGGATAGTAGTTCATATAATGCTTTTCAAACTAAGATAAATTTAGCTAGTAACGATGTTGTTAAAGCTTTAGAAGCCGCTACAATGGAAGACTATTTAGAACTTGTAGATGAAAAGTCTACTGATCCTATCAGTGATCAAAAATTTATAATTCCGTCTAATAAAGAATCACTTGAGCTAGTATTTTATTCTTCAACTAATTATTTTGATATTTCAAATCCTCAAAAAGGAATTACAACAGGTACATTAGAAAATGGTATTAGATATCAATTTGCTCGTTGTAATCCTAATGGGGCAGTTAAAATTATTATCGGTGGTAACATTCTAGGAGAAGAATGGAAATTTAAAGATTATAAAGATAGTAAAATAATTCAAAACAGAGGGCAATTCCATGGTCTAATTGAAAGAAAAAATATGTTAATATCTGATATTAAAAGATATTTAACAATTGCAAAAGAAATGGGATTTGCTGACGCTGAGATTTATTTAATAAAAGGACATCAAGAACACGTTATACAAAAAACTTTATGCATAGATGTGTTTGCTGATGTTGTAAAAGAAATAAATTTAAATAATGTTCACTATATAAGTGAAGGGGTAGGTCCATTTATACTATGCGAGAAACAATTAAATGATGGTAGTGTAATCTATGGTGAAATAAAGTTGGTTACAAATATGAGAAATAAAGGTAAAAGTGCTAGAAGTGAAGAATTATCAGTAGAGAGATATAATGGTCAAAATAAAGGAACTACTATCTTTGTTTTAAATGGTAATGCATTTGGTAAATTAAATGATAATAAAGAGTACCATGTAACAGGCCAAGCTGAATATCTAAGAACGACTAAAGGAAATAAACCTGATAAGTCACCAAAGGGATATGATGTATTCTCATTACATATAACCCCAAATGAAATAAACGTAATTGAGGGGTCAGGAAATTTATTTCCTAATGATTTTACTCTTCAATTGGAAAGAAATAGAGAAGAAATTAAAAATGAACTTCTAGTGCAAGCAATATGTAATGTAATAAAAGAAAAGATAAAACCTAAAAATATAAAAAATACCAATGGAACTCCTACAAAAGGAGGAAAACACTTATGACATGTAAAAATTGTAAAACTACAATAGCTGGATTAAATTATTGTCCTAATTGTGGTATGCCTCTAAATAAAGATGCTATTGAGTTAGAAAATACTAAAGTTCAAAATATTAGATTAGAAACGTTATTAAAAATATCTCAATTAGTAGAAGATGAAAAAACATTACTATTAATTAATGAACTTATTACAAAAATCAAAAATAAATAGATAAATAAAAATTAAAGATTGTTAAAAGAAACTAACAATCTTTTTATTTTATGTTTCCAAATATTAATAAAGGAAATAATTAATACATAACTTTTCTAAATAAAAAATGAGCATCCAAAATGCTCATCAATATTAACGTTTGGTGGGCGTGGTGGGACTTGAACCCACACGGCTGTTACACCAGTGGATTTTGAGTCCACCGAGTCTACCAATTCCACCACACGCCCTTTTAAAAAAATGCATTTCTGCATTCCTTTTATTTATATGGGGCGAGAAATGGGGATCGAACCCACGAAATCCCTGGTTCACAGCCAGGTGCGTTAACCACTTCGCCACTCCCGCCATATAAATGCTTTAATAGTATATAAAAAAGTTTTGATAGTTGCAACTATTTTTAGAATATAATTAAAAAAAATGACTTTTATTCGTATTTGTACTATAATTTAAAAGGAAATGAGGGAGAGTTTATGGCAAATAAAGTAGAACCAAGAATTTTATCAGGTTTTTTAGAATTACTACCTGAAGATCAAATCGTATTTGATTGGATGAAAAACACGATCGAACAAACATATCAAAAATATGGATTTGTTGGAGTAGAAACACCTCTTATAGAGTTAAGTGAAGTGTTACTAGCTAAAGCTGGAGGAGAGACTGAAAAACAAATTTATAGATTTAATAAAGGTGATAATGATTTATCTTTGCGTTTTGATCATACTGTGCCACTTGCTAGATATGTAGCAAAAAATTATCCTTATTTAGTATTTCCTTTTAAAAGATATTCTATAGGAAAAGTATATAGAGGAGAACGTCCGCAAAAAGGAAGATTTAGAGAATTTTATCAATGCGATATAGATATTATTGGTAATGAAGTATTAGATTTAACATATGATAGTGAACTACCGCTAATTATTTATGACACTTTTAAGAGTCTTGGATTTGATAAAATTACCGTTAATTTAAATAATAGAAAGATACTAACTGGATTATTTAACGAACTTAATCTTACTAGTAAAAAAGATGATGTATTAAGATTAATTGATAAATTAGATAAAATTGGATATGAAAATTTTGTGTTATCATTAAAAGACATTATTGATGATGAAACCACTATTAATGAATTAATAAAATTCTTAAATATCGAAGGTAATAGTGATGAAGTTATTAAGGCTGTTAAAGAATTAGGATATAAAGATGAAATATTTAATCAAGGAATCGAAGAATTAGAAACTGTAATTAATAATCTAAAAGCATTAGGTATGCAAGAAAATAACTATGCAATTAATTTAAAAATTGCACGTGGATTAGATTATTATACTGGTACTATTTATGAAACTTTCCTAGATGATTATAAAGAACTAGGTAGTGTTTGTAGTGGTGGTAGATATAATGATTTAGCTTCATACTATACAGAAAAAGTATTGCCTGGAGTTGGAATTTCAATTGGTCTAACTAGATTATACTCTAAATTAAAAGAGTTGAATTTCTATAATAATACTAGTAAATCAAAAACAAAAGTTATGGTTATAGATTTAATGGGTGGCTTTGAATATGCACTTAACTTAACAAGTAAGCTAAGAAGTGAAGGAATCAACGTAGATATGCCGCACTTATTAAATAAGGGAATGAAACAAAAGATGCAATATGCTTCTAGATTAGGTATCCCATATGTTGTTTTAATTGGTGAAGATGAAATAAAAAATAATGTCTATGCATTAAAAGATATGAACAAAGGGGAACAAGAATTAGTATCTTATGAAACTTTAATAGAGAGATTAAAATAATGAAGCATGGGGTATTATTAGTTAATAAAGAAAGAGGAATGGGATCTACAAAAGTAGTTAGCATGGTAAGAAGATTGTTGAATACTAGAGATGTAGGTCATTGTGGTACTCTTGATCCATTAGCAGAAGGTTTATTAATTGTAACAATTGGGAAGGCTTTAAAAATATCTAGATTTTTAGAAGGTGATGAAAAAGAGTATATTGCTACAATTAAATTAGGTGAAACGACCTCTACATTAGATTGTGAGGGAGAAATAATAGCAAAAAAAGAAATAGTGCCTTTTAATGAAAATGATATAAACGATGTTTTTACTAGTTTAATCGGTAAGATGAAACAAAAACCTCCAATTTATAGTGCTGTAAGCGTTAATGGTAAAAGATTATATCAATATGCAAGAGAAAATATCGAAGTAGAAATAAAAGAAAGGGATATTGAAATAGAAGAATTGGAGTTATTAGAATTTAATAGCCAATTCATCAAATATAGAGTAGTATGTTCAAAAGGAACATATATAAGAGTATTATGTGAGACTATTGCAAATAAGTTAAACAATATTGGGTATATGTATAAACTAGTTAGAACAAGAATTGGTAAATTATATCTAGATAATGCTTATACTTTAGAAGAAATAGAAAGTGGTAATTATACATTAAAAGATATTGAAAGTTCTTTATCTAATTTTACAGTTTTAACATTAAAAGATAGAGATTTATATAAGGCGAGTAATGGGAATACTTTGAATTTCTACATTGAGGGTAATGTCTTAATAATAAATGAAAGTAGGGAACCTATAGCCTTATATCAAGGAGATAAGGAAAAAAATATATTAAAGTGTAATAGAGTTTTGCAAGAAAGAAATTAATGATATAGAGGTGAAGAAAATGATAGGTTTTTTAAGGGGTAGAATAGAAAGTATAACTAGTGAAAGTGTGTGTATTGATGTAGATGGAGTAGGATATGATGTAATGGTTTCAAATCCTAGTAAGTTTTCTTTATATCAAGAAACATTAGTCTATACATATCTTAAAATCTCTGAGAACGATATTTCTTTATATGGATTTTTATTTAAAGAAGAGAAAGAATTATTTTTAAAACTTATCAGTGTTAAAGGCATTGGTCCTAAAAGTGCTATATCAATGATGTCTAAAGCAGACTATTCTAATATTATTGAAGCTATTGAAGTAGGTAATTTAAATTATCTAAAGAAGCTGCCTGGTATTGGCCCTAAAGCTGCTCAACAAATAATATTAGATTTAAAAGGACATCTAAAAGTAGATAAAGTTGAAGTTATAAAAGAGAATCCTAAACATAAAGAAGCTAAAGAAGCACTTAAAACGTTTGGATTCAAAGTAAATGAAATTGATCTTGCTTTAAGTAAGATTCAAGATACAGATTTAGAAATTGATGAAATAATATTTAAGGCTTTACAATTTTTAAATAAAAAATAAGGAGATTAAATATGGAAAGATTACTAAATGAGGGATTAAATAAAAACGAAGTTGAAGAATTATCATTAAGACCTAACACATTAGAGGACTATGTTGGGCAACACGCAATAAAAGATAACTTAAAAGTTTTTATTGAAGCAAGTTTAAAAAGAAATGAAACTTTAGATCACGTTTTATTGTATGGGCCTCCAGGATTAGGAAAAACTACATTAGCACATGTTATTGCTAATGAAATGCATGGTAATATAAAGGTTGTAAATGGGCCTTCAATTGAAAAAAGTGGTGACCTGGCTGCTATATTAGCAACTCTTTCACCAGGGGATGTTTTATTTATAGATGAAATTCATAGACTTCCTAGAGTAGTAGAAGAAGTATTATATGGAGCAATGGAAGATTTTACTATTTCTTTAGTAGTTGGTAAAGATGAGGGAAGTAGAGCCATTAATATTGATTTACCTCCATTTACTTTAGTAGGTGCCACCACTAGAGTAGGAGACTTATCTAGTCCTCTAAGAGATAGATTTGGAATTGTAAATAAATTAGAATACTATTCTGTTGAAGAATTGGAAAAAATTATTAAAAGAACATCAAAAGTATTCAATTTAGATATTGATCAAGAGGCATGTAATGAAATCGCTAAACGTAGTAGAGGTACTCCTAGAATCGCTAATAGACTATATCGTAGAGTAAGAGACTTTGCTACTGTTAAACTATTATCTAAAATTGATAATGATATTACTGTATCATCGCTTAATGCTTTAAAAGTAGATGAATTAGGTTTAGATGATGTTGATCTTGCTTATCTAAGAGGAATAATTGAAAGATTTAAAGGAGGTCCTGTAGGAGTTGAATCAATTGCAATGGCAATTGGAGAAGAAGTTACCACTCTTGAAGATGTATATGAACCATATTTACTTCAAATTGGAATGGTAAATAGAACCCCTAGAGGAAGAGTGGCTACAGAACTTGCCTATAGACATTTAAAAATAAGTTATCAAGGGACTTTATTATAAGTCTCTTTTATTTACTCCTAAAACAGTAAAAAATATTACAAGGATAGTTTTAGTAATTAGTTTTATAATAGTAGTGATATCACTAAGCTTATTTCCGATTATTAATGTAGTTAGAATAATCATAAGTGAAAAAAACACTCCATGTACTAATCCATTACGTTTTGACTTATAACCTAAAATAAAACTTAAGATAACTATTAATATATAAGAAAAACTATTAGCAATTACCAATGAAGTACTATATGAAAACACTTCATTTTTTTCTAATATTGTAAGTATTAAAGAGGCAAAAAAAGCAGATAGTAATAAAGAAAGAATAATTATAAAATATGTTTTTATATTTTGTTTCATATGTTTCACCTATTTAAGGATATGAAAGGATGTTTTCTATTATGAATGAATATTTAATTATTGGATCAAAAACAATCTTATTTTTATCTATCATTTTAATAATTATCAGAATAATGGGAAAAAAAGAACTAGGAGAACTAAATGTTTTTGATATTATTGTTTCATTCATGATTTCTGAAATATTTTCAAACGCCATAGCAGAACCTGAGTCAAATATCTTTCTTGCTTTATTGCCCATACTTATCATTTTTATTGTTCAATTATGTATTTCTTATATAGGGCTAAAGAGTAAAAAATTTAGGGATTTTATTGAATCAAAACCAACATTAATAATTGATGATGGCAAAATAATGTATAAAGAAATGAAGAAACAAAGATATAATGTAAGTGATTTACTTCAACAAACACGAGAAGAGGGAATAGACGATATTAATCAGATTAAATATGCTATCCTTGAAAGTAATGGAGGATTGAGTATTATAAAAAAGAAGGAGGCTCAACTCAAATATCCTTTTCCTCTTATAAGTGATGGAAAGATAATAGATGATGTAAAGAAAAATTTAAATATCTCAGATGAATGGATAAGTGAAGAATTTAAAAAAAATAATATTAAAACAATAGGCGATGTCTTTATTGGTTTTGTATCAAGTGACAATACATTATTAATCTTTAGTAAAGAATCTAATAATGTCAAATATCATTAGAATTACTAATAATGAAGCACTTGCAACTGTAGTAACTCCTATTGCATACATTCCAATAATCGGCAATAGTATTACCAATAAGATGACTCTTATAAGGGAAGTTATTGTATCATAAATCATAATTTTTTTAGTCTTATTTAAAGCTGTCATGGCACTAATAAGAGGAGATTCTATATAGTAAAGAAGAAATGGAAAAGAAAATATTTTTACATATTCCCATCCTCTAGTATTTTTATATAATAAAAGCATTAAATCTTTAGGAAAAAAGAACATTACAATAGAAGTGATAAAACCTATAATAAGAGATAAAGATGTTAAAAATACCAATAATTTTTTTGCTTCGGTTTTTTTATTTTGACTAGTTAATGATGCTAATGGATGTAGTAAAACTCTGGCAAAAGCACTAGCAAAAAATCCTGGTAACAATAAAAGAGGAAAAGCATAACCAGAGATAATTCCATATTCATTAGTAATGAAATCAGAAGTATATCCTAGTTTTAACATAATATTAGTCATAACTATTGGTTCTAAAGTATAGGCAATAACAGATATAAATTTTCCTCCAGTTAATGGAATCGACATATCTAGAATGTCTTTTGTGATATAATTTTCTTTTTTATTTAGTCCTTTAAATAATAGTTTAGGTTTATTTTTAAGATTAGGTAAAGATACAATCATATGCGTAAGTGAGAAGACTTCACCAGCACACAAACTTAAAAATGCTCCATATGCTAAATATTTATCCCCCTTATTAATAAATATGTATGAAAAAAGTAATATAAATAAAATTCTTGCAATTTCTTCGCTTATTTGTGAATAGGCTGTAACTTCAACTTTCCCTATTCCAGTATAATATCCTTTTATTAATCCTCCTAAAGAAATCAGAGGAACTAATAACGCTAAAGCTATAATAGATAATTGGGTATCTGGATTCTTTAATATAATCCTTGCTATAAAGGGAGATAAAAATATTATTCCAATCATAAAAAGTAAATTTAAAACTAAAGCAATAGCACTAGAAGTGATCATTATTTTACTTGTTTTTTTAGGGTTATGAGCAATCTTTGTTGCAATTGTAGTAGGTAAGCTTAGTTGTATAATATTTATAAAAAAGATATAAATTGGAGTTACAAGCATATATATACCCATAGCTTCACTACCTATTTTACGTGCTGTTATAATTTTAGCAATACTTGAAAAAATCTTAGTTATAAAGCCAACTAATATTAATAATACTGTAGATTTGATAATTTTTTTCCTATCCATGTAATTTAACCCTCCGATTTATTGATTAACTAGGCTTAAAATGTTAAAGTATTAAGGCAAGACTTTTAAATATCATTATATTTAATTAGATGTTGTATTAAATAATTTTAGAACGACGTTAGGAGGAAACATATGCGTAAAATATTTGCTTATATAGTAACAGTAGTAACACTTATAGCAACTATGGTGTTCATTGTACCTAGTTTTAAGGATACTACTAATTTTGCTATGGAATACACAGGGGGATTTGAAGTATTATATAAAATTAAATCCGATACAAAAGATGTTAGCGATAATGCAGTTGCTAGTACAATCAGTGATGGTATGAGTAAAATACTAGACATTAATGGAATTAATGATTCAATTATCACAGTAGAAGATGGTAATTATGTTCGTGTAAATGTAACTAGTGAAAATCAAATTATTTCAGACCAAATAAGAGATTTAATTCAAAAGCCTGAAGCTTATGAAATTACATTTAGAGATGCAAATAACACTTTATTAGCTACTGGAGAAGAAATCTTAAAAGAAATTGGTGCTAGTTATAATGGTGAAACAAATTATTATGGTCAACCTATTATTTATTTAAATATTAAAGATACTGATTTATTAAGAGAAATCACAACTGCTGTTAGTAATAATAAAACTGATCAGCATTTAGTAATTTGGGTTGGATTTGAAGAGAATGTAGATAGTTATGCTAATATTCAAACAAATGCTTCAACTGCTAAAAAAGTTATCTATAATGCTACTGTTGATAAGCCTTTAGCTGATGAAGTTATAACAGTTACTGGTAGTTATACTGAAGAAGCAGCTAAAAATACAGTTAACTTAATTAATAGTGGTACATATGAATATGAAGATTTAGAGAAATCTATAGTACAAGTAAAAAGCGTAAAGGTTGAAGATGCTATTAAAAATAGAGATAAAATGTTTATTGCATTAGGGGTATCTTTATTTGTTGTTTTAGTAACTATGGCGATATTCTTCAAGCTAGAAGGTTTATATGCTATACCAACTGTAATCGTTAGTGAATTTTTAAATATCTTCTTATTTAATAAGATTGTAGGAGTAATTAACCCTCAAGTTATTGGGGCATTCATTTTAGCTAATGTAGTACTATTTGGGTTATTATTCATTATCTTAAATAAATATAAGAATGTATTAAAGAATAGTAAATCTGCTATTAAGGCATATAAAGAAACTTACAAAAAGAATAGTCCTATTATCTTAGATGCTTGTGTAACATTAGTTTTATTAGCATTAGTAACATATTTCATTGGAAACAATGCTCAAAACTTTGCAATCTTTATGACTGTATCTAGTATTTCAACATTTATAACTTTATATTTACTACAAAGATTTGTTATGTATTTAACTTGTGATTGCTTTAATAAGAATGACAAGGCTGTAATTGTCTCTCATAACTCACTTAATAAAGAAGGAGTTAGTGAAGAGGTAACAACTAAGAAAGATATAGATTCATATATTAAACCTGCTTTTTATGGATTTGCTGGATTAGCAACTCTAGGAGCAATTGTTATCTTAATAACTGCTTTAGTATTCAAAGCTCCATTCGGTTTCTATGATGATGCAAAAAGTGGTTCAAGTTTAGAACTTGTTGTTAATGAAGAGTATTTCAAATCTGAAGCTGAAGTAATGGAATTCTTTGATCAAGAAGAAATGAGTGTAGAACTTAAAACTATCGAATTAGATAAAGAAAATGATAAATATATTGTAAAAGTAACTAGTAAGGAAAGTTTAGCTAAATATGAGTCATATCTAAAATCTCAATTAATAACTATCTTTGGAGAAAATGATGAAATAGAAGAAAATTATATTCTATATATCAATGATTATAGTCCTACTTCATTATTAATTTCATTTAAATCTACTCTATATACTGTAGGAATGGGATTATTATTAATAGCTGCTTATTTTGCACTAAGATATAAATATAGTTATTCACTAGCTACTGCCACATCTGCACTTATGACTGTAGCATCTATGA
>JAZKZZ010000034.1:0-45579 GCA_045612885.1 Bacilli bacterium | reverse complement strand
GGCCTCCGACTTTATTCTTTTATAACACCTAATTTTTCATTGTAATCTTTATTTTGCTTTTCTTCATTTGGGGATTTACCTAAAAATAATATCTCATCATTAGTATAAGTTTTTTCATTTTCCGCCAACACAGTTAAATCTAACCATTTATCAACATTCTTGTATGTGTTTCTTGTTTTTTCGTTACATAAATAAATTTCACCAATTATAGGATCACTAGGATTAAGTCTCCCGACTCTACCAATTAAATTGTTTAGTTGGAAGGGATCTCCTGGATCATCAACAACAAATAATCGATTTGTAGGTGTATTTATACCTTCCATCAACGTATTTGTGCAAAGAATCATATTTATATCACCATTATTATATTCTTGCTCATAAAACTTTCTCAAATACATAGGCGTTTTACCATGATGAATCCCTATACCTCTACTCAACAATTCTATAACATACCATTCATCTCCTATTTGTTCCTTCAAATAATCGATTTCCTTCTTATACTTATTTTTTATATCATCTTTTGGTTGAAATTTCTCCAATATTTTTTGAATATTATTATAAATATTTTCTGGTTTTTTAAAATATATTAATTCTTTACCGTTACCTATTAAATCAATCCATTTATCATCTTCTAATTCAATCACTTTATTGTAAACAGGTACAAAATTTGTATAGTATCTTACAATATCTAATTTTGTCTTATTAAAATTAATATGTTTTATAAAAGGCCCTAATAAAAAAACTTTTCTAGATTTTTCTAGCAAATTCAAATACACTTTATTCATAAAAATTATTCTATCATCATTAGTGATATCTTTCTTTTTGTCAACTTTCAATTTATATAATTCATCAAACACAAGTAAATCAATGTCCAAATCATCTATTCTATCAATAAAAGACTGATCACTTCTTTCAGGAACAAAGATAAATATATTTTTTTCTTTTATCTCTTCAAACCCATTTATACATATATTAAATTTATCAGAAAATAAATTGTATATTTTTTTTAGCAATTCATTCATTAATGCTATTGTAGGTACAATATAAATGACATTATTTATGCTATCTTCATTTCTCTTTAAATATTCTAACACAAGAAACGTTTTGCCAAAACTGGTTGGAGCACTCAAAAATATATTATTTTTTTGCATTATATCCAATATTTCAATTTGATAATCCGTTAAGCACACTTTATTATCTATTTTAGATTTATAAATTAATTTTAAACTAGACAATGGAGTGTTTTTATCTTTTTCGTACATTTCCAAATCACAAAAAACTAAATCTTTATCCATACCTGATATTAAAAAATCTTTAAGCACATTCTGCCTATAAATCTTCATATTTTCATCTAAATATTCATATTCATAAATTGTTTCCTCTTCCATATTTTTAATACTCCACTTCTATATATAGTTGTCTATATTGTCCCTAAAATGTTTCAAGAATTCTTCTTTTGACAAAACAGGGAGAATAACAAGTATGTTATTTTTCTCCATAGTTTCATTTATTTTCGTATTTAATTTTTTATCACTCAACACTTTATCTATATCATCCTTCAAATACAATTCATCCTGTGCAACAAAACAAATACTAGCAACTTTAAAATCATCTACCTTCATTGTTTCAAATTTTTGTTGAACTTTCTTTAGTTTTTTTGAACTTTCAGAAATAAAAATTCCTGTATGATTCTTTAAAAAACTAATTTCCGTTATATTATTATGTTTACTAATACTTTCATAAGATTTTTTTATTCCATCTTCCAAATTCGAATAAAATTTTGACTCTCCAAAATACAATATTTTAGTATTATAGTCAAAATACACATTATCATTTCCATATGCTGGCATATTAGGATTAGTTTTAATACTAACTTTTGATATAAGTGTTTCTGATATATTTAAATCATCCATAAATATTGACATTAGATATTCTGCCAAATCTCCTTGAAAAACAGTAGATGTTATATCTATCTTTTTTCCTGCCCACCCCATATTTAGAAAAACACTTTTTATTTCTCCATTAAGTATACCATTTTTAATCAAATTCCTTACGTGGGCTTTTGTGTCTTTCATTGTTTTCGTGCTTACTCGCTGAGTCAAATAATAAAATATATTTACTTTATCAAACAACAATTTCTCCAAAGCATCAAATAGCAAATTTTTATTTGCCACCAAAACTTCCCAATTATGATTCTTTAATCGTATTTTCTTAAAATGATTTTTATCTTTATTTAATTCTACTTCCATAAATTCTGACACTACTATACTACACCTCACTAATTATTAAATTTTTCATTAAAAACAAACAGGATATTCATTACCTTTATGATAGCACAAAATTAAAAATAAAAAACTAGATCTTTATTATCTAGTCTTCTATTTTAATCAATTTTTCAAATATTTGTTTAAGAACTTCTACATTTACACTGTTTCCAAATTGTTTATATGCTTGTTGATCTATTTCATCACATATAAAGTTTTCAGGAAAACTTTGTAACCTAGCACATTCTCTAACAGTTAGTCTTCTCTTATATTTTCCGATAACAGGGATTTGAACCATAGCAACTAAAGCAGGAAATACAGTAGGTGTTTTAACTCTAACACCAGAAGGTCTAAATTGAATTACTCCTTCCCATATAGTATCAATACTTGTACCTGCTTGCCATTCCATTTTTGTATGTGTTGGCACAAATGATTTTAAGTTGTTATATTTTTTTAGCCATTCATCAATAAATTCTTTATTATTTAAATATAACTTCCTATTTTTTTCAATAAAATCATATTTCCATTTAGGTAGTTTATTATCTATCTTTTTGGTTTTAAAACATTGTGCCCATATAGGAAATCCTATAACTTTTTCTTTTATCCCTTTATAGAATTCATCCCAAGCAGTCAAAACCATATTCTCATACTCATCAATATAATACTTATCTTCAACTTTCCCCGAATCCAATACAGAATACAAATCATTTTGATCTTTTTTCATTAATTCATCAAAAGGGATATCCAAATCTTTATCTACATTCTCTGGATCATAAATTCCCGGAATATATACTCTTTCCCTTAATTGAGGCACACCAAATTGATGCGGGCTTAAAACTATAGGTTCCTTTGTTAATCTATATCCCAATGAATGCAATGTATCCTTAATTGTTTTCCAAGTGTTACCATTATCGTGACTAACTAAATTTCTAACATTCTCTAGAAGGATATATTTAGTATGATGCTCTTTTAATATTCTGGCAATATCAAAAAACAATGTACCTCTAGTATCATTTATTCCCATTTGTTTTCCCGCTTTTGAAAATGCTTGGCAAGGAAATCCTCCGCACAAAACATCATGGACAGGTATATCTTTAGCATCAACTTTTGTAATATCAAAATCAGAATTAAAATTATAATTCTTATCATATACCTTTATACATTCTTTATTTATATCTGAAGCGAAAACGCATTCTCCTCCAAATGATTCCATTGCTTGGTGAAATCCACCAATTCCACTAAATAGATCAATAAACTTAAATCCTTTTTTTAACATCCTTCTCACCACGCGTTCATTATACCAAAAAAAGAGCCATAAAGCTAGTCCTTTTTACTATTTTTATAAATCTACTGAATGAATTATAAAGTTATCTATATTCTTAATATTTATCATGATCTTAGGGTTCCTAGCATGACCATCACTATTCTTACCCTGATTATACATTTCAATATATTTTTTGTTATATTTATTCATTTCTAATATACAATATTTTTTCAAAGTTACTGATCCTTTCATTTTATTGCCATAACTATGAATATCTTTTTTATTTAATGCTGCATTCCAAAATTCAGTAACAACATACCCATTGTCTTTGTCTTTAACTGTATCATGTGTGCATACAACATAATAGACACTTGCTTCTTCAATTAGTTTCATTATTGTCTCATAATCGTTTCCTTGAATTGAACTTCCTTTAGTATGAGTTTTCAAGTCTCCATATTCTTTTAGTCTAGGAAAATACAAATCTAAATCTACCTCACCTTTTTTCTTGTTAGACTTGTATTGAACTTTATCTTTAACATCATTATTTTTAACAAAGTTTTCAAATTTATATTCTAAATAGAACCCAGCCCATTCTGCTTGTTTAGCATTTCTATACTGATCAATCAGCATCTCTTGGTAACATTTAATTCCATTCCAAACTCTATCAATAGAATAGAAGAATTTATCAAACACAGTAACAACATCTGATATACCATTTTTCATTCCTAAAAATTTATTTTCCAAATATTTTTCAGTGAAGTCTGGTCTAAAACAAGTAATAACATTTCCTTTGAAATCCTTTTTTACACAAATACCTTTTTCTAATGCTGTCAAAAGATCATTTACATATACATGAGCAGAAGAATTATGTGCTTTATTCTTAACATATTGAGAAGTATCAAAATCACATAAAACAATATTACCTTTATACTTATAGACTCCTATAAGCAATGTTGTAATATCTTTATTTAAGTTGTTATTATAAAAATCCAAAAAATTCTTAGGTATCTGTATTCTCTTCTTAAAGAATGGATGAGGTGTCCCTAGATAACTTATATTTTTAACGAAAATACCATATTCTCCTTCATCTCCGTACTCTCCATATAAGTTTCCATTCCTTTTCTTTAATCCATCAAAGCATGAAAAAACGATGGTTTCCAATTCCTTTTTAGTTAGAATTTCTCCCAAATCTTCTATTACTTCATGATTATCATTTATTTGTTCTACCTTTATATTGCTTAGTTTCATACTACCAACCTCTAATTGTATTATACAAAATTCTTACTCTGATCGCTATGGATAAACACACAAACAATTCAAAAATTAGCACCCTTCTTCAAAAAAACAGACGACCTATCGTTAAATTTTAGCACCCTTACCCCTAGTAATCGTTAAATTTTAGCACCCCTGTTAAAATCTACTAGCACCCTAACCCTAGCAACCGTTAAATTATTGATTTTTTACTAGCACCCCTGCCTATTTTTATCAAAAGTAATCGTTATAAAGTTGCTAGTCTATCGTTAATATGATTGAAGAATTTTCATAATTTTCTCACTAAATTCCTATATTTTTCTCAAATTTATACTAAAAAAGCCCCAATTCACCTATAAAAAGGCGCATTTAGGGCATATTTTGATGGTCTCAAACCATTACTTCTCACATGGTAGAGATAAAGACACACAAAGATGTCATAGGTGTTATTTTCTATAAAAGATTTTTAATTTTTGCTCTTATTTATCTTCTTTATACAAGTAAATGCAATATAATACATAAAAACAAAAACCATCAAGAAGAACACTAAAAGAGTAATCATATAAAACCAATTTATAGTGAACCATCCATAATTACTAGATGGGAATACATTATATAAAAATTTTAATGGTGTTCCTTTATAATCATACAAATAAAAATAATTAGGTTCCCAATTAAAACCTTCCCTAAAGGCAGAGTTACATATTATTGCAATAACTGCCATAATTGATACAAAACCAATAGAATGAACCAAATCTTTTTTAGTTAATTTTGGCAAATATATCAATATTCCATATAATGCACAAACAATAATAAAAATATGCCCCCAAATATATGTTTGAGGTCTAATTTTTAATAAAGTATCATAGTTAACGAGTGAGTCAGCAAAAACCATTGCTAGAAATGCAGGAATCATATTAAAACAAAACGCTGTTATGATTAACCATTTTTTCTTAAAGATAAGCGCCAATCCAGCTATCAAACTTCCTATGTGACAAACTTGTAAAGGTATAACCTCTAAATCCCAACCACTTCTAATATAAATATCAACATTTCTAACAACTAGAATCATAATTGATAAAATTCCTAAGGTAACACCCACTATATATTTAGTTTTATCCGATTTGTTTTTAATAATAAAATACAATATAACAAATATCACAATCGGAGAAATTATATATAATATATGCATAATTGACCACATTTCAAAATTCATAATAACACCATCCCAATTCATTATACTCTACTTCAAATATTTTTCATTTATCAAACAACAAAATTCAAGAGATTTTAACCTCTTCACCCTAAGATTTAAAATTCCACCTTAACCATCAAATTTGCAGTTTAAAGATGTATCTCAATGGTCTCAAACCATTACTTCTCTCATAATAGAAATAAAGACATACGAATCACAAAAAAAGCCAACGAGTTTTCACTGATATGAGATAGACTTGCGTTTACTCACTCTTTATATACTTAATATATTCATAGTTAGAATTCTCATTTGCTCTTTTTACCATTGTATCATATGCAATATTTCTTAATTCTTTAGCTGCACTAGTAACATCTAAATTAGCATTAGGATAAAATGGTCCATCCACATATGTAATTACTTTAGGCCTTTTTGAAAATTTTCTTTTTTGATAGCAATTAGTCAAAACAAATATCGGCTTATTCAATTTACTAGCATATTTAAAAGACATATACTCAAATGGTCTTATTTTTGTATAATATGGCCAAATATGTGCTTCTGGATAAATCATTATTGCATTATTTTGATTTATTCTAGTTTCAATACAATTGAGCATATTTCTAATTTCTCTAAATGTTCCACCTAAAGGAATTACCCCTAATGCCTGTACTATTGCTCTAATACCTTTAATAGAAGTAGCATCAGGATTTGCTATAACAAAACATTTTTTAGGCCAATTTGACAGTGCGCCAATGTAAGCATCATTCATATATTGTGTATGATTACTATAAACAAAATATCCTTCTTTTCTTACTTTTTTAAAAGCCTTCCTATTCACAAATTTTTGCCTTATATATATCTTTTGAATTAAATATACTATTGGACTTGCTACTACATAATATAAAATAAATTCAAATATTCTCCAAAAAAAATTTGTATGAACATATTTGAAATTTTCACCTAATGATTTTCTCTTGATATCATTTTCAGCAAAATCATCATTTAACTCATCTTTATAATAAATAACTTTTTCCTTACTGCTCACAATAATTCATCTCTTTCTAACACAAATATAAACCAAGATAGTTTACCATTGACTAAAATTGCAAACAATAAAAGGTTCACAAAAATTAGACCCTTTCATCCAGTAATCGTTATTTTTTAACCTCTAACCAAAAGTTGCTGTTCTATCTTTAATACAATAGTCAATATTGCATAATTTTCTCAATTTTGTATTAAAAAAGCCACAATTCACCTATAAAAAGGTACCTTTAGAGCATATTTTGATGGTTTCAAACCATTACTTCTTACATAATAGAGATAAAGAACACAAATCGCCTATCACATTTATATTTCAATATAATTTAATTAATAAAAAAATCCTTATTTCACAACTGTTCAGTTACTTTAAGGATTATTACAATGGTCTTAATCCATTGAAACTCACATGGATATAAAGACACTTTTTAAAAATTCATCAAAAAATAGTTATTTTTCTAGTTTTTTTTATTTTGTAATCGTTAATTAAAAAAAATAAAAGCAATCAGTCAATTATCTCTTTTTAGCGTTTTTGTTTGCTAAATAGTCTCCTGCTATCTTGCAACCACCACCACATTCTCTAGCATGAGAGCACCTTTTACATTGATCATCTAAATGTAACATTTCTCTAAAAGCACATAATTCAGGATCATTGTTCCACCAATGAGTAAATTTCTCTTCTGTGTCCAAATTTAAAATGTTCTCACTTAAAATTGATGAAGATAGGGCACATCGTGTCATATCACCATTTCTTGAAACCGATATTATCTCAGTTCCCCAGTTACATCCACCCTTTGGTAATAGATATCTATACTCCGGTTTAACTGAGCAAAATGGAAAACAATCACAAATATCAACCCCAATACCTTTCGAATTGATTTCATGTAATGCTTTCATCAAAACATTAACATCTTGTCGTTCTATAAAATATCTAGTTTGGCCTACCGCTCTGCCAATTGGTGCTATTCTTTGTACACATACATCTTGAATTGCACCATGTAATAAAGTATTTGCATTATATATTATTTCTGCGAAATGTCCTATTGTACTAGGCATAACATTCACAGTAATTCCTATGGATTGTTCATCTGATTTTACACGAACAAATTTTGCTACATTCTCCATCATATGCATATAAGAACCAGGAACACCATTAAAAGCATCATGAATTTCAGGTGTTTCTCCATGCACAGTAACATTTAACTTATCTACATACTTAGCAACTTCTTCCATTGGAACAAGTTTTCCGTTTTCATAATAATCATGTGTATTAGACAATACTTCAACAAATGTCTTAACACCATATTTTTCTCCTTCTGATTTTATATATTTCAACAATTCCATCAAATGTGGATGCTCACATGGATCTCCTCCAACAAGAAGAAATTGCTCAACTTTACCATTGGCAATAGCGTTATGTACAATCTTCTTTAATGTTTCTAATTCACCATTTAAATTTTTATTTTTACAAGCATTTTCATAACACATAGGACAATGAGCAGAGCAATTATCTGTTATATGAAAAGCTATCATTTTCAAATTACTAACCATATATAATCTCCCTATCCATTAGATTCTTCAAAACTTGTAATATTTACTACTATGATTGAGTTAACTTTCAATTCAGGAGGTAAATTTTCAGTTTCTTCAAATCTTTTTATTTCTTTAAAAAGTTCACCATTATCATAGACATTAGCAACCCCTTCAATTTTGTATTGCAAATCCTCTTTATCTTCCATATAAACATTAATAAAACATTTACTATTTTCCATTATGTTTTGCATAGATTTATTCATTTGAATATTTGATAAAATTATTTGTTTTTCCATTACTCTACTAGGAATCACAAAAACACATCTTGGTTGCCCATCTTTACTAGAAGTAGCAAAAACTACTTTTTGATTATTTTCGATATTTTTTATTTGTTCTGAATTTAACATAATACTTCCTCCTTGTATAAATATTGTATCATATATTTTTTTTACAATAAATATTAATTATATTTTTCAAACTTCCTATTAGGAACCTGATCTTTTCTAACTTTTCTCTCTTCGCTTTTATAACAAACACAGAGATAATCAAACTCCTTATTCCTAAATTCATCTAGGATTAAATAATCTCGCTTACTCATTTTAAAGCCTAGTGAACTAACATTCTATTCAATATGTTCTTTATTACTAGATTTAATAACAACTCCAATATCTTTATGTTTTACCCTCCAATTTATCAATGTTTGATTTTGCGTTTTATTATATTTACTAGCTAACTCTACTAATTCTTTATGATCCTGTTAGCAATTCTATTTATTCGAAGTGGTTGATATGCATAAAACGGTATATTTAATTCCATACACCTGTCTAATATCTTCATTTATCTTATTCTCAACATTATATAATACTTCAAACAAATCAATATGATTAATTAAATTATCAACCTGTTCTCTAGATATATTTGAATATCCTATATTTAAAAACTTATTTTAAAGAACATTATATTTGTTTTCTATTTAACTAATTCTTCAAGTTTAGTGTCATATATTTCATTCATTATTAAAGGTATATTTTTCACAAAAGTGTCATATTGAACCTTAAGCGCATTTTCAGCATCTGTTTCTATTTCTTTAACAGGAAAGTCGGATATCCCTTTTACAATAATACAATCAACATTATTCTTTTTGCAGATATAAGCAATTGCTGATGCTTCAGTATCTGCTATTGTAATATTGTTATTTTTTAAATCCATGTAGTCTTTCCACATTACTACTGATTTATCTGCTGTTCCTATTACACAGCCTTTATCACAATTACAATATTGTATATCTGCACTAAGAGACTCTTTAATTAGAGGCTCCATTTCTTTTACAGTACAATCATATTGAACTGCTTTAGAGGGAATTAAAATATCTAAAGGCTTATATCTATCATCGATACCAGCACAAGTTCCTGCAACTATTACTTTTTCAAGATTAAAATGATCTATCATATATTGATTGGAAGCAACACTATTTGTTTTTCTCACTCCACATCTATAAAAAATCAATTCTTTATCATACTTATTAATAATAAAGTATTCTCCAAAAGGATACTCAATACAATCCTTTATATCTTTTTTGAAATATTTTAGAGTAGCTTCCCACTCTTTCTTACTTGCTACACTAATTCCTATCATTTAAATCCCTCCACTTCTTTTAAAAATCAAATGATTTTATCTATATGTTCTCCTTCTACTTTAAGGATACAATAAACCGTTTCTGCCATATTCATCGCCCCTAATTAACATAAATTCAATTCATTTATAAACTCATTACAAGCAGGTAAATGCCAGCCACACAAATCTATACAATCAGTCTCTTTTATATAATAACAAATATTTTGCTTAATTCTATCCTCAAAATAAATATATTTTTTAAAAGAAATTCCACTCATTTCAAAACTCTCCTTCTTGGTTATCTATTTTTTTGCAACTGTAATTCCCATTCATTTTCTTTATATATCAAAACTAGATGATAGTATAAGTGTTTTCAAAATAATATTCCTCCTTATAAAATAAGATACCACATAATAAAAAAAGTTGAACACTATTGTATCCAACTTATTCTTTACACTTGGATGTGCATACACTTTTTGAAAACTAATCCAAAAATGCATATTTTTCTTTAGCACCATTGCTCATTGTAATCGTTAAGTTATTGATAAATTACAAGATTAATTGTTATAAAGTTAAATTTCTATATGTTATATCCAGATACTTTGACTATTTTTCCCTCATATACATAGACTTGCATAGCAACTGCCTCTAGCATGTCCTCTGTATATTCACTTGAACTAT
The DNA here is from genome assembly GCA_045612885.1 of Bacilli bacterium. Taxonomy (GTDB): domain Bacteria; phylum Bacillota_I; class Bacilli_A; order RFN20; family DUOF01; genus RGIG6178. Next base: position 34,742 of record JAZKZZ010000034.1, on the reverse strand, counting down.
TGAAACAAAATTCAAATTGCCCGAAAAAAGCTTCCTTATTTATAGGAGAATATTTTTCTATAATCTTTCCATAATAATAATTTATCTCATACAATTTTAAACCTGCTAAAATTTTATTATCATTCTTACTTTTAAAATCTTCTCCTTTTAACCAAGGTAAAAATTTTTTCTTTATAATTTTTTCTATTCCTCTATTTTTCAATACAGAAAAGTCATAATTTAAATGTTTTTTACTTTCCTCAACATTAGTTTCAATCTTAACAGTTATCCCATTATATTGAATATCATCTACTTGAACATCATCCTTTTGCTGCTTTTTCTTAAAAATATTAAACACACTGCCACCCCATTTCACCTATTATATCACAAAAAAAAGTTGAACACTATTGTATCCAACTTATGCTTTACACTTGGAATGAAATACCCATTTTAATACAATTATGCAGCCTTAGCTTGTAATCGTGTAAATTATTTTTAGTTCCATAAATAGGAATATAGCGATTAGTTTAATTTAAAATTAAGTTTACTTTCTTTGTATGTTACTATTAATAAATTCTAATATATAAATCTTACTTTTTTTAGATACTAACACAAATAACTATTTACTTAATCTTTTTAATTTCATTTTGTAAATTAGATAAAAACATTCCTACATGAGCACCATCCATTTGTGTATGATGAAATTGAAAAGATATAGGAAGATAAAATCTTAAAAACTTTTTACGATATTTACCCCAAATCATAAAAGGATTATTATATATACCACTATTCATACCAACAGCACCATCAATCTCTGTATCAATAATTGCTGATGTACCAATAACCATGCTTATATCGGATAAATCTCTATCCTCACATTTTGTTGATACAAGAGTAGTATATTGCAAATATTCCTTATTAAATTCGTCTAAACTATCATTATATAAAATATCACAAGAATTTACTTCTCCAAATTTATTCTTAACTATTGTATTAACGGCAATAGTATCATATTGAATAAGTTTTTCTCCTACTGGAAGAATATAAAACTCTTTTATGTTAACAGCTGCTTTACCAATACAATAATTTAGTAACATGTTAAATTTTAAATTCTTCTTTTTGGATACTTTGACTAGATTTGTTACATCTAAAGTTTTAAAAAAGGTTACCATTGGGCTCGGTGCTTTCATCCATAAGTTATATGCTTGTTCCCTAGTTGTATCTTTTGGTTCTATTACTCTTGCCATACTATCCTCCATAATTTCTAATTTATCTTATAGTTATATTATACCATAATAAAATTCCTATTATGAGTTCAAGACAAAACAAATCATTTTTTCACACTTAGTATTTAAAACTTTACTAAAACTTTTAAAATATTTTAACTAGAATATTAATTTTTACCTAAATGATTTTTCCTATAAAGCCAACAAAAAAGGCTTGATAACTTGTATCAAACCTATAATTCCTAAATGGTTGTGCCTACACTTTTTGAAACCAAGCCCAAAATCACCTATTTCTCTTTAGCACTAATTTTTTTCACAAAATAAAAACTTAAATACCTAAAATTTTATTTTTAACCTTTTGGTATTCCTCTTCATCAATAAGACCTTCATCAAATAATTTTTTTGCATTTCTTAATTCTGCTTCCTTATCATTTGTTGCACCTTTTATAGTCTTTGTGACTTTCGCAAGAGCTGGATTAATAACATCAGCACTTTTCTCCAAATTCTCAGACACTTTTTCGCCTGCTAATTCTAATGATTCAGATTGCAAATCAGCAGAAGTTTTAGCTATCATAGGTAACAAACTGACGATAAATAATGGTAAAGCAACAAAAGATACCATTACCCCTGCACAAACTAGACCTATAAATCCTCCTGATGCTACTTCAAACGCAGAAACTCCAATAATAATCATTGCTACTCCAATCAACAATGGAATCAATGCAATCAATCTTAATTTTAAACTAGTTTTCATAAAAATCCCCTCTCCAATACTACAATTCTATTATATAGAAAAATTAATTTAAAATATAGAGTTAAAGTTAATATTTATTATTAATAATACCTAATAAATATTTTAAAAAGTAGAATACTATTGTATCTAACTTATTCTTTACATTTGGATGTGCCTACACTTTTTGAAAACTTTCAATTTTTCTTTTAAAATTTTTGCACCCTTACCTTTGTAATCGTTAAATCATTATCACATTGAAAAATAATCATTATTTGTTTAAGTAATGAAGAAGTTATCATGTGCATAGAAAAGGAAATAACAGAAAATGGATTTGTTTGGTTGCATCCGTTCTATGTTTTTGATGATAATGATGCTATGTTAGCTAGTAGAAGAATTGGAATACAAATTGTATTATGTAGGCACTAATAATGGAAGATACCATTACATTGATTCTTTTACTGAAAATCCAAAGATTATTACTAACCACACTAACTAGTAATGGTAACTATTTTTTTACAATAAGTAATTTTTACTATGACAAAGATTTAAAAGCATACTACTATTCATTTGAAGATAATGCAAAATATGTAATAAATTAGTTGTTTCTTGTATATTATGCGCAAATCGAATATTTCCGTCTTCAAAAAGTATATATTATAAGTAGTGATATTATTTCTTATCAAGGAGTAGAGCATAACTTATCAGGCTATGAAAATAAAGTCTTGAATATGGCCATAATAGAAGAATTTAATTCATATCTAATTATAAATCCAATTGGATAACAAAATGAGGAGTAGGTCCTCTTTTTTTATGATTAAAGAATTTTTGAATTTTTAACTATTAAATTAAAAATAGTTAATGTTAGCTCAAAATCATATCATAAAGCAAAAGATAATTATACAACAAATTGATTTTTTGTTCCGAAAGTGGCATTATTATAGTACCTAGATAGGAAATTTTAGGGAGACAGGAGAATATTATGAACTATATTTCTATAAGTCAAGCGGCAACAAAATTTAATGTTTCAGAAAGATATGTAAGAAAACTTTGTGCAGATGGCATGATTGTTGGTGCAGCAAAAATAGGTAATACTTGGATAATTCCAGAGGATTCAACGATTCAAAGGAAGCCATCAATTAATCTTGTTTTAGGTGGAGATGATAATGTTGGACTAGAAGCAGCGGCATATCTTCTTGAAAAAGGAGAATTAGTTTGTTTTGTCAGCAATAGCGAAAAGCAAATTTTGAAAGCTGTTTCACTTTTTCAAACCGGAGGACAACACTTTCTATATAATGCAGATGCCTCTAACGAAGATGATTTAAAGGGAATTTTAAACGATCTTTCAAAATATAGAATCTCTAAGATAATATTTGCTGAGAATAACGCCCGATTTGATAAAGCAGAAAATAATACAATTAGGTATATCCAACAAAATTTTAGGGCCCCTATTTACTCTACAGTTTTAGTTCCGGCAATTTTTTATCCTTTGATGTCTAACACAATCATTATTGCCTTTTTGCACGAAAAAGCAACAACTATAGGATTACCTAATGAAACTGTTTTTTCTGCTGCATATCATGGCATGGATGGATATCTAGATAGCATTATAAAAACTTGTGAAACAGAAGATAAAATTTCTAATGTTCTTAAGGTTTATTCAGGGTCAATTGAGAGTGAATTTTGGTACTCAGATGATGCAAAAAATGTTTTAAAACTTCCTGATAAACATAGGATACCACCTAGAGATTTAGTTAGAATTGCAATTGATTCTGCTTATAGCAAAAATACTTTATCTGTTTCAGAAATAAGAGTAAGGAGAAATAAAAAATGAATAAAATTATAATAATAACTGGTGGGGCATCAGGATTAGGTTTTGAAATGACAAAATTATTTTTGCAAAAAGGATTTAATGTTGCGGTTATCGATAGAAATAAAGATTACATGAAAAAAATATACGATTTAAAAAAACTTTTTTCTAATTTTCAACTGCTTGACTTTATTGGTGATGTTAGAGATGAGAAGTTTGTGAAACAAACAGTAAAAAGTATTTCTGAAAAATATGTAATATCTTATTTAATTAATAATGCTGCGGTTATCAAAGCTTGTCATTATTCTGAAAATACTAAAGAAAGTCTTGATGATGTTTTGGGATGCACAATTGGAGCAATTTTAATAACTGCCCAGGTATTACCTTATATGAAAGAAAAAAATTGTGGCAAAATTCTAAATGTTATGTCAAGTGCTGCACTTTTAGGAAAACCTATGGAAAGTATGTATTGTTGTGCTAAATATGCTTTAAAAGGTTTCACCAATTCTTTAAGGAACGAACTCAATGGTACTAATATAAAAGTTATCGGAGTATTTCCTGGTGGAATTAATACACCATTTTACGATAATATTCGTTATTACACACCAAAAATTGTTAGCGATAAATATATGAATCCAACAAGAGTTGCAGAAGTAATCGTAGAAAACTGTTTAAAGGTAGATACATTGAATATTTCTTCAATAAAAATTGATAGATTATAAATGAAACTATATTGATCTGAAGCTAAAATGTTTATACTTAACCCCGAATCTTGGACCAAATGAAATTGGAAAGGTTCGGTTTTTTATATGATCTTTGCTAGGACAAGGTAACAATACACAAGAGCGAACTTTTCCACTATAGCACCTAAATTACAGACTTTTATAGATTATGTAGATTCCAACAAATTAACTAATCAAATTGTACGTCACGGTCATACTCACGGAAAAGGTCAATATAGTGATAACTTTTCCTTAGAAGATATGGCATCATATATTATGATGAACGATATTCATCCATTAATAAAAAGCCAAACAATTCAAACAGTTGGTTGTATATTTAATAGTAGCGAGGACTTAAATTTTGTTTTGCATGATGAGTATAATAAAGAATTTTACAAATTTCCAAACGTTAACATTGAATATAATGATGGAACTAGAGATCCCCTTCCTGCTTGTTCAAGAGGAAACTATAATATTTCTAATTCAAGATAAAAAACTCTGACACTTAATTGTATCAGAGTCCTGCATTACTTTTGGTGGAGGTGGCGGGAATTGAACCCGTGTCCAAATAACGTTGCTCATAGACCTCTACAGTTTAGTCTTAATTTTAAGTTTCATTAATAAGATTGGACTAAGACGATCCTCTTATTAACAATCTTGTTAATTTTCGTATTTACTATACAAGATTTTAGTAAATCTTATTTCTTGTAATATGACACTAAGTTTAAAGCCAAGAACAAACCTTAAGTTAGTGCGCATATCTTCGCTATTGAAGATTAAAGTCTTAGACTAGTATGCGTAAGCGTAATTATTGTTGCCAGTTATTATGGCGTTTGATTTATAAGTTAATCACTCTACTGCCATCTATGCTCTCTATTACCTGTCGAAACCAAGTCACCCCCAGATAATATATGTAGCAATTGCTACGATAATTAGTATAAATTAAACACAACTATTTTTTCAATAACATTTGAATTTATACACAATAAATTATCCTAAAACAATATCTAATATCATCATTAATGTAAATCCAATCGCAACACCAATAGTAGCAATATTACTATGCTTGCCATTTTGCGATTCTGGGATTAATTCCTCTACAACAACATAAATCATAGCCCCTGCTGCAAATGAAAGAAAATAAGGTAAAATTGGCGTAAATATAGTGCTAAATAAAATAACAAGTAACGCTCCTAGTGGTTCTACTATACCAGACACTGCTCCATATATAAATGACTTCTTTTTACTATTACCTTTACTTTTTATATCAAAGGCAACAATAGCACCTTCTGGAATATTTTGAATAGCTAATCCTATAGATAACACTAATGCTCCACTTAATGATATGCCTATATTTCCAAGTAAAAAACCTGCAAAAACAACTCCTGTTGCCATACCTTCTGGAATATTATGAATTAATACAGCTAAAAACATCATAGTATTCTTTTTAAAACTACTTTTTACTCCTTCTGGTTCTTCGCTTTTAGCATGTAAGTGAGGAAGTAAAGTATCTAATCCAAGCAAAAATAACATTCCAAGTAAAAATCCAATCGCAGCAGGAACAATAGCAAACTTACCAGCATCACTACTCATCTCAATGCTAGGAATAATAAGTGACCAAACAGAAGCTGCAATCATAACTCCAGCTGCAAATCCTAATAATAATTTTTCAATTTTATTATTAAGTTTATCCTTAAATAAAAAGACAATTAAAGAACCAATTAAAGTTCCAATAAATGGAATAGAAATCCCAATTAATACATTGATCATATATATCACCTAATATAAATATACACTAAAAAAAAACTAACCCATACGGATTAGTTAATTTTCTTATTTATTAGTAGATCCAAATCCACCTTTTCTTACTTCTGTTGGAGGAACTTCATCATCCACAGTTAAGAACTTAAAGAAGAACAATTGTCCAATTTTATCTCCCTTTTTAACTACATAAACCTCTTTACCTATATTATGTAACATTAAACCAATATTGCCATCATTGGTTTCATTATCAGCATAATCACTTTCAATTATACCTACACCTTGAGCAAAGATAATTCCTCTTTTCCCCATCCCACTTGTAGAAGCTACTATAAATCCTTCATCAGGATTACAATATCCTTTTACATTAGTAAATATTAACTTAGTTTCTCCAGGATTTACTTCCTCATCAATTGGTGAATACAAATCATAACATACAGCATTTTTTGTAGCTCTTACAGGCATCTTTACCTCATCATTATTGTACTTTTTGAATTCCTCTCTAACAGGTGCAAATTTTCTCATCTATAACCCTCCATAACTATAAAATATTATAACATTAAATATTTATAAAATAAATATTTATCTATTAATCTCTTTTAATATTTTATGGATATTTCTATTTATATCTCTATTCTTTTCGGTTTCCCTTTTATCATAATTTTTCTTACCCTTAGCAAGAGCAATTTCTAACTTAGCTAAACCATCTTTTAGATATAATCTAGTAGCTACAACAGTATATCCTTTTTCATTAACTTTAGATTCTATTCTTCTTATTTCTAATTTATTTAATAATAGTTTTCTTGTTCTAGTAGTACTTGGAACAAAAATACCAGACTTATCATAGTTAGCAATATGCATATTAATAATAAATGCTTCACCATTTTTAATTTGCACATAACTATCTTTTAGATTAACATTTCCGCCTCTAATAGATTTTATCTCACTACCCTCAAGTACAAGACCAGCTTCATATGTATCAGTTAAGAAGTAATCAAAACTTGCTTTTCTATTTAATGCGATAACTTTTAACCCTTTATTCACAAATATTACCTTCTTTTAGTCTTGGTTCTATCGTCATTACCACTTTTACCTTTATCTAATCTTCTTATATAAGCAAAATCAATTTGACTTTCACTCTTATTTGCTTTAGTTAAAACAACTTGAAGTGGAGTACCAATTCTAAATTCTTCACCTGTTCTTTTACCAATAGCCATCTTACGCTTATCATCATAATCAAACTTATCAAAGTTAATAGTTTTAAACGGAATCATACCTTCAACACTATTAGGTAATTGTACAAACATACCATTTTTAGAAAATCCTGAAACGATAACTTTGTATTCTTTGCCAATGTAACTTTGCATATATTCGGCAGCTTTCATCTTAAATACATCTCTCTCTAAGATATCACTTCTTTTTTCTTGAGCAGATGTTGTACGCCCATGATTAACTAATTCTGGATACATATTTATTATTTGATCATAGAATTCAGGATGAGAATGGAAATTGCAAATCATATGCATAATATTTAAGTTGATTAAATCTGGCATTCTTCTTATAGGTGAAGTTAATTGTGCATAATAATCTAATCCTAATCCAAAGTGTCCTTTTTCATCAGCTTCATATTTTGCCTTAGCCATACATCTTAAGAATGCATCACTTAATACAGACTTAACTGTGTCATCTTTAACCATATCCATAATTCTTTTATATTCATATGCTAAATTCTCATTTCTAAATCTAGGAGTTATCTTTAATGATTTACATAATGGAATAAAATGAACATCTAATTTTTCTTCAGCAGGGAAGTCATGGTTTCTATATAAGAATGGTAATCCCATATCAAATACAAATCTAGCACCAGCCTCATTTGTAGCAACCATTAGATCCTCAATAAGTCTCTCTGCTTCTCTTTGTACTCTAATTTTAATATCAATAGCTTTACCATTTTCATCCACAATAATCTTAGCTTCTCTAGTATCAAGTTTTAGTTCACCGTTTTTCTCTTTTCTTGCACTAAGTCTCTTACTAGCCTCTAGTGATAATTTTATTAATTCTAAATATTTTTCATTCCTCTTAATAGTATCTTCATCACCTTCGATGATTTTTTGTACTTCATCATAAGTAAATGCCTTACTAGATTTAATAACTGATGGAACTGGAATAAAATCACTTACTTCCCCATTTTCATCAATACTAAATTCATAACTCATAGTTAATCTCTCTACATTAGGATCTAAAGAACATATACCATTACTAAGTTGTCTAGGTAACATAGGTATAACTCTATCTGCTAAATAACATGAAGTACCTCTTTCTAGGGCATCATTATAGATAGCACTGTTTACAGGAACATAATGCGCAACATCGGAAATATGCACCTTTACACGTAAAATCTCACCATCTTTAACTATTTCATAAGCATCATCTCTATCTTTTGTATCTGCTCCATCAATAGTAATAATTAAGTGGTCTTCTCCTGTATAATCTTTTCTTCCTAATTTATCTTCTTCTCTTACAACACTCGGAGTATTCATAGCTTGTTGAATTGCTTCTTTTGAATGTTCAATAGGAACTTCAGCTTCAATTGCCTTGCTAGTAATATCCATTCCTATATCTGTTTTATGTCCTTTTATTTCAACTAAATGTGGAGTGATTCCCTTCTTATCAGCGCTTAAAGAATAAATTACAACATGACCATCAACAAGATTCTCACATTCTTCTTTATCTAAATGTAACTTATAACCTATTCTCTTACTTTGTGGTTTAATAAAGTATTCATATTTTCCTTCTTTATATCCTTCAACTACTACTTCTCCAATAAGAACTGGATGAGCTTCTTCTAATAATGTAATAATTTCCCCATTACTTCCTTCTAAATCATAAGACTTAAAAGCAACTTTACTTTTAGGGAAAATAATTTCATAAGGCTTACGAGATACTCTAAAATCATCATCGAATCCTTCTACTTTAACATAAATATAATCGTCATTTACACCAGTAACAACACCAGCAAAAATCCCGCTACTTCTAGCAGACTTAATATTCTTTTTACTAGTAGTAACTAGATCATATTCTTGTAGCATAGTAGTAACTACTTCTTCTACATCTTCTTTATTGTAGTAAGAAGCAAAATGAGAAACTAATTCCTCTCTAGTACATGGAATAAATTTCTTTCCATTAACATAATTATTAATTTCTTCTCTTATTTGTTCATGTATATTATTCATTGTTATCACTCCCATTAATTATATTTTATATAATTCTATCTAGTATTTCAATGTTTATTTTTTTTGGTAAAAAGAAAAGAATTGGTCAACCAATTCTATCTTGATTTTTTATTAGAGACAATACCCTTCTTTACAAGTTTATTATATAGATTTGGACGAAGTCTAATTAATTCATCTAGAGCACTTTTAAATTGATGTTCACCTTTAGTAGGAACATAATCTAAATTAGCAGTTCCACCTTTTCTAATTAGATACTCTACTAAGTCATCACTACAATTGTAGTTAGTAACAGCATAATAAATGAAATATGGTCTAGAAGCCATTAAAGACCCTTTATCTCCATGTTTAAAGTTTATTTCTGCTCCACATTCAACCATGTGTTTAACAATCAAATCAGCCTCATCATCATCTCTAGAACAGTTATCAATTGCATAACTTAGCGCTCTACCATATCCTAACGCATCAGTAGCATTAACATTAGCGCCAAGTCCTACATATTTTACAACTTTCTTTAAATCCCCATTATGACATGCTTGAACTAATCTAATATCTAGTTCACTTTGTGATAACTTTTCTCCATCTACTTCTCTCATAAACTACTCCTCACTACCATTAACAATAAGCTCTGCAGCCTTTAAATATTTTTTAGATTTTTCTGAATCTCTATTAACACCAATATTATACTCATAGCATAATCCTAAGAACTTGTTAGTTACATAATCATTAACATCATATAATGATTTTAATACTTCAACACCTTTTTCTTCTTTTCCTTTAATAAATAAACAAGTTAATCCATATCCTATTCCTGCTTCTTTAATTCCTTTATCGTAAGCTTTTTTATACATTTTATTAGCTTTACCATATTGAATCTTACATCCATGTCCATCAAACACTAAATCTGCTAAAGATACATATCCTAATGGGAATGTAGCTGTTGATTTAGTGTACCAATATTTAGCTTTTTTATAATCTACCTCAGTAAAATTAGCAAACTCATAACATTTACCTAAATAATACTGAGCTTCCCCGTAATTTAATTCAGCAGATTGAGTTAATAATTCAATGGCTTTTTGACCATTCTTTTCTACTCCCTTACCTAATGCATAACATAATGACAAGTTATAGTAAGATGAAGGAACTTTTTTACTAACACCATATTCAAATAGATGAATAGCAGCTTCTTCGTTTACTGGAGTACCAATTCCGCTTAACATACAACAAGCTAAAGCATCATTTGCTTCTAATATACCTTGTTCTTTACAAGCGACGAAACACACGAATGCTTCTTTTGGATTCTTTTCTACTCCAAGTCCATACAAATAACATAAACCTAATTCGTATAAAGATAGGAAGTCACCTTCTCCTGAAACTATCTTAAATAACTTGAATGCCAAAGTTTGATTCTTAGGACATCCTAAACCACTTTGATAACATTTAGCTAAATAATATGTAGATTTAAGATTTCCTCTTTTTGCACTAACTTGGAAACAATCAAACGCATCATCGTAATTTTTTTCATCTAGTAAATATAACCCTAATCTACCAATAGCTACATCATTTCCCATTGATGCACTAATTTGATACCATTTACTAGCTTTGGTTTCATTCTTTTTGCAACCAACACCAAACTCATAACAATATGCTAAGTTATAAGCAGCTTCTGAATTTCCATTTTTAGCAGCATTTAGGAAATGCTTAAAAGCAAGTGTTTCATCTTTAGCTACTCCATTACCATTTAAATAACATAAACCTAAAATGAATTCAGCATAATCATTGCCTAATTCTATAGCCTTGTTATACCAATATATAGCTTTTTCATAGTTTTGAACTACACCCTTACCATTAAAATAACTGTATCCTAAATTGAAAATACTAGTTTCATCATTTTGCTTAGCAGCCTCCACAAACCAATATATAGCTTTACTATAATCTTGTTCTACCCCAATTCCATTAGCGTAACAAACACCAACATTACACTCCGCACTAACAAATCCTTGTTCAGCAGATTTTAAAAACCAATTAAATGCTTTCTTTAAATCATACTCTTCACATCTAGGAGTGGCATAATATATACCTAAATAATATTGACTTGTAGCATCACCATTAAGCGCAGCATCCATGATTTCTTCAATATTTTCAAAAATCATTTGCTCATAATCGTTATTACCCATATTTGACATAAAGTCACCACCTATCATTAATTATACAATATTCTTTTCTTAACTCTTTAATTTTTAGTACAAATTTTTCTATATTTACACTTTCTAACAACGCTTTTTACTCTTTGTTTTAAAACTTTCTCTAATTGATATCCTTTAAGCGCATACACTATGATTTCTGCTATTTCTTTAAAGTCTTCTTCTTTTAATCCCTTAGTAGTCATTGCAGCACTACCCAATCTTATTCCTGAAGTAGTATTTGCTTTTTCGGGATCAAATGGAATCATATTCTTATTACATGTAATTCCTATTTTATCTAAAATTGTTTCTGCCTCTTTTCCAGATAAATTAAAGCTAGCTTTTGTATTAACTAAAATCATATGATTATCACTACCGCCACTAACAAGTTTCACATTATGCCTATTGAATACTTCTTCCATAGCATTAATATTTCTTATAACTTGTTTTTGATAGTTAAAAAATGACTCTTTACTAGCTTCATAGAAACATTGACACTTTCCTGCAATGATATGCTCTAATGGTCCTCCTTGAATACCAGGAAAAATAGCACTATCTATCTTTTTAGCATATTCTTTCTTACAAAGAATAATTCCTCCTCTTGGTCCTCTTAAAGTCTTATGAGTTGTAGAGGTTACAAAATCAGCATATCCAATTGGACTTGGATGTAATTGAGCTACAATTAGTCCTGCAATATGTGCTACATCTGCCATTAGATAAGCTCCAACCTTATCTGCTATTTGTCTAAATTTTTTAAAATCTATAGTTCTAGCATAACTACTAGCGCCAGTAACAATTAGCTTGGGTTTACATTCTAAAGCCAGTCTTTCTATTTCTTCATAATCTAGCATCTCAGTCTTTTTATTTACTCCATATGACACTATATTATATTCCTTACCACTAAAACTAACTGGACTTCCATGCGTTAAATGACCACCGCAATTCAAATCCATCGATAAAATTGTATCTCCTAAATTTAACATTGCCTTATATACAGCCATGTTTGCTTGTGATCCTGAATGAGGTTGAACATTAGCATGATATTTTTCAGCTTTAAAGATTTCTATTAATCTGTCTTTAGCTAATGATTCTATATCATCAATATTAAAACATCCTCCATAATATCTTTTACTAGGATATCCTTCTGCATACTTATTAGTTAAAATGCTTCCGCACATCTTTCTTACTTCTTTTGAAGTGAAATTTTCTGAGGCAATTAATTCTATCGTATTATTTTGCCTTTTCTTTTCATTTTTTAAATATTGATTCAATAATTTATCCTTCATATACATCACCTACTAATAGAATATACTATTTTTAAAATTAACAAAAGAAAAATGGGTATATAAATACCCATTAAAATCCTATTATTAAACAAGTTAAATAACCAGTGGCTATAGATATAGAAATAAGAGTAAATAAAATCTTTAAATTATTCTTAATTTCTTTCTTATTTTGGAATAAAAAAACTAATCCTAAACCAGCATTGACACATAATCCTGCAAGAGTAGCACCAAATGACAATCCATTATTTATAAATAATTGAGTTAAAACAAGTGAAGATGCACAATTAGGGATGAGTCCTATAATAATTGCAAATATTGGCGCTATATATTTATTAATTTCTAAAAAATTAGCAAGATTTTCTTCTCCCACTAAAAATACAACAGTAGAAAAAATAAAATTAATAATTAAGATATATCCAAATAACTTTAACGAATGTATAAATGGTCCCCATAGATGTTTATCAAATTTAGTATCTTCTACATATTCACAACAACCACAATTACACTTTTCTACTTCTTGAATAATCTCTTCTGTTTCTACTATCTGATCTTTTTTAGTTACTAAAACATCTATTAAAAATCCACTAATAAATCCAACCACAAATTTTATTAACATCAGCGGGATTATGGTTAAAACCTTTGCATCTCCAGATCCTAGTAATACAGGAATTGCCTCATCACTACAAGACAAAAATATGGCTACTAAAGTACCAACACTTATATGCCTATTTAGGTATAAATCTGAAGCAACCACACTTACCCCACATTGAGGCACTAACCCTACTAAGGAACCAAATAATGGCGCTAATTTATTTTCTTTACTTAGTTTTAAACTGATTCTAAATGTAAAAAAAGATAAAATTATATATGCCAAAAAAATGAATATAAAAGAGATAACACTATCCTTAAATACATCAACGATAACATCAAACATTTTATCTTCCCTTTCTAATATTTATTGCAACACTAATACTATTCTTACTCACTTAATAAGTCAAGAGTAAAAGTAAACGTTTAAATGACAAATTTAGACAAAAAAATGCAGTATTAAGCTGCATTTTAAAATATTACATAACTTTCAAACCATTCTTTAAATCCTTCAGTAGACATAAAGTAAGAAGCATGATCTTCAACATGATAAGCAATATATTCATACAATTCTCCTTCTTTAAAAATCAAAACAGAAGGGGTTCTAAGTAATTTACCTATTTCTGGATTATTCTCATTAAATAATTCTAGCTCCATCATATACATTACTAATTTTCTATCCTCTACATATTCAGTTATGTATGGAGCAAATTGTGCACAACTTAGGCAACCTGAAGCTTTTATATATAAAGCAAAATTGCTTTTATTATCAATTTTTTCTTGAACATTAGTATAGCTAGTAAATTCAACAAATTCACCCTCACTACCATATTGAGCATCCTCTAACCTAATTGGTTTATTTTTGCCACACTTACAAGAGGCACTACCAAAGCATAATATTAAACAAATTAAAATTCCAAATATCTTTTTCATTACTCGCTTACCTCTGTATAAGAATCAAAATATATTATATGATAACTCACTTTATAGAAATCATAGAAAGTTTCTCCATTTTCTTCTCTTTTAACTTCTACATTATGATTTCCTTTATAATACCAATATCCACCAACGTTATAAACTTTATTTTCATCCCAGCCAAGAGAGATAAGCATACTTCTAGTAGCACCAGCATAACCGCCACCACCACACATTAAAAATATTGCTTTATCTTTAGGGAACAGATATTCTAAAATATCCATTGATTCTTCATAATTAGCAATATATTTACCATCTTCAGTAACACTAAATAATGTAGGCCCATCATAAGCGTTAGTAACTACAGGAGGTAATTCTATAGTAGCTAAGTATGGGAATGGTACAACTTCAAATCCCTCTAAAAATCCTGAAAGATATGAATCTCCACCAATATTACCATATGTAGCAGGATCTACTAGCATCCTCATATCTCTATAAACAACATCATCTCTAAATAAATAGTTATCAATTGTATCAATATTTATGTTTTTATCTAATCCAAATTGTAATCCTTGTGCACTTTGATCAAGCTCTGGTTTAGGTAATTCATCTTTTTTGCAACTACATGCGCTAATAAAAACAACACTAAATAATAACACTAAACTTAATAAACCTTTCTTCATATAATCACCACTTTTAGGATACTCCATTAATCTTTTTTTATCAATCAACACGACACTTTTTATAAATTCTTATGTTAAAAGATATTTCTGTTTCTAAATATTGTAGTTCTTCTAACTTAGATAACGATTCTTTGCTACTTTTATAATAATATGGTGTCATTTTAAATAAACTTATAATCTCATCATGAGTTAATTTTATTGTATCTTCAATATCTATTTCGTCTTCTAAAACAAACCCATTTAATTTTTCTTCTTTCTTTTCATTATAATATGTATTTTGATAAAGAACTTTTTTTAAACCAAATAAATGATTCTTTCCTGGTAACACTCTAATATATAATCCTTCATCTTTTAATACTCGATAAAATTCTCTACCATCAATAGGAGCAAAACAATTCAGTAATATATCACAAGTTGAATCAATTAAAGGTAATCTATTAATATTAGCAATAACATATTTTATATTTTTTAAATTCTTCTTGTTACTATCCTTACTGGCCTCAATAATTGCGTACTTTGATATATCCATACCAATAGTAGTAATATCAAACGATTGTAAAAGTTTTTCATGAAGATAATTAGTATAATATCCCTCTCCACATCCAATATCAGACAAAATAGTTTTATCTTTGCAATATTTGGATAAGATTCCTAATAACTCTATCTTTAATATTTTATACTTATCATATTTAAAAAATTCTTTTCTAGCAATCACCATTTCTTTATCATCGCCTGGATGCAAAGAATGAAAATGATTAGCAAGAAGTAAATTAATATATCCATATTTAGATACATCATATGTATGTTTATTATCACAAACATAACTATTATTACCTATATATAATCTTTTATTACAAACAGGACACTTTAGCATAATATCACCATTATTAATATAACAAAAAAACCTATATCGATTAAGATATAGGGATTTTTAAATTATATGATTTTAATTATTTTTATACATGAAAATCTACAGGATAAGTTAAGTATTCAACCTCATCTAATTCTTCACAAGTTACAAAACCGGCTGGGGCTCTAAGTAATGAAGGAATTCTATTAACTATAGTAGCACATGTATGTTCAACTGTAGCAGGTTTTTCTACACTGAATTTAACATTTGGCTCCCCAGTAATTTCCCAATCACACATATCCCCATCATTAGGTCCATACACTTTACCAATTGTTTCTTCTTCAATAGTAATTCCTTGTAAAGTTTCAATTGTTACTACAGCAGACATACCAATGCATCTACCAGCTTTGATAGTTCTACCTAAAGTTTCACTATATAAATCTTGATCAATTATATATGGTACATTCTTTTGAGTAATAGATTTAATAGTTAATCCTAATTTACTAGCAATACACTCTGAAGCATTCCATGCATATGAAGGTTCAAACACTTCAGGATGAGCAATTTGTTTTTCAAATTCTTCTTTTGTTAAACCACAACCATGAGCTTCTGCTAAAGCTAAACCATAATCTTCAACATTATAACTATATGCACCTTTAATCTTAGTAATCTTATGGCAACCAGCAGCCACTAATGCAGGCATATTAATCCAGAAAATATCTTGCATACCACTACCCGTAATAGTACATCCTGTTTCTTTTGCTAAAGCATCTAATTTATTTGTTAAAGCTGAGGCTGTAGTAAATGGATAAATAGCTTCTTCGCAAGTGGTGATAACATTAATTCCTCTTGCAACACATTTTTCAACGTGCTCATAAATATCACCTACAAAACTAAATAAAGTAACGATTGCTACATCTGCATCACACTCATCTAATACTTTATCTGCATCATTTGAAATCTTAACACCTGTTTTAATCCCAAGTTCTGCATAATCTCCAACATCCATACCTACAATCTCTGGATTTACATCGATTGCTCCTACAATTTCTGCACCTTTCTCGTGCAAGTAGCGTAAAGTATACTTAGACATCTTTCCGCATCCATATTGAACTACTCTAATTTTTCTCATGTGAAATTTCCTCCTTTATTCACTACATTCAGTATGGTATTAATTTGTTAAATTAAAAATAATATTTCACATATTAAGAAAGGTTAAACTTCATTTTAAAACAAAAAGAGACTTCACCAGTCTCTTTAATTTTTTATCTTTTGTTATTAGGATCATCAAGATCATGAGTATTATCATTGCTAGAAATATTTAAAATATCATCATTTTCATCGATACTTTCACGAGCCTTTTTCTTTGCCTTTTCTAATTATTCTTTTGCATTTATTATATTAACAGCATCTGAAGGTACTAATTCCTTAGGCATATCTTTAAAATGTAAAATCAAAGCATTTAAAACATATTCTGGAATCTCATACGGTTGCATATATGATCCACTTTCTACACTAGTTGTTGTAATAGTTTTTGTTTCTTTGGGATCTTTATTATTATAACTAGTAATTCTCATAACTACACCACCAGCTGCTATATAATCATTATAAAATTGAGATAATAAAGCATCAATCTTTGTATTATAATTTTACAGACTTACCTTTTAAAAAACATTCTTCCTACTAGTGGTCGCTTCGACTTACTTATAGCATTAACCGGACACACTTCTTGACAACACCAACATCTAATACACTTCTTTTTATTAACATTTGGAACGCTCTTATCTTCCATGCATATTGCACCAGGAGGACATATTTTCTTACACTCACCACATTTGATACATTTTTCCTTATCAAAAATTGGATGTTCTAAAACTAAATTCTTTATTCCATTATGTTTATTTAACAACTTTAATGACCTAATCCCAACCTCTTCTACTCTTGCTGGTTCAAATTCAATATCTTTAAATTTATCTAAAGTATCACCTTCTAATTCAATTTTATCTAAATCATATATTCCTAACCCTCTTTGACTAGATAATATTGAAATAAAACTTTTAGTATAATCTAATTTAACAATCTCCATTGCTACTCTATCTAAACTAATTGCATCCTTAGATCCTAATAAAACATTGGCACTCTTCTTTTTTCCGCCAGTTGCAGGTCCTTCACCCTCAAGGCCCTCAATTCCATCCATAATATTGATAAATACTTTATCTTTCATCTCTTCTTTTATAGCGCTATATAAATCTGCCATTGCTTCAGCGAATTCTAAAGGAGATGAACTCTTAACATGCCATTGAGCCTTCTCGAGACCATAAATAGTCCCAAATAGATTCTTTTGAGCACCAGTAAAATATGCTAATCCATGAGTTTTTAATTTCGGAACATTAATTAAAATATCAGCATCCATCATCTCTTTTGAAACATTAAAGTCACGATATCTTTTATATTCTTTAGCACTTATGACTTTTAATTCTTTATTGTTAGAAATCTTTACTCCGGTCTGTTTTATAACATCCATTGTTCCATTCACTTTATAAACTGTAGTTAATTCTTTAGTAGCGGGATTATCTCCTACAATAATATTTAAATTATACTCTTTAAGATATTCAATGATTGCTCTTACAACGCTTGGATGAGTAGTAATTGCCCTCTCTTTAGGATGAGGAGATAAAGCGTTAGTTTTAATAAACACTTTCATCCCTTGTTTTAATTCTATGCCTTCTAATAATTCATCTAATAAATAATCTATTTGTGCTTGAATATCAACATAATCACTAGCATATTTAACAAATACTTTCATTATCATCACCATCATAATTATATAATAAAAAAACTATCATTCTGATAGTTTCATTATATTTTATCTTGATTTTTTCTTTTTTTCTTTTAAAGATTTGATATTGGTATCAATCTTTTCTTTTGTTTCTTCTAAAGCAAAAAACACTTTATTTTTAATTATCTTTTTGCGATACATTAATGATTCTTTTGTTATTTCTTTTTTTGCTGTTTCTGGTATTGGATTATTATCTTCATCTAATTCAACTATAGAAGTATCATAAGCTCTTGTATCAAACCCTATACTCTGAAGAATACGAGTTTCTTCCTCGTTTTCTTTAAAAACATATAGGTATTTCTTACCTTCTTCATCTATTATTGTACAAAAATATTGATCACCGATTTTGCCAATTATTTGTTCGGGATTTTCACTTACTTTTTCTAAATAAAACTCATTTTCATAAATTAAATCTGAATTTGATTTAGTGTATGCTGATAAAATTTCCTCTTTTGCAAATTCAACAAAACGCAGATTCTCTTCTTTTTTTATTTTTAGTTCTTGCTCTGCTTTTAAAGACTCTTCTTGTATTTTCTTTCTAATTTCTATTATTCTTCGTTTTTCTTCCTTCATAGTCATCATAATCACTCCTAACTACCACACTATCTTCATATTAGCATAAATATATATCATTTTCTATATTATAGAATATTTATTGTAGTAGGCGTTTTCATCGGTTAAAAACTATCCTAAAGCAACATCTAAAATCATCATTATTACAAAACCTATAATTAATCCGATTGTAGCATGATTTTTATTTTCTTTACTAGATTCTGGTAGTAACTCTCTACCTACTACACTTACCATACACCCTGCAGCAAATGATAATAAAAATGGAAGTATAGATTGAATAAATAATGCTAAGATTGCTCCAATTACTCCTGCAATTGGTTCTACAAGACCACTCGCTTGACCATATAAAAAGCTTTTACCTCTACTATATCCTTCTCTTCGAAGAGGTAATGACACACCCGCTCCTTCAGGAAAATTTTGTAATCCTATTCCTAAAGTTAATAAACAAGCACTTACCACACTAGCTCCCTCAATCCCTAAAGCAACACTACCAAATGCAACTCCAATTGCTAATCCCTCAGGAATATTGTGAAGTGTTATAGCACCCACTAAAAGAATACTTCTTTTTTTACTTTGGTTTATAGGGCTGCACGATTTACTCATTACTTTATCCAATAAAATATCTGCCAAAATAACAAATATCCCACCCGCTAGAAATCCTATACCTGGTAAAAACCAACTTATATAACCCAATTGATCACTTAGTTCTATTGCAGGGTTTAAAAGAGACCAAAAAGAAGCAGCAATCATGACCCCTGAAGCAAATCCTAAGGTAAAATCCAAAATTTTCTGATTTAGTTTTTTAAAAAAGAAAACACTAAACGCACCTAATGCTGTAACTGCCCATGTAAACAAAGTAGCAATGAATGCTTGTAAAATAATATTCAAATTGATAAACCACTCCATAGACTCACTCCTCACCATATAATGTATGAAAAAAACGGATTTATGGTGTAGGTAAAGATCCAACGCTTGGAAATGTCAGACATTTTATTCGCCAATAAAGACAATGTTGTCAAAAATTAACACTTGCATGGCATATGTGTCCCTTATTTAAATTATTCACGACAAATAATGCCATAATGTAATTAAGTAAGGTGATGAAGATGACAAATATTAAATGGAATGAAAACATCAAAATTTATAGAGAAAAATTTGGTTACTCTCAAAAAGAGTTAAGTAATATGTTATCAATTAGCGAAAGGACGCTTAAAAGATATGAGGCTGGTGATAGTGAGCCAACCATATCAATCCTAATAAATCTTTCTAAGATTTACGATACAAGCATTGATTCGATCATAGGTAATGACGCTTCAACATCATTTAATATCACTAAAATAGAAAAGCATCTAAAAGCTATAGAACATACATGTAAAACATTAAGAATGGAAATGTATGAATCTGAAAATTTATTTTAAATCTAAAAGTGTATCGTAAGATATGCTTTTTTATTTTTTTATAAGAGTATTATAAGACATTTAGTTCATCATCTAGACAAACAAGACGCCACCCCTTATATCGTAAGACGTATATGACGCTCTAAGAAAATTTCACGACAAATAGTGACATAATGTAGAAAAAGTAGGTGAAGTATATGGCAAATATTAAGTGGAATGAGAATATAAAGATGTATAGAGAAAGAAATGGACTATCACAAAAAGAATTAAGTTCATCATTGGGCATAAGCGAAAGAACATTACAAAGATATGAAGCGGGAGATAATGAACCGACAATTTCAATACTACTAAAACTTTCAAAAATATATGACACCAGTATCGATAACATTATTGGCAATGATATAAGTCATAATTTTGATATAACTACAATTGAAAGATATATTAGAGCTATTGAAAATTCATGTAGTACCTTAAGACGTGAAATGTATGAAACAGAAAAAACATATGTAAAATAAAAAAGTATATTGGTCTAAATCAATATACTTTTTTTATTATTCTTTTCCTCTAATAATATTTATAGGTTTTATTTTTCTAATAGCAACTATTGGAACAATTGAAGCAATTAAAGTTATTAAAAATATAGCTATAATAGTTAGAATCGTCATACCAGGCTGAATTTGAATTATTGATAATCCTTCAATTTGTTTATTAGCAGTAAATTGAATTAACTTTGTAACCAATATATCATTAACATTATCATCAAATAATGATATTCCAGCGATTGATAAAGCTGTAGTTATTAATCCAATATATACAACTTGTAATATAAACGCCCTTGCAACTTGACTAGTTTTAGCACCAAGTGCTCTTAAAACTCCTATTTCATACATTTTCTTTTTAACACTTCTTATCGCAAAACTCACCAAAAGGATAATCCCAGCTAAAATAAGAGCAATAGAAGCATATCTAAATATCTCACTAAATATTTTAACTATATTATTTATTACATAAATCGTTTTAAAATAAAAATCATTAACATAAAATGCTCTATCCTCACCAACTTCATTTAACATAGCACCACTTGCAGTATTATCAAAATACATTGCATATGGATATATTGAATAACTTGTCATATATTCATAATCTTTAGAATCGACTAGTATAAGATTAGAGGTATCATTATGATATAACCCCTTGATAGTAAATGTAAGCGTATATGAAGCCTGATCTGTATCTAATCTATTATGATTATAGTCTTTTATTGTTATTGTTCTCTCTTGGAATCCTTCTTGTTTTTTATAAGTTAAGTTTGTACCAAACCATGTATTATACATTTTTGAAGGAACAATAATTTCACCCTTATTTAATGAATAATTGTATGTAGAATTATTAAAATAATCTTCTTTGTAATATGCTAATTGTGACTTTTCACTAACAAGTTTATCATCAGCAAATATCTCTCCATTATTTAATTTTTTCACATAACCTTGATTAACTAAAGTATTTACATAATCGTCTGAAAATGAATATCCAATTGCTAAATACTTATTAACTTCACTATAGAAATCTAGATATAAATCTCCTGCCTTTAACTTTTCTAAAGCAGCATTCTTCTCCGCTTTAGTTTCATAAGTTTGAATTTTATTATATGTATCTATTAATTCTTTGTATCTACTCATATATCCAGTATCAATAATAGCAGCCACATCATACCTATTATTTATTTTACCCATATTAACAATATACTCATATCTACTGCATTCATCAGAAACATATTTAGTAGGATTAAAGTATATAAGAGCATCAGCCATATAATCAGTAATTACAATAGAAGCATCATCATTATTAATATCTAATGTTCCTGCTAGAACATTAATATTACCATTTTCATCACCATAAACTCCCTTTAAGAAATCTTTATTAGTTTTTAAAACTCCATAAGCAGCTTTAACATAAAGACCTTGAAAGTTATTACTACCAAGAATATAACCAGTCTCTAAACTAGTAGATTCAGATGTGTTTAATGAAACAGGAGTATTATATAAATAATAGATATTTCCTTCATACTCATTATCATAAAAATATTCTTTATCATTATCATTAACCCTTACAGTTCTAGCAGTATATAAAGTTTTATTTAAATCGTTTTGATTATAATATCCTTTATGTAAGACAAAACTATGATTATCAGTAGTTTCTAACGCTTCTTGAATCATTTTTTGTCCATTAAATGAAGCAAACATTTGGCTAAAACATAATAACATAACAATAATAGAAATCATAACTGAAGTCGCTATACTACCCAGATGATTTCCTTTTATAAATTTAGTAGCCACTTTAGCAGATGTAGATAGAGATAATCTAAATCCACTCTCTAATTTCTTTTCTACTTCTTCTGTAGGTTGAACTGTATCTCTAAATTCATCATATTCTTGTTCTATCCTTACATTTCCCAATTTAACACGATCATTAATACTATCTAACTCAGTTTGGGTTAAACGTTTCGTACAAGGAATTGTAATTACATCTTCATCAATCAATTTCCTATTTCTTTTCTTTTTTCTTTCAGTGTCACTAACAACATTACCATCACTTAATTCAATTATTCTATCAGCATATTCTCTAGCATCATCTAAATTATGTGAAACAATAACTACTAATTTATCTTTTGATAATTTTTTTAATAATTTCAGAATTTGTTTTGCAGTCTTACTATCTAAATTACCCGTTGGCTCATCTGCTAAAATCATTTTGGGATTTTTTATCAAAGCTCTGGCTATGGCTATTCTTTGTTTTTGTCCTCCACTTAATTCTCTAGGATATCTCTTTTCATAATTAGACAATCCAACACTTTGTAATATTTCATCAATTTTACCACAGTTTTTACTTCCTTTTAAATCCATAGCAATCTTGATGTTCTCTTCTACTGTATAAGAATCTATTAGGCAAAAATCTTGAAATATAAATCCAACATAAGCATTACGATAATTATCATAATCTTTTGTTTTAAATTTAGAAAAAGAATTACCATCAACTTCTATATCTCCACTTGTAATATTATCTAATCCACCAATTAGATTTAATAATGTAGACTTACCACTACCACTTTTACCGCATATAAAAACCATACCTTTATTAGGTAAATTAAGCGAAATATTATTAAGTGGTCTTACACTCTCATTTCTAGTATCATATTTTTTTGTTAAATTCTTTATCTCAATCATTTTATATGCCTCACTACAATAACTATTAAAACAAAAATATTTTATATAATCAATTTTTTATAAAAAAAACTCCATAATAAACTTTGTTTATCATAGAGAATTGTTTTTAGTGCTTTACTATAGAAATTATTTGTACCTCATATGGAGTAGGTGCATTAACAACCACTGTTTCTCCTACCTTATGTCCCAATACTGCTAGAGCAAGTGGCGAATCACATGATATTTTGTTTTCAAGTGGATTAGCCTCAATATTTCCTACAATTTCATATTTATCTTCTTCATCAAAGCTTAAATCTTTAATTACTACTGTAGAACCTATTTTAACTGTTTTGGTACTACTTGATTCTTTAATTAAATCATAGTTATTTAAGATAGCTTCAATCTCTTGAATTCTAGACTCCGTTCTTGCTTGTGCATCTCTTGCAGCATCATAATCAGCATTTTCAGACAAATCACCAAGCGCTCTTGCATCTACTATATCTTTAGTATTTTGTGGTCTTACAACATCTAATAAGTGTCTGTATTCAGCTTCTAATTTTGCTACTCCTTCTTTAGTTAATTGATATCTTTCCATTAATCTTCACTCCTTAAAACTTCGCTAATTATATATCATCAACATTTTAATTTCAATCATTAGTATAATTTATTCTTCTTCTTGTAAAAAAGTTTCTAAAACTTCATTAGCCATAGCCCATTCCTCTTCGGTTTCAAGTTCATGTAAACTATGATCATTCTCATCAAAATAGAAAGGGAAAACTTCTCCTGATTCATCATTTTCATCATAATAAAGAACATAATTTCTTCCTGTATCTTCACTATCAAAAGTTAATAGGATAGTCATTTCTACCTCTGTTCCATCTTCTTTAGTAATCAATATTTTATCATCCATTTTAAATTCCTCCTTTACTATCAAGATAATTTTGCAAAATAACTACAGCAGCCATTTTATCAATAACTTTTTTTCTTTTTTTTCTAGAGACATCAGCTTCAAGTAATCTAGATTCTGCAAGCTTTGTAGTCCATCTTTCGTCTATTAATACTACCTTTAATTGCAGTGTTTGTTCAAGTTTTTCCTTAAATTCTTCACATAATTTAGCTCTATCTCCAATATCACCATTCATATGCTTAGGATATCCTAAAACAATCATATCAACCTTTTTTTCTTTACAAATTGTTTTTACCTTCTCAAGTGCTAAATCATATTTTTCTTCTTCAAACCTATATGTTTCTACACCACTTGCAATTATACCTAGAGGATCACTTATAGCAATCCCTATAGTTTTACTGCCTAAATCCAAACCTAAAACTCTCATTTTAAGCTCCAACTATATTGTTAACATATTTGATAACTTCATCAATTTTAGAAACATCTTTTGCTCCAGCAGTAGCAAAATCTTTTCTTCCTCCGCCATTTCCTGAAGCCATCATGCTTGCTTCTTTTACAACATTTCCAGCGAATATTCCTTTATTAACTAGTTTGTCACTAACTGAGCAAATCATCGTTAACTTATCATCATTTTTACTTACTATAAACATAAAGTAATCTTGATATTTATTTTTCACTCCACTTGCTATAGCATTTAATTCGCCCATTCCTAAGTTATTAACTTTATTGATAATCACATTAACTCCATCAACTAATTTTGCACTATTTAAAAGTGAATTTAATTCGTAATTAGCTACTTTTTCTTTCAACTCATTAATTTCTAATTTTTGTCTATCTAATTCATTTAAAGTAGCAGTTAACTTTTCTTTAACATCATAGATAGAAGCACTTCTTAACATCTTTGCTGCTTCCTTAAACATGTTTTCTCTTTCTTTTAATAATTCATATCCTTTAATACCAACATTAGCTTCAATTCTTCTAACACCTGAAGAGATACTTTCTTCACCCTTAATAACAAATACTCCTATTTCACTAGTGTTACTAACATGTGTTCCTCCACATAATTCCTTAGAATAATCTCCCATTGAAACAACTCTAACTACATCTTGATATTTATCATCAAATAATGCTGTAGCACCACTATTTTTAGCTTGTTCAATACTCATTTTTTCAGTAATAACTGGGTAACTCTTTAAAATTGCCTCATTAACTTTAGTTTCTATTAAAGTTAATTCTTCATCAGTTAATTTCTTATAATGAGTAAAATCAAATCTCATCTTAGAATCATCAACATATGAACCAGCTTGTGTAATATGAGTTCCTACAACTTCTTTTAGAGCACTTTGAAGTAAGTGAGCACTTGAATGATGCTTTCTAATAAGTAAACGTCTAGTTGAATCTATTTTAGCCTTAACTACATCTCCAACTTTAATGGTTCCATTACTAATAACAACTGCATGTAAATGTTGGCCATTAGGAGCTTTATTTACATTAGTAACATTTGCCTCTAATTTAGATGAAGTAAATGTTCCCTTATCCGCAACTTGACCACCCATTTCAGCATAGAAACAAGTTTTATCTAAAATAACTTCACCTTTAGTGGTTAAAACATCAGTTTTCACGCCATTTTCAAATATTGCAACAACTTTTGTTTCTAATTCATCACTATCATAATCAAATACAGATTCTTCTTTACATTCTATTAAATCTTTAAATTGACCTTTCATGCTATTTACATCTTCTCTAGAGTTTTTAGCTCTTTCTTTTTGTTTATTTAATTCTGTTTTAAATCCTAGCATATCAACATCTTTATTTGATTCTTTTGCAATTTCTACAGTCAACTCAATTGGGAATCCATAAGTATCATATAACTTAAATGCATCTTCGCCACTTATAACATTTCCCTTAGTATTATTAATTACTTCCCTTAACAAATTTTCTCCTTGCGTTAAAGTTGTTTTAAACTTATCTTCTTCTATTTTAATTAACTCACTAACATAATCACACTTAGTAACTAACTCAGGATAGTAACTCTTCATAATATCTCTTACTATTGGAACTAGTTTATGCATAAATGAAGTATTAATTTCTAATTTTTTAGCATATCTTAGAGCTCTACGAATAATTCTTCTTAAAACATATCCTCTACCTTCATTTGAGAACATCGCTCCATCTGTTAAAGCAAATGTACAGGATCTAATATGATCTGCGATGACTTTATAAGCAAATTTATACTCACCCTCGTATGGGAATTTGCTATATTTTTCAATTTCTTTTATAACAGGCATAAACAAGTCTGTCTCAAAGTTAGTTTCAGTTCCTTGAATTACACAACAGAATCTTTCAAATCCTGCTCCTGTATCAATATTTTTATATGGCAATTCTTTATAATCTTTTCTCTCTACTCCTTCTTTTGCATTAAATTGAGAGAAAACAATATTCCAAATTTCAATATATCTATCATTTTCAATATCTTGTCTAATTAATTCTATCCCCTTATTTTCTGGATCCCATTTTTCTCCTCTGTCAAAGAAAATCTCTGTATCAGGACCACATGGGCCTTCACCGATTTCCCAGAAATTTGAGTCCAAAGGTATTATATGATCACTAGGTACCCCTAACTTTTTCCATAAATTTTGTGTTTCAATATCGTTTGTATATGAAGTGAAATACAATTTTTCAACAGGGAATCCAAACCACTTTTCATCAGTTAATAATTCAAAAGCCCATGGTAAAACCTCATTTCTAAAATAATCACCAATAGAAAAGTTTCCCATCATCTCAAAGAAAGTATGGTGCCTAGCACTAAAACCAACATTTTCAATGTCATTAGTTCTTATTGCTTTTTGAACATTGACTATTCTTCTATTCTTAGGTGTTACACTACCATCAAAATATTTTTTCAAGGCAGCAACTCCGGCATTTATCCATAATAAGCTCTTATCATTGTTTGGAATTAAATTTGCACTAGCCTCTAAACTATGTTCTTTACTCTTCCAAAAGTTAATCCAAGTATTTCTTATTTCTTCACTTGTCATATATCTCATATAGATCACTCCTACTATTTTAACTCATACATTATAACATAACTTTTCTCTTTTTCAACTTAGTATAGTTCTTTGTTTTTACTCTTTTAAAAAAAATATTTTTTTAGTATACTCAATTAAGGTGATTTAATGAGTAAGTTTATTATCTCAGATTTAGATGGTACGCTAGCAGAAATAGATGGCGAAACATATACGATCGAAGAAGAAAGTAAAGAAATAATTAAAATGGTAAATAAAAATTTGGTTATCGCAACAGGTAGAATGCCAAATTTTATTAAAACCGTATGTGATCATCTTCATATTAATCATACTTTTGTTGCATCAAATGGAGCTATAACTTATTTAAATGGTAAGATGATAGATTGTCATTTTATAGATTCTTATCGACTTAAGCCCTTGATATCTTTTGTAAGAAAGAATTGTAATAATTATTGTATTCATATCGATTCTTTAAACAAACATAGAGAATTTTATCCAGAAGATACCAACACTGATATCATCTATAGTGATGATAAGATTGCTAGAATAAATATTTCTCTAGAAAATCAAGATAAAGAAAAAGTTTTCCATTTTTTAGTTAATAACGATATAAATGTAGAGTTTGTAAAATGTCGCAGATCAATAGATATCACACCAAAAAACATCACTAAAGGAAGAGCAATCAACAACCTTATAGAATTAATGAATATTGATAAAAATGATCTCTTTATAATAGGAAATGACACTAATGACTTAACAATGTTTAAAAATCATAAAAACACTTTTTTAGTAAAAAGCGAAACTAACAAACATTTATTTAATTCAGTAAAATATATCGTTAATTCTTTTAATGACTTAAAATATTATTTAGAGGAGGAATAATATGCATCCAAATAATTTTACACTTTATCAATTAATTAAATATCACATTGAACTAACAGAAGCAATGGAATACACTCTTATAACTTATAAATATGATGAAGGAGAATTAATTGAAAGATTCAACTTTTTAAACAATGATTACAAAAAAGGATTTTATCACTATATAACAAAGAAATTATTTAAAAAGAGTAAAAAAATAACCAAAGAGATTAATGATTTTATCGCAACTTATAATAGGCATAATATTCCTAAAATGGTAGATGATAGAAACTTACATTCTCGTATTAAATATAATCAAAAATTATATTTAGCTTATTCTTGTAGTAATAATCTTATTCAAGTGTTTTTAGACGAAGAAAACATAAAAAAAGAGTTAGAGGACTCTTTAGTAAAATTGCTAGAGACTACCAATAAACATTTCAATCTATTTTATTTATTCAATACATTAAACTTATTTGCATCAAGCAAACTAGTTTTAATGGAAGGAGATTCTTTGTATATTCTTGATGATGAAGATAAACAACTAATTAGAGCTCTACTTACTTCCCTTGAGGATGAAATAGCTAAAAAGAGTTTGTTAAAAGAATCTCTTAAATTTCTTAAAGAAGATAATCCTAATGAAGAAAAGATATATGAATTATTAAATAAAATATCACTAGAATGTATCGAGGAAGAGAAAAATCTATATCAAGATTTTGAAACATTTACATCTAAACTTGAAAAAGAAATAGAAAAAGGACATAACTAATTGTTAAGTGAAGAAAAGTTTGATATTATTGTGTGTGTCGATAAGGAGATATTATGATGAAAAAAGATAAAAAACAAATTACTTTTATAGTAGTACTTTCAATATTTTTATTGTTATGGGTTACATCTTTATTGTTCTTAGGGTTTGCAACACTAAGTGAATCAATCACTGATTCTATTCAATCTTGGTATACTGAGAAGTTCTCAAAGCCAGATGAAGTCGCAAAAACTTTAAATCTATTAAAAGTATCAACATATGCTACTATAATTTCTACTTCTGCAGTAGTAATTACATTACTTGCTAAAGAAATCAAAAAGAAATATTTATAAAAAAAAGACTTATGAGTTTAAATCATAAGTCTTTTTCTTTATTCACTTCTTAAAGCAATAACAGGATCCTTTTTAGCTGCCATTTTAGCAGGAATAAATCCTGATAATAATGTTAATAGAATACTAATTATTACTAAGATTATGGCATGTATTATATTTAATGAAGCAATATTTCCTATTCCCTCAACTAAGCTAGATAATACCATATTTATTGGTATGTTTAATAGAGCTGTAACACAAACACCAAATAGTCCCGCAGTAAATCCTATAATAAATGTTTCAGCATTAAACACTCTTGAAATATCTTTTTTACGTGCACCTATACTTCTTAAAACTCCTATTTCCTTAGTTCTTTCGATTACTGAAACATAGGTTATAATTGCTATCATAATTGAAGATACAACTAGTGATATTGCAGTAAAGGCAATAAGTACATATGAAATAGTGTCTATCATAGTATTAATTGTAGAGACCATTATTTCCATTGCGTCTAAATATACTATTTTTTCTGCCTTATCTTTTCCTTCATTGTAAGCATCTAAATATTCTTTAATTTCTACTTTTGCATCAAATGACACAGGATATATTTTTATACTTGTAGGAGTAGTAATTGCCCCATACTTTTTAAGATCTTTATTATATTGAACTTCTTTACTATCGCCATTTGAAATTTCAACATATTCTGTTCCAGTCATAGGATTAATATTTTCGTTTTCATTTAAATATTGTACCAAACTTGATTGCTTATTTTCTTCTATTATATAATCCGTTAATTCTGGAGTATATGCTATTCCACTACTAAGTGATCCCATAGAGGTATCTTCATTAAGTCTAACAATTCCTACTACTTTTAATGTTAATCCGGAATCAAATGAAGCTTTATTAACCATTGTATAACCACTTGTACTCATACCATTTAATGAATATTTAGTACCATTAAATTTATACATTTCATCATTAGTTAAAACTTTAAACTCCAAACCAAGCAATTCATTAAACTCGAATTTATCTTTTTCATCACCTTTATTATATAATCCTAAACTCATAAATGTTGTATCATTAAGTCTATTATATTGATCTACTACAATAATAAGTTCTTCTTTACTAGAAGGTAGTCTCCCCTCTAAAATATCATATTGAGAATTAATGAAGTCTTGATTGTCTAACATCTCTTGCCATACACCATTAGATACTTTAGCATACATTTCATTTCCAGCTATAGTTTGTTTCATAGCACCATGAGATGAAAAGAAATTGACTTGCATATCTCTAGAATAACTTATTCCATTTAATAATTCAGGGTTGATTTTTTCTACAACATTTTCTACATACTCATCAGTAATATTATTTTCTGAAATCATACTAGATATTGTTTCACTTACCTTGTTAATATACACTTCCTTTAATCCAGGAAATTTTTCTAATTTTGCTTGATTTGACATCGTATCTACAAATGCATCAATATTAATAGATTTCTCTTCTATAGTAAGTGGATAACTAGATAATGTGTCAGCTTGCATCTTATCTATATAATTTTGGAATCCATTTGATAATGATAACACCAATGCTACACCAATAATTCCTATACTACCTGCTATAGCTGTTAAAATGGTTCTTGTTTTTTTAGTAAATAAATTTTTTAAACTTAGAGATAAAGCAGTAATAAAACTCATAGCAGTTTTATTCTTTTTATTATTTTTTTCTTCAAAATTTAATTTTCTAGATTTATATGGTTTAGTATCATCAATAACTACTCCATCCAATAACTTAACGGTTCTAGTAGCATAAGTATCCGCTAATTCCGGGTTATGAGTTACCATTATGATTAATCTATCTTTAGATATTTCTTTAAGAATTTCCATTATTTGTACACTAGTTTTAGTATCTAATGCGCCTGTTGGCTCATCTGCTAAAATAATTTCTGGATCATTAACTATAGCTCTTGCAATGGCAACTCTTTGCATTTGCCCACCTGATAATTGATTAGGTTTTTTATTAATCTTATCTTTTAATCCAACTTTTTCTAAAGCCTCAATGGCTTTTTTTCTTCTTTCTATTTTAGACATTCCAGATAGTGTAAGTGCTAATTCAACATTTCCTAGTACTGATAGATGAGGTATTAAATTATAACTTTGGAAGACAAAACCTATACTATGATTTCTATAAACATCCCAATCATTGTCTTTATAGTCTTTAGTACTTTTACCATTAATAACTAAATCTCCATCACTGTAGTGATCTAATCCACCAATAATATTAAGTAATGTAGTCTTTCCACAACCACTTGGACCTAATATGGCAACAAATTCACTTTTCCTAAATTCAATAGATACTCCTTTTAATGCAGGAACAATTTCTTTAGCTACTTTATATTCCTTTTTTATATTCAATAATTTTAGCATTGAATCAACTCCTTAATGTACTAAGAAATTATACGCATTTTTTAAAAAAATATCATTATATTTAATACATAATTTTAATATTCCTTATACACCATTGAAAATATCGATAATTGTCATCATCCTAGCTCTAAATATACTATTAAATTCAATACTTTTATCTCCTAAATAATTAAACTCATAATTAAACTTTATATCATTCATTTTTCCGATATTCTTGAAAAAACCTGACAATGCATATATTAACCCAAAATATGCACCATTTAGTCTATAATCAAAATTCAATCCTTGTATCTTTAAGTTTATTTCTTTAAATTTAAATTTTTTTATTTTACTAAACTCTGTTTTCTTCTTTTTTTGTTTTTTATCAAACACCGCTAGCAAATTAAGTTTTAAATTCAACAATTTACCTATGTTAATATAAAGATAATTATCGTTATTATAAACATGAATTTTAAAAGGAAATATTAATAAAGTTATTCCTAAAACAATTAAAACACTAATGAAAATATAAATCATTTTTTATTCTCCTCTTATTATTAAAAAAACGGTACTAGGTACCGTCTTTATCTTTAACTAATAATTTGATTATTTGCTAAATCCGCCCATTTGACCTTTAGCATAAGAAACTAAACGTTTTGTGATTTCTCCACCTACAGATCCGTTAGCTCTAGCACTTGCATCAGCACCTAATTCAACACCAAATTCATTAGCGATTTCATACTTCATTGGTTCTAAAGCTTTCTTGCTAGCTTTGCTTTGACTATTTTGTCCTCTTGTTGTATTACTCATAAAATTCACCTCCTGCAATCATATTTTTTGCAGTATTAGGAATTTTATAACTTTTTTTATTGGAATTTTTTTCCTAGAAAAATTCCTCATTATTTTTATTATCTTTATAAATATTCTTTGTTTCAATATTTTCTAATATTTCATCTATTAATGATTCATAATCAAATTTTGATTCATACTCTATAGCTTTTTCTAGACTAGGTTTAGTAACAGGATTTTTTGGAGTGAATATTGTACAACAGTCCTCAAATGGTCTAATTGAAATATCGTATGTATCAATTTTGTGGGCCAAATCCATAATTTCTAGTTTATCAAAACATGCAACTGGTCTAATAATAGGCATATTAGTTACTTCATTTATAACTTGCATGCTATTTAATGTTTGGCTTGCAACTTGTCCAACACTTTCTCCAGTAACTAGAGCTAGACAATTCCTTTTTTGTGCTAATCTAGAAGAAATCCTAATCATCATCCTTCTCATAATTGTAATAGCATAACTCTCATCTACATTTTTATAAATTTCTTCTTGTAGTCTAGTAAAAGGCACAATATGTAGAGTAATAGATGGTTGAATAACATTAAGTTTATCTAGTAAATCATATACTTTTTCTTCACTTGCTTTACTAGTATATGGGAAAGATGCAAAATGAATAGTTTCAAGCGAAACCCCACGTTTCATCATCATAAAACAAGCAACTGGTGAATCAATTCCCCCACTAAGTAAAGCTAGGGCTTTTCCTCCAATTCCTAATGGATAGCCACCTAATCCTTTATATTTTTTAAAGAAAACATAGGTACCTTCTTCTCTGATTTCAACATTAAAATTCATTTCAGGATTATGGATATCCACTTTTACTTCTTTATTCTTTAATATTATTCCCGCTAAAACACGATTAAAATCCATTGATTGAATAGGAAATTTTTTATTAGCTCTATTTGTAGAAACTTTAAATGTTTTGAAATCATTTTCTAAAGCTATTTGTTTAACAGATTCTTTTATTTTTTCTTCATCAGTTTCCATAAAATAAACAGGTGAATACGAAGAAATTCCAGAAATCATATCTAGATAATGAAAAATAGTCTCAAGTTCCACACCGTTTGTAGCAACATACAAACGGTCATATTTATTATAGACTCTAACTTGTTTAAACTGTTTTAATGTATTTTTTATATTGTTATATAAACAAGAGATAAATTGCTTTTTATTTTTTCCTTTAGTACCAATTTCTCCATATCGTATCATTATATATTTATAATCCATTATCTTCACTCCCTTAAAATAAAAATAGATGTGATTGTCACATCTACTTTTTTGCTTCGAATTTAATTCTTATTCTTTTGTTATTAAGTTTTGCACTTACATTTGCTACATCTCTAATAGCAGATGCTACAATACCTTTTTTTCCAATAAGTCGAGCAACATCTTTTTCATCACAATATACCATATAGGTAGATTCATGTAGATTTTCTTCATCAAACAAGATAACTCTAAGTCTATCTTTATGTTCCACTAAAGGCGAAACTATATCTAGAATAATTTGCTCATAATTCATAACTAATTATTCTCCTTTTGCTTTTTTAGACTCATGAAAAGCTTTTAAAACACCAGCATCTTTTAATAATTTTCTAACTGTGTCAGTAGGTTGTGCTCCATTATTTAACCATTTTAGAGCAACTTCGTTAT
>JAZKZZ010000033.1:0-23136 GCA_045612885.1 Bacilli bacterium | reverse complement strand
AATATTAATACCCTCATTAGATTCTAAAACTTCATTCTCATTACTATTTAAGTCTAAATCATCATATTTAATGTCATCTATAGTTATTAAGGATTCTTCAATATTATAAACAACTAAAGTACGATATAACTCTCCATCATTAACATATTGTCTTATTGTATATATATCAGCATATAATCCTTTTGGATAATATCCATGATGTGTGTCACTAATTAACCATGAATCCTTAAAAGAACCATCAAAAATAATTTTTCCTTGACTCCTTAAAACAGACCATATGTTATTGTTATCCTTACTTTGATCATCATAAGTAAAATTATAAAATTTAAATCCATTAGCATAGAAAAGACTAACTCCATCTTGTTCGCCAACATAAATAATACTGTTATTTTTATTACGAGATATTATCTTAGAACTATAAGTCATATTTTCAGGATAAGTATAGATAAAACTTCCACAATCATAGTATTCTGTTCCTTCAATTCTTTCGTCACAAAATCTATACTCTGCTTTTACTCTATTAATAGATACAAATAAAGAAACACTGATAAATGATAGTAACATAACTATATAAAAACTAACTCTCTTACACATACTTACCCACCAAATATTCTAATCCCTTTCCTGTAATCCAAGCTGTAAATGCTTCTGGAAGAATATCAATTAGATAACTAACTAGTCTATCAAATAGAACTGTATCTCTATAATTATCTATCGCATACCATGCCAAATCAAAATCTATATATCCATCATTTATTTTGGTATAGATGATTTGAATTATAATTTGTACTAATTCAATTTCAGTATCCCAATTTTTCACTTCTTTAATAATCTCTGAAGGAATCTCTAATTTAAGTTGCAAAGAATCTAATGCTAAATTAGTTAAATCATATAGCATGTCATGCATAGATTCGCTTTCATTCAAATATTTAATAACATTACCTATATAATTAAGTTCTTCTTTCTCCAATTGCGCTAAAAGCTTTAACATATCATAGTTATATTTATGATTTTGAACAATCTTTCCTATATTTAATGCATATATAACAGCCTTATGCATTTCTTCTCTATTATTATTTAATCCTGTGTCTACATCAATAGATTCAAATAAAACATCTAACATATGTGGAACAACATCATTATAAACTTTTGAATCCTTTAAATGATTATATAATTCAATAGTGCTATCTATATCTAATGTGTAACAAATATCAAAGAATAATCTTAATATTCTTTTTGAACTTGTTCTTTTTTCATGAGGTAATTTAACAAACTCATCAATAAGAGTATAGATTTCTGCTATATTTGACAAGAAAGTTTCATTATGGATAATGTAGTTGATTGTATTTAAAATAATCTTTAATTCTTTAATAATATCTTCATATTCATAGTTTAAATCAACATAGTCATAAGTTATATCTTGAAGCAACCAATCCAGATATGCTTTACACCAATCATAAACATCATAAACAACTTCTTTAGTATATAATGATTGTTCAAAAGCCTCTACCACAATATCAATATCTTCTTCGGTTAAATGATAGAAATTAAGTTTTGTTACATCAGAAAACTCTTTAACAGTTATTGCATTTAACAACCCAGCTTTATTTAAAACTACTCCCGCTTTAACTAAACTTACCACTTCACTACTTAGAGTAGAAGTATTATCAGCATATGATATTCTAGTTAGTGATTCATAAACATATTCGCTTGCAGGATCATGATTTAAAAGTCCAAAAATACTGCTATTATATCCTTCAATAAGCAAACAAGCTGAACGATATTTTACTAGATATTCATTTTGTTCACAAAGATTGGTAGTATCCTCTAGAGTTTCAGATGATTCCTTGTAAATTCTACTTAGTCCATTAACTGGGGTTAAAATTATAGAAATTAAAAATATACAATGAACTACACTTAATATACCTGCAAAAACGTTACCTTTACTAGTATATGTTTTTTCATATAATACTCTTCTTTTTCTCTTATAACTTAAAAACATATACAATGGTAGTAGCAATATTTTTGCTAAAATAAATGTTAAAAGATATGTAAATGGAATAAATAATACTTGCGGGAAGTCCATAAGTAGTTTTTTCAAACTAGGAAGGAAATTATAAATATCATTTAAAACTTCATTATGAACGATAACTTCTTCAATAAAATCTATAATACGATAAAAGTGCAAACCATTATATCTAATGGCATGTCCTCCTTGGTATAAATCATAATTTAATATATATTCGTTTAGGTATGGAGATACTATAAAAGCAATAATTACACATACAAAAGTATATGTAACTCGGTATAAAGCCTTCTTTATTCCTCTTCTTTTCCCTCTAAAATAGATTAACAAAAGAAAAAGCAATAAGCATACTAGACTAATCATAAATATTGTGTTTTTCCAATATATACCCATTTTCTATCTCCCTTTAACATAACTATTTTATCATAATGTCGATAAAGAGCCAAACATTTTTTTGTGAGTATAAATTACTCATTGACATTGTTATCAGCTATATTTATAATGAGGCCAGGAGTGATAATATGAGTATTGATATAGATAAATTAATAAAAGATAAAAAAGAACTAAAAGAATTTTTTAAAGATAATAGTCTTAATATATCAATAAATGAACTAATCGATGAATTATCTAAGTGCTTTAATTATGATTTAAATCACTTAAAAATAAAGGCTAGAACTAATGTTAAACTAATTGGTAAAGATCCTGAAGATGTAGAGGAATTATTATATATGTTAGATAAACAAAACTTTCAACCTGTTATTGAAGTTTTAATTATCTCTGATTATAGAAAAAAGCACGACAATACTCTAGAATTTAAATATCTTTTATCTATTCCTTTTAATAAAAACACTATCTTAGAGGATAAAACATTACTAATAGATAGTTTGGATTTAAAATATGAGTATGATAGCTTTCTAGAAGTTTCATATCTTACTTTTAACATAGATGAAAATATAATTCCTTCTTTAATTTATAACGTAAATAAAACTAATTTCAATGGATATATATCTAGGTTATATTCACCTAGCAATTATATTGAAAAGGTGTTATTAGATAAGATTCATTTATTAAAAAACGACTCAAGAAAACACTAAACTAGTGTTTTTTTATTTTATGTATTATAATATACTCAGGTGAAAGTATGAAAGTATTAAAAATTACTAGTAAAGATGCGGGTCAAAGAATAGATAAATATATAAGAAAATATCTAAATAATGCACCTTTGAGTTTTATTTATAAACTATTTAGAAAAAAAGATATTAAGGTCAATGGTAAAAGAGTAGATATTAACTATATTTTAAATGAAAACGATATTATTAATGTCTATATAAATGATGATACTTTAAACGAATTTAATAATAAAAAAACGATTATCAAATCTAATAATAAGTTAGATATTATCTATGAAGATGCAAATATCTTAGTTATTAATAAAGATTCTGGCATTCTTGTACATGAAGGTGAAGATAATGCTAAGGCTAACACTTTAAACAACGATATTTTATATTATTTAAAAGAAAAGAATGAATATAATGAAAGTGATATTTTCACTCCTAGTTGCGTACACAGATTAGATAGAAATACTTCAGGAGTTATAATCGCTGCTAAAACTCTAAATGCTAGTAAAGAACTTCTAGAATTATTTAAAGATAAAGACGATTTAAAGAAAGAATATATAACATTAGTTGTAGGAAATACAAAAGATGAAATGACTATTAATAAACCTCTATTAAAAAATGAAAAAGACAAGTTTGTAAAAGTTGATAAAAACGGTTTAAGTGCTATTACTAAATATAATAAGATAATTTCTAATGATGATTTTTCTCTTTTAAAAGTAAATATTCTAACGGGTAGAACTCATCAAATAAGAGTACATATGGCATATATAAATCATCCAGTAATAAATGATGATAAATATGGGGATTTTAAAAGAAATAAAGAATTTGTAAGTAAATATAATTATAAATATCAATTATTGCATTCATATAAAATTAGTTTTAAAGAAATAAAAGGAACTCTTTCTTATTTATCTAACAAGCAATTTATTGCTCCATTAAAAAAAGAGGAAGAAAGAATTATAAATTCCATCTTCCCCAATCTTGATTTAAGTAGTATCTAATTACTACTTTTTTATTTATGTTTAAAGTTATAATATTCTTCATCCTTTTTTAAATCTATACCCTCTTGATTGTCTTCTACTATTACAAATTTACTATCTTTATATAAATTTAAAAACTCTTTTATTTCTAAGCTATAACTGGCATTGTCACTTTTAATATTAATTCTATCTTTAGATAATTTAAAATAACTTCTATTTACATCCATTAATATTAATCCATCTTTTAATGCTAAATATGCTTCATTTATCTCTAAAATATCTTTATTCATTAGAATGAAAATCCTATTTTAGCTTCTATTTCTTTAATCTTTTTAGAAGCCATTTCTTTAGCTTTTTTAGCACCTTCTTCAAGTACTCTATCAAGTTCACCACTATCAATAATTTGATGGTATTTTTCTTGAATTTCACTTAAAGTATTACACACAACATCTGCAACCGCTCTTTTAAAGTTACCATATCCACCAGTAGCAAACTCTTGCTCTATTTCTTCAAAACTTTTACTAGTCAAACATGAATAAATAGTCATTAAATTAGATATACCCGGTTTATTAATCACATCATACTTAACTAGATTTTCGCTATCAGTTACTGCAGACATAATTTTCTTTCTAGCAACATTTAAATCATCTAGTAAAAAAACACAGCCCTTATCTCCTTCGAATTCAGATTTAGACATCTTTTTACTAGGATCACTAAGGGATTTAATTTTTGCTCCTTTCTTTGCCATAACTGGAGTAGGAACAACAAAGGTTTCCCCATATTTATTATTGAATCTAGTAGCAATATCTCTAGTTAATTCCACATGTTGTTTTTGATCTTCACCAACTGGAACATACTTAGGATCATAAAGCACAATATCAGCAGCCATAAGAGTTGGATAGATAAATAAACCAGTAGGAATAGATTCATTATTTACCTTAGTCGTTTTATCTTTGAATTGAGTCATTCTACTAAGTTCACCCATGTATGAATTACATGTTAAAACATATCCTAAATATGCATGCTCCATTATATCGGTTTGTTTAAATATGATACATTTTTTTGGGTCTAATCCACACGCTAAATATAAAGCTATCATATCTCTTGTATTCTCTTGTAATTCTTTAGGGTCTATATTAACTGTAATCGCATGTAAATTTGCGATAAAAACTATCATCTCATATTCATCTTGTAACTTAACAAAATTTAATAGCGCTCCAATATAATTACCTAAAGTTAATTTACCAGTAGGTTTTATCCCACTTACCATTCTTTCCATAATTAATCCTTCTTTCTATTATTAATCTTATTTTTATATGCATATATACTACCTATAACCATACCTACATTCAATAATGATGTTACACCTAGATTTATCAAATAATCACTAAGACTATAATCAACATTTGTTATAACGTCACTAGATATTATTAGTGAATACATAGGAGTATAAATATCAATATATGGAATTATACTTATTGTAGATAAAATAAAGTATATTACAATTACTAGAACGATTGCACTACTTTTTTTCTTACAAATACTAGAAACAAATAATGCCATACACAAGCCGAATACCAAAAACAAGTATAAATAACTAAGTGATACTACTCCTCTAATACCAGCATATTCTCTAAATAAAACTAAGTTAAGTAGTACAAATGCTACTATAGATATAATATAACTTGCAGTAATTAATATTAATTTGCTAAAGAAATGCGATAAAACAATCTTGTCTTCACTTACTCCATTACTCTTTAACATATGATATGTCCCACTTACTTTTTCCTTTACTAAAGTTGTAGCAAACATAATTGTTATAAGTAGAAAAGCCATTTCCCCCATATTAGCAACATATTGAACGTATGAATCAGCAACTGAAATTTCATAAGAAAATAAATCACCTAATCCTGTTTCCTCTAATACTAACCCTAATAATTCAGGTAATATTCTTGCTGTAACTACACTTAAAACTGTAATAGCTAAAAACGCAAATATATAAATAAGCCATTTATCAGTTCTTTTTAACTCTAATAAATCTTTTTTAAATAACGTTTTAAAACTATTCATGTTTATTCACCTCGCTCATAAAAATATCCTCTAGTGATTGTTTCTTTATTTCAATCTTAATAATATGAAGATTATGTTTTTTAGCATGCTTTAATAGTTCTATTTGCGATGCTAGCAAATCTGTATAATTAATTTCTAAAGTATTCTCATCACTAGAAGAAAATTCACTATCTTTATATATTTCTTTCAATGTTAATGTTTCATCTCTAGTTTCACATTTTACTAGCAAGAAATTTCCTCCATGCATTAAAGTCTCGCAATCACTATTAACTAAGATTTTACCATCATTAATTAACAAAATGTGATCACATACTTTTTCAATATCTACTAATATATGACTAGAGAAAATAACGCATACTTTACCTTTTAAATTAGTTATCATATCTAGCACT
Organism: Bacilli bacterium; assembly: GCA_045612885.1. GTDB lineage: Bacteria > Bacillota_I > Bacilli_A > RFN20 > DUOF01 > RGIG6178. Next base: position 16,550 of record JAZKZZ010000033.1, on the reverse strand, counting down.
TCTTTTCTTCCTACTGGATCAAGAGCACTTATAGGCTCATCTAGAATTAAAAGATCTACATCTGTAACTAAAACTGAAGCTATTCCTAGTTTTTGTCTTAATCCTCTAGATAGATTTTTAATCTTTTTATTTTTATGTTCTAGTAAATTCGTGCTTTCTAATAAAGTGTTTACTCTTTCTTCCTTATTAGTTAAATTATTTAAATCTGCGATAAAAGTTAAATATTCCCATACTCTCATATATTCATAAAATTGAGGAACATCCATTAAATATTTAATCTTAACATCGTCGTTATAATTAACAACTCCACCATCTTTTTCCAATAAATCACAAATAAGTTTCATAATGGTAGTCTTACCCGCACCATTAGGGCCAAGTAATCCATATATCTTTCCTTTTTCTAAATTAAAAGATACATCCTTAACCACTATATTAGTACCATATTTTTTCACTAAATGTTCAACACTTAAAATACTATCCATTTTCATCACCATTATAATTATATACTAATATCATTATTTTTCACACAATAATGAAAAAAACATCTATCGATGTCTTTCTTCTTTTACATATATTCCTAATTTTACACTAGATTTTACATGTTCTCCATGATAATCACTACCACAAGTTTCTACTAAATCATATTTTTTAGCAATCCTAGAAAACTCTTTATAATTCTCCTCAGTATGCTTAGAATGTCTAGTCTCTAGTCCTCTTAATCCATATTTTGCTAAATATCCTACAACCTCATCTACAAAATCATATCCTACATGATAATCTTCCATGATTTCAATCGGATGAGCTAAGGTAAAATATCCTTTACTATCTTTTAATAGATTAAATGCCTCAACAGCATCTACTCTTTCACTTTTAAGTGCTTTCATCTTTTTAAAATATTCTTCTCTATCATAATCAATATGCTTTGTTAGTAAAGTATACATATGTGGCTTGCCAAATGATTTAGTTTTACTTAATGCTTGCTCTAATTCCTCTTTAGTAATCTTAACATCAAATATTTCATCTACAAGTTTAACCATATTACTTACTTTATTCTTTTTATTTTCACGAATTTTTCTTAGTAATTCATCAAGTTTAGGATCATCATAATCAAAATCTCTATAAAGCACATGAATATCTACTCCATTAAAAAGATCATTTATTCTTAGACTTAACTCTACTCCAGAATGAAAGATTAAATCATAATTATTATTTTCAATTACCTCTCTAACTCTCTTACTGCCCTCAATTATATCATGGTCGCAAATAGCGAACTCTTCAATTCCTGCTTCTATAATTCTTCTTACTATTTCATACTCATCATGCTCTCCATCTGAATATACAGTGTGTATATGTAAATCTTTCATAATTATCCACATCCTTTGTTCTTTTATTTTCTTATAATTTATATAGAAAATCAAGCATGAAAATATACATGTAAATTAAAAAAAGTTGAATACAATCGTATTCAACTTGATTGAAATTAATCTTCTAAAATAGCATCCTTATTCTCAATATATGTATAAAGATCTGCAGGAAATTCAATTATTCCATCATATACTTCAACTTCAAATTCCGCTAATACAAAAAACATCACTACCTTGTATTTATATGAAACTAATTGATTATCTTTTATTATTAAAGTCATATCTATAGGCATTTCTATACCTTCATAACTAGGAACTCCATAAATATGATAGTAATCTTTTCCACTTAAAGTTCCTTTTTCAAATTTAAGTCCTGAATCAGCAGCACAAATCATATCAATATTTTGAAGAAAGGTATCAGTTGTAGGTATATTTGTTGTTACTCCTTCCATTTCCATTTCTAGAGCAGAATCAAATGTTGCCTTAAACTTGTTAGTTCCATCGTTCATGTATACAACATTATCTTTTATATACATGCTTACATTTTCTTCCATTCCAACCATACTATACTTTGCTTGAAGATTTCCTTGATATTCCATAATAATACCATCTAATTTTAAAGTTGTCATTCCTGTTGTATCTGGCCATTCAAACTCTGGCTCTTCATCACTTAAAGCCTCAAAATCAAACTCAGGAATATACATTGTAGTTTTAAATTTATATCCAGGGATATTGAATGATTCGCCTTCTTTAAGTTGATTTAAATAATCTACAGTTTCTTCTTTTGATACTTCAGTATATACAAGTTGTTCTACTTGAGTATCATCATCTTTTTTACATCCTCCAGTTACTAATAATGGCAAAACTAATAACCCTGTTAAAATCTTTTTAAAGTTCATGATAATTCCTCCTATAACTATACATATATACTACTAAATTATCTATTTATTTAAAAGTAATACAAACAAATAATATATAAAAAATGTTTAAATTCTACATTACTTGCCAATAAATTTATCAGTTTTATTTTTTATTTTCACTAATTGAAAACGATATTCTTGCGTGGCAAAAGGATATTTTTCTTTATCAATTTTATCTATAAACATATCATACGACCTTACATAAAGAGTACAATCACCATATAATGCTCTATATATAACCATTTTTTCTTCAGTTTCAGTATTAGTAGCTATTCCTTCCACTAAATATAAATTTCCTATAAAATGCTTATATATTCTACCTACAATCACTTTCATTATCTCACTCCTAATAAAAAAGATGTTAATTAGCATCTTAATCTATCTTTTATTTACATTTAAAAGTTTCTTACAATCTTCAATAATAGTTTTATATAATTCTGGATTTATTTTGTCACCATAATACTTTCTAGAAATGAATTCTATTAACTCTTTTGCATTCATCCCAAATTCATCCTTAATATAGTAAACTTTTGATTGACTATTATTTAAATCTTGCATTAATAAAGGCGCTTCATCATAGACACTTGCTCCTATCTCATCTTTAAATTTAGTTCGTTTTAACGCATTAGAAAAATCAATAATATTCTTTGGCTCAAATACAAACTCACCTGATTTAGCTCTAGAAAATTTAACTCTTTTATCGCTATTTATTATTCTTATCCATTCTCTAATACAACAAGTATCAAATACAAATTCAACATAAGAATAATCATGTCCGACAGTCTCATTTCCTAAAAATATTCTTATTTCATTAAACTTATTTTTCACTGTAACACCTCAGTCAAATTATAAATCATCCATATTAATGTTTCAATAATTATTTTGGTGTGTAAAACGATATAAAAAGCCTTATTTCGACTAATTTTAGGCTACTATAAGGCTTAAAGATATTATCCTGTTACTCTGTCCATGTGAGATAGAGCAGTTGTACTATTTGAAGAATAACCATAGTTAAGTCCACCAGATCCATTTGTGACTTTTATGAAATATGTAACATTTGGAGTAGGATCATCAAGGAATCCATCTGGGAATACATATTTAATATATCCATCTTCTATTGTACGCATTCCTCTTCTACTAGTTCCTTTATTTTCTAAATGATTTTCTTTAATCATATTACTTGGAGCAACATCAGATAAAATGAAATTAAAGTCGGTATAATTTGAAGAACTATGATTATCAACATAAATATATAAATATTTACCCTCAGGTTTATTAACTTGATGATAATACAATCCACCCTCTACAAGATCAGGTATATCATATACATTATAATTTACATTTATACTTGCTTTTTCAAATGTTATTGTCATAGATTTACCTTCTCCTGCAATAGATGTGTTAAATCCAGTTATCATACTTTCGTGAAGTGGTATAACAGTACGTTGGCCATTTTCAAATAAACATTCCATGCTTGCACCAGATAAATTAAGCGTTCCATTTTTTTCATAATTTGTAGTTAAATTATTAACTCTAACTATTTCATTGATTTTATTTTCCATTACTTCATATTCTACTTCGTAAGTAACCCCTGTAATAGTTATGGTCGCGGTTCTAGGTCCGATTGTCGTAGCATCAAAGCCTTCTACCATCGAAGAAGTTACTTCAATCATAGAAATAGTACCATCATAATTTTCACATTCTGCAACAGCATCAACAAACATAGGAATTCCTTTATAATAAGTACTTTCAAAACCAGTCACAGATTTGATTGCTTTTATTGGTTTCACTTCATAATCAAATTCATAATCCGCACCACCATACAAAATATCCATTTGTTTTTTTCCAACACTTTCAGTATCAAACCAAAAAACACTTAATTTGCTTAAAGGAATATTATCTTCTTGTACACCATCCTCAGTTCTATATTTAATTTTAACATTGTCTGTTTGTAAACCTTCTTTATAATTATAAACATCTTTCAATCCTGTAATAGATATTATTTCTAATACTTCAAAATTTTCCACAGTATACTTTATCTCTAATAGCTTACCTTCATACTTAAGTAACATAATAAAATTTCCAGTATATCTAGTATTAAAATTATATATCATATCCTCTGTAATATCTATAATTTCTTCATCACCAGAATAAGATATAACCTTTATTTTACCACCAGTAAGATCTAATTGTTCAAACGAATAATACTCAGTTTTAAATTCTTGCTCAAGCACTATTTCTTTACATTTGTCTTTAAAAGTGAAATACACAATTGCTGCTGCTCCTCCAAAAATTATCAATAAAATAACAAAAACAATAAAAAATTTCTTCATAAAAAAACACCTCTTTATGACAATAATTATATCTATTTTCTAATGATCAAAGAAGAAAAGTAATATTAATTTTATCTTAATATATTTCAATGCTTTATATTTTAAGTCTAACAAAAGAATAAAAAGGTTACCCATCTTAGGTAACCTTAATATTTATTCTTCTGGATATATAACTTCAATTAAAGTATCATTTTCACCTACATCAAATGTTGAATTTAATGCTCTAAATTGAGTTTTGTCCTCATTTGTATATTCAACATCAACAGTAGCTACATGCACATATTGTCCTTGATCTACACTTATATCTAAATAAGCCATAGCTATATAAGTTCCATCACCATTTTCATATACCACAAACTTAATATTTCCACCATCAACCATACTAGCTGGTCCAATATATGTTTTATACGCTTCAGAACTTGGCTCATATGCTTCGACTGAATTTTCATTTACTTGATCATCTTCATCATCCACTAAAACAAAGTGAGAATAAGTTTTCATATTTTCATCATAGAATCTAATAACCTTTCCTTTAATAGTACTATCTTCTACAACCGTATATTGGGCATTAAAATCAAATTCATTTAAATATTCACCATATACATATTCTCCAGCCACTTTAATGTAGTTTCCTTCATATAACTGTATAGATTTATAATGCATCATTTGATATATGATAGAGTCTTCAGCTACTAAATAAGGATCTCCTACTTTAGTTTCCTCTGATAAATCAACTTCAATTGTTAGTTCAACACTATATGGAATTGTAACTCCCTCTACATAACCTGCTTTTTGAATGTAATTAAATCTTATAGTTTGTTCTCCTACTTTACTTAAATCTAAACCAGTTAAATCTAACATATCTTCACTAATAGTGAATTCTTCACCCCATTTATCTTCAGCAGAGACATGGAAAGAAACATTTCCTGTCTTTCCTACTAATAATTGCTTTAATTCTTCTACAGTTGCTCCAACAGGAATCTTCAAATCATATTGATCAAAATAGAAATTAAGATAACTTATATTACATACTTCTGGATCGTAAACAGTTAAATCTAATTTTCCTATTATTCCTTCATATTGTATTTGATATGTTGTAGTTCCTAAAATTGTATCATCAATTGGATCACCTACTATCACACACTCATCAAATGGAACAATAATAGTAACTGCTTCACCAGTTAAAGGATCACTATAAGTAACCAACACATCAATATCTCGCTTGTTAAATTCACCTTTTCTTACGTGAAAATTTAAATCCTCTATTCTCTTTTCTACATTTTCTTCATTATATACTAAAACATAAATAGTTTTTCCTGATAGATTTGGATCTATGTACCTATAAACAGTATATCCCTCTTGTGCACTAGAGAATGGAGTTTGGTTTTCATCATCACTAACCAACATATCAATATCGGCTAACTTATAATAAACATATGAAAACATATCATCTCTATATCTATATTCAATATACTCACCATCATTAAATATTGTTCCACCCTTTGAAACAGCAAATTGATTAGTTTTTCCATAATATATAGCATCATCAAGTGTATATTCTTCAAAAGATTCAACCGGTAAAATATTAAACGATGTTTCCTTATCTTGATATCTCACATGAGCGATGAACTCTTCCCCAACACCTTGATAATTAGTAGTAACTGTAACTTCAGGATCAGTTAGACTAATTTGTTCTGTTTCACCATTCTTTAAACTAACAGTTAACTTTAATCCTGTATAATTTGGTACAAAACTTTCTCCTATTAGCATCATTACAGTTTCAGTATGCATATAAATATTTTCGACACTTCTATCATTAGGATCAACAATTTCAATACCAATATTTGTACTTCTTCCCTCATAATTTACTTCAAACCAATAAGTTCCTATTTCTTGGAAATTAGGATATACTCCATTAACTACCATATCTGGAGTAATGTCTACATATCCTTCACTATCATCATCATACCTTACCATTAACTGTAATTTAGGTTCTTTACCTTCTTGGCAAAGGTAATGCACATCATTTCCATAATAATATATTTCACGAACAACTTTTGGAATCAACACTTCAACAATTTCAGGGTCTCTATCATCGCTAAAATTGAATGTGAATTCTATGTATTTATTACCGTCTTTTGTTATGTATTTAGATGTAATAGATGTTATTGTGGCGCCATCTTGTGCTGATCCTGCTGGTCCCTCTGGCCCTGTTTCACCAGTTTCACCTTTATCACCCTTGATATTAGTTATTTTTTCCCATTCATCATCAATTTTTTTATAAACATCACTTGTTTTTGTATCTAAATAAAGATCTCCTTCTTTTCCTTCTATTTCAGTTTCTTGAGGAGTTCCTTCGCCTGTATACCAAGTTGCACCATCTTTTCCTGCTGGTCCTGTCTCTCCTGTATCTCCAGTTGATCCTTCTGGTCCTTCTGGCCCCTCTGGACCTGTTTCACCAGTTTCACCTTTGTCTCCCTTAATACTACCTAGTAAAGTCCAAGCAGTAGCTCCTTTTTTATAAATATTACTTGTCTTTATATCTAAGTAAAGATCTCCTTCTTTTCCTTCTATTTCAGCTTCTTGAGGAGTACCTTCGCCTGTATACCAAGTTGCACCATCTTTTCCTGCTGGCCCTGTATCTCCTGTATCTCCTGTATCTCCAGCTGATCCTTCTGGTCCTTCTGGCCCCTCTGGACCTGTTTCACCAGTTTCACCTTTGTCTCCTTTAATACTACCTAGTAAAGTCCAAGCAGTAGCTCCTTTTTTATAAATATTACTTGTCTTTATATCTAAGTAAAGATCTCCTTCTTTTCCTTCTATTTCGGCTTCTTGTGGAGTGCCTTCACCTGTGTGCCAGATAGTTCCAGGTGCTCCTGTTTCACCTTGTGGTCCTATTTCACCAGTATCTCCTTTTTGCCCCTTAATACTAGTTAACCATTGTTCGTAAGTTAAAGGGGTTTCACCTTTAGCATTTGTATAAGCTACATACAAATCATAAACTTTTTCTTGTTCAGATTTCTCTATTGTATCATTATCCTTGTTACATCCAGCTAATGCCCCAACAGTACCAAAAACTAATGCTACAGCCAAAGTCATCTTCAACATTTTATTAGATTTTTTCATCATGTTTTCGCCATCCTCTCTAATTTGAATTATATACTTTAGCATATTCATCATCAATGAATATGGCCTATAAATAATTTTTAGAACAAAAAAACTCATTAGCGAAAACCAATGAGTCTTATATCTAATTTTATCTTTAATATTATAAATAATACTAACTAAGCAATAGCAACATCATTTTTAAAAACATCAATTCCTATAGGTTCTTTATCCGACCAATCCTAATAGAATCATAATGCCACCAATTAAAACATCTCTATTAGCTCTAGAAAGTTTCATTTGTAATCTTGCTAATTTTTATAACTTAATTAGAATCAACTGGAAAAGGCACCTTCTACATCTTATTTCTTACTGTATATAGTTTTTCCAATCTTTATTTTTTGTTTATAAACTGAGCTTGATCAACATTCATTAGAGTGTGAATACCATTAAGCTCCCTTACTAAAGTATCGAAAAGTTGATCAGGCATAGTATCAATTTTTATCTCTTCCTTGAATTACTAGAATTTGAAGGTTTTACGCTAGACATAGCCTTGTCTATATAACGAATTATTTCCCTCTTTTCTTGATTACTATATTTCTTTGATTTAAACACTAACTCGTCAATTGTTTTTCCTTTATTATTCTTAATGTGTGGATTATAGGAGTTTTCCATTAATATTTTTAAAATCATACCAATACCATCATGATAATCATCTGCTTTAATTGCACCATGCACAATAGTATCTCCATCTTCATCTTGATTATTAATATCTAATCCATACTTTAAAGCTTCTTTTATACATAGACAAATAAATTCTTCACTATACCCAGTATCGATAGCAGTTTGTATGAAATTATAATTACAATTATCTAAATAATTAGGATCTACTCCCCTATATAATAGAGTTTTAACTGCAAGAAAACATTCCTTCTCATTATATATATGCTTTGTAACCATATAATGTAATATATTTTCACCATATTCATTAGTTTCATTTATATCTTCAAATACAAGTTCCATTAAATCATAGTTGTAAGCTAAATCATCTTCCTTCATTCTAGATAATAATTTTTTTATCATTGTATTACTTATTTCTAACACATTAACACCTCAAATTTATTATAATTTATAATAAATAAAGTTTCAATCATTATTTATCTTTGAAGGTTAATAAAAAAACTCCTATGCTATTTGTATTGAAGCATCCATACTTTTACTGTTGTTTGCCACATTTTTTACAAAAACTAGAATCCGCATCAATTTCTGTACCACAGTGTTTACAATAAATTACTTCGTCAGTTAGTCCTGCCTTGATCGCTCTAGTTGTTTTGGTAATAGCATCTTTTGAAATATCAGCTCGTTTATCTGCCATATATTTTAAATCTTCTTCTTTATCTGTTAAAAATTTTTTTGCATATCCATCATATCAGACATTAGTTCTTTTTGCATAGACATCTTTTTTTTCATTGTTTTGCCCATTATTTTTGGCGCAATGGTAAAAAAACATATAGGTATAACAATACATCCTATAAGAACAAAAATTATAATAATCCAAACAAACCCATCCATACAAATCCACTCCTTACACGATATGTTATATAATAAAATGAAATCCCAGTCATCGTTTAAAGTGTATTAAATAAATCAAACTACTTAGCAAACGTTAAAAAGTTGCTATTCAATCGTTATATGGTTATCCCATACCTTTTCCTAAATAATATTTTTAAAAAATTAGTACCCTCTAGGCTACTTTTACATAATCAATATTTAGCATTTTTTCATCCAATTCACAAATAATATTTCTGCATTTAAAATTGAATACTAAAGCCCCAATTGCATAAGGAAATATAAGTATTTCTGATAATAAAACCACTAAAACAAGCCAGTATACATTCCAACCCCATATTGGACTTTTTTCTTGTGTAATGTATCCATTAATAATTTCACCATCTACTTTGCCAACATATACATAATTTCTATAAAATTTACTATTGGTAAGCTTTATCATAATTTCTTCGTCTTTTATGTGCTCACTATTTGCTTTTAACTTATAAACATTATGTTCTCTATCTACAATACTGATTCTAGGAGCAATAAAAATATACCCTGAAATTAACATCATTATAATCCCTACTATCATTCCCACTACCCCATTCACTACTCTTAAATCATTTTCACTAGCAAATGAAGTTAGAGCCACTTCAGTTAAAACTATCGCAGTTAATGCACTGCATAAACTTGTTAATTTGATATTTTGGTAATAATGCCCTTTCCCATATGATTTAAAACATCCTTTAATTGCTATCACTAATTCCACAAACGAAACACAGGCAATACTGATTCCTAAAATCATATCATAATCCATTATTGATACATCAGTGAAAATCATTCTTCCCATGTATATTGCGTATTCTAATCCTGCTAGCAAAAGAAACATTCCTATACATTTATTTCTGTAATTAAACGATCTTTTATTTGGATATCTAATCCCTAAATAGCACTCTAATTTAGTAAGCATGATAAAGAAGTTAACTATCGCCGCAACTAAAAAGAATATACCAAAAAAGAAGGATAGGATAACTTTCCCTATCCCTAATATTAAATTGATTAATATAGAAACTTTAGTTGTAAATATAGTCTTTTCTTTAAACGATAGATTCCTATAATAATTAATTTTTTTCACCAATTTCTTTTTGATAATTAATCACCTCTATAATTAACTTAGAGATTTTTTCAATTTCATCCACACAATCTTTCTCTACCCACTTCAAAATAATTGCAAGAGTTCCTTGAGTATAATAAGCAAAAACATATTCTTTATCTTCATTCTTTACTCCATATATACTTAATATTTGATTAAACAAAGAGTTATACAAATTGTCTTTTGCAGCGTTATTATCAAACAAATATGGTTTATCATGAATTAATTTAAATATTTTCTTATATTTTTTTATCAAATTCAAATATGGTATTAAATATTCATCTTTTATAAAGAATAAATCTTCTTTACTTGAAACACTTAGATTTATTATTTTGTTACCAAAAGATTCATAAAATCTTTTATTAATAAGTCCTGTTGTTTCTTTTAATAAATCATCCATATTTTCATAATGAAGATAAAAAGTTGATCTATTTACGCCCGCCTTATCACAAATCTCTTTTACACTTATAAAATCAAAATCTTTCTTTTCTAAAAGAATTAAAAGCGCTTCATCCATAAGTAATGCTGTATTTAGATATTTACTCTCCGATTTATTCACGCCTATTCACTCCTTTTATTCTTCTTCACTAATTTCTTTTGCTAATCTTATAATATCACTGCCATACTTATTTTTACCCTTATTTAATAAAATTTTATAAATAGGATAATTAACACTAAGTCCTACTATTCCTACTAGTCCTACAACTATTCCTATAATTATACTAGTAACAGTATTTTCACCAATCACTCCCATAGCAAAACTCATTCCTGTCCCCATAACTAAACTAGATATAACACCAAATGTATAAGCAAATATTTCTGCCTTTCTTTTTGCTAGTCTATCTAGTTTTTTTAGTGCCACGATCTTGCTAGTCTTTTTAGGGGCATATTCACTAGCAATCTTTTCAGCATATATCTTATCCGTATTCATTTTAATTACCTCCATTTCATACTTTAATTGTAAAACTTCAATAATCGAAATTGAACAACACAAAAAAACAAAAGTGTTGATTTAAAGAAAAAGTTCCGGTACTACAACTCCCAATCACCGTTAATTTATTGGTGCTATACGACCTTAATAATTATAAAAATGCTAATGAGTCGTTATAATGTTATAAAAAAACTCCAATACGAGTGTATCAGAGTAATTCTTCAAAATTGGTTTTGCCTACACTTTTTGAAACCAAGTCCAAAAACACCTATTTTTCTTTAGCGCTCCTAGTTTTATAATCGTTAAACTATTCCCCCTAAAAACTAGTTAACACTTTGGCTTTTCTTTTGAAAGTTATAATATTTCAAAATCAAAAAATCTATCAAGAATAATAATAACAAATCAATTATTGTTCCTATATATACAATCACACTTTGTCTAGAAGTAAATATATATAAAGACCAGCTAATCAAAGCTATCAATTGCAATACAAGCATACCCAAACTATAATCATTACTTGATTTAGTTTTTATTAATTTAATTATTTGTGGAACAGTTTCAATATAACTCAACACATAATATATAGTACAAAAAATAGTCATCAAATCACCTCATGCATATTTATAATACCATATAAATAAAAAAGTTGAACACTATTGTATCCAACTAATTCTTTACACTTGGTTGTGCCTACACTTTTTGATACCAGTGCCCTTAAAATTTTTTTAGTATTCCTTCAAGTAATCGTTGTAAAGTTAAAATAAACCAAATCTCCTATAATTAACAAAAAAAGACTCACTAGTGTGAGCCATAATACTATAATTTAATAATTATTTGTTATCACTGAACATTTTCTTTTTAAATGCAACAATAGATAACACCAATACACCAATTGTATACAACGTAAACACAATTATATTTTGTGTTGATATAATATCAAAATTATTATTTAATACACCTTTAACTATATTCAAACAACTCTCAAATGGCAATACTTCACAAACTTTAGCAAACACATTTCCAATTAAATCTTTTGAAAAATACATTCCACTTGTAAAACAGACTAATTGAACTACTATACTTCCAATTCCACCAGTAGCTTTTTCACTTACTAAACTTCCTATTAGTATACCAAGAGAAATAAACATAATAGAAACAATTAATGATATAAGTATTGTGAATATCATATTAACACTAAAACCAAATCCTAATATAATAGCAGTTACGAAGAATAATATATCTTGAACAATAATTATTGGTATTAGTGATATTATGTATCCCAAAATATAATCGTGTGATTTCATTGGAGATGTACCAAGTCTTATAAGTAAAGATGAAGTTCTATCTTTAGAAACTAGAGTTGCAGTAAATAGCGTTATAAATGAAAAACCAAACACTATAATTCCCGGGGTGAAATTTTCTAATTTATAAACTTCCCCAGGAATATTAATTTGTTGAAATATAAACAACAAGAATATAGGCAATATTATTTCAAATATTAAACTTAACGGATCTCTTATTAACTCTTTAAAATTTCTTTTAGCAAAATTTAACATTCTCATTATAATTTACCTCCAGTTGCAATGTACACAAAAGCATCTTCAAAACTTTTAGTTTTAGTTTTCTTAATTAATTCCTCAACTGTCCCAACATCAACTAGATTGCTATCAGCCATTATACCAACCCTATCAGCTAAACTTTCGGCCTCTTCCATGTAATGAGTTGTTAAAATAATTGTAATTTTACCTTTCAAATAACTAATTATTTTCCATAATTCTTTTCTTGATATTACATCTAGCCCTAATGTTGGTTCATCTAAAAATAATATTTTAGGGTCATTTATCAAACTAATCGCAACAGATACCTTTCTTTGCCAACCACCAGATAAAGTTTTACCTTTTTTATTTAATACTTCATCAAGTTTAAATTGTTTAATAAGTTCTTTAATTTTACTATCTTTATCATTAATTTGATATACACCAGCCATAAACTCTAAATTTTCCTTAACAGTTAAATTTGGCGCGATAGCAGTTTCTTGTGGAGAAATATTTAAAATTTCTTTAATTCTAAAAACATCTTTTTTCATATCCATATTTTCTATTTTAATGTTTCCAGTTGTTGGCAATATTAATCCAGACAACATCTTAATTGTTGTAGTCTTACCCGCTCCATTAGTTCCAAGAAGCGCAAATAATTCTCCACGCTTAATTTGTAAATCTATTTCATTTACTGCAACCTTTTCTTTAAACTTTTTAGTTAATTTATTTATTTCAATAGAATACATATTAATTAATTTCAGGCATTACTTTATCCATAGCGCTCTCTATCACTTCAGATTTAACAATTGCCATTCCTTTCTTTTTATCACATAACACCACAACACAATCTCCTGGCTTAATCCCAAACATATCTCTTGCTTCTTTAGGTATTACTATTTGTCCTTTTTCTCCAACCTTTGCGATTCCCACAAACTTATCTTTCATATAAACCTCCTCAAGTATAACAAGTTATACTTTTCATACCCAATTATATATTGCAACATAAATTTTTACAACAAAAGACGCTAAAAAAACAGCACCTCCCTCCTTACAAACGTTACAAAGTTGCCACCCAATCGTTATAAGGTTATAAAAAACTCTGACACATAATTGTATCAGAGTAATGCTTTCAATATGGTTGTGCATACACTTTTTGAAAACTTTCAATTTTTCCATAAAAATTTTTAGCAACCCTAGTTATTTTTTTATAATTTTTATTAGCACCCTTATCAAAAAATCACAATATTTCTTACAAAAAGTTGTAGCACCCCTATTAAAGTAATCGTTAACATAGTAGCACCCCTACCTTGCAATCGTTATAAATTAAAAAAGCTGCCAATTGGCGATAGTTTACTATCACTGGTCTGCTTGTAATTAAAGGTATATAATTGAATTTATTTTGTCAATAGAAAATAAAAAAGCCCACTAGTGTGAGCCATAAAATTAGTCTGTTAAACGTTTTTGCTTTCTATGCCATAAAACAAATATTACTGCCACCACAACATAGAATATAGATACCAACAATTTACCAGACATCATAGCAGAATTATTTGTAAAATACGGATATACTAATGCAAGAGATAAATTAGCAATAAAGTGTATCCACATTGGTATAAATATATTTCTACAACGGCTATAACAAATTGCTATAATAACCGCTAAACTCATAGTCATAACAAAAAATGTAATTATATGATTTAGCATAAATTCTATAGGTTGACCTGCAGTAGATGTAAACCAAAGTGGTAAATGCCAAAAAAACCATATAATCCCAACCTCTAAAGAAGCTTTGATAACATTTCCACTATTTTCTTTTTCGTAATGATGTTGAAGAAAGCCTCTCCACCCTAGCTCCTCTCCAGTTGCTCCTGTAACAATAGCAAATATAATCTCTGTTATAATAAAACTAACTGATAATGAACTTAAATCAAATTTCTCTACTCCAGAGTTACTAGATACCATTATTAAATAAGTAAATACTACTGGTAATGTGAACGCTAAAGTAACAACACCAACTAAACCAATGTTTACCTTTGATGAAAATGATTTTTTTACCCATTCTTTTTTATTTTCATTAGGTAATAATTTCTTAAATATTATAAGTAAAACTATTGTTGGTATCCATGATAGAGGAATTGTTGATATTCTCATAAGCAAATCATTATTTGTTAATAAATATGTAGCTCCTACAAGTAATATACCTAACCAAAAAGATATATATGTAATTAATGAATATCTAAATACATAATTCTTATTTTTATCATTATTATTCATTTTTTCTCCTCCTTGTAAGAAAGTATATCATTTAATAAATTCATTAACAACTAATCACTATAGCTTGTTACGCCACATGCAAAAATCAAAAAAACTCCGATACTAGTGTATCAGAGTAATTCTTAACATTTGGTTGTGCCTACACTTTTTGAAAACTAGTTCAAAAACGCCTATTTTTCTTTAGCACCCTTGCCCTTTGTAATCGTTAATTTAGTAGCACCCTTTCAAAAATCGGTGTTTTTTTATTAGCACCCCTGCAAAAAACAGCAAAAGTAATCGTTAATCGAGTAGCAGCCATCGATTTTATTTTAGCATCCTTAACAAAATTGACAACAGATTCTATTTTTCTTCTTTCTTTATAAAATGAATTTCACCATAATACTCTATTATTTCATCATTTATTAAAACACAAGACAGATCTGGTATTGCGGTTATATCTTCATCTAATTTATTACAAAAATCATTTAATTCCTTCATTCTATTATTATAAAATTCAGACTCATCCACCTCAAAGTGAGGTTCAACAACTATATTAACTCTATTTATTCCATTATAATAAGAAGGAGTATCAAAGTCTCCATCAGTTGTAATAATAGAATACTTAGACAAATTAATTGCTCCTGCACAAAAACCAATAACAACACCTTCATAATTTTTCAATTCTTGAGTTAAATTGAATTTTTCTATTATTTCTTTTTGAGTTATAGGATTCCCACCCATCAAGTAATAAACTCTATCACTTTTTGGAAAATCTGTTAAAGTAGATATTTCAGTTTCATTAGATAATTCAACAACATTGGCAAAATTTATATTCAACTTTTTAAAAGCATTAACCGTAGCCTCATGATACAAGTGATCATTTTTAAAACCTGGTGCATTTATAAAAACTAAATTTGAATTATCCTTAATGTATTTCACCAATAAATTAGAAACATTTTCATTAAAAGAACATTCATTTACACAATTATCAGATGTTATATCTCCTAACATATTAGAAAACAAAATCGTAGTTTTCATAAGATCATCTCTCTTTCCCATATAAAGCATATCACATTTCCTTTATTAAACAAAAAAAGTTGAACACTATTGTATCCAACTTATTCTTTACACTTGGATGTAAAGACACTTTTTGAAACCAAGCCAAAAAATGCCTATTTTTTATTAACACCCCTAGTCAATTTTTAGGGATTTTTTTATTTTATAATCGTTAATTGAGTAGCACCCTTACAAAATCCATTAGCACCCATCGATTTTTCTTTAGCTCCCCTAATTTTTCCAAAAAGAAAAAGATTTGTATGAGTTCTCAAAATTGAAAACTATCTTTTAGTTACAGGAAATTGAATTTCAGTCAAATAATCTTCTTCGTTTTCTTTATTCCAAC
>JAZKZZ010000032.1:0-4313 GCA_045612885.1 Bacilli bacterium | reverse complement strand
AATCAAAAATAAAAGTTAATATTATTGGTATAACAACACCTAATGATAATCCCATCCAAAACACACACTTTAATGCTAAATTTGAATTATCTAAATATATTCTCTTATCCATATATTTCTGAACTATTTCTTTATCAATCTCTTTGTTTTTCATTTAAATGCCTCCAATCGCTTTTATTATAAAGCATCTCTAATAGCATTTCAATAAAAAAATAGCCACTAACAATGTAGTAGCTATCTTTATTATTCTAATTCAAAAGCACCTGTATACAATTGATAATATTGACCTTTTTTATCAATTAAGTCCTCATGATTACCTCTTTCAATAATCACACCATGATCTAATACCATGATAACGTTAGAGTTTTGTACTGTAGATAATCTATGCGCTATTACAAATACAGTTCTTCCCTCCATCAATTTATCTGTACCCTTTTGAACCAATTGTTCAGTTCTGGTATCGATTGAGGATGTAGCTTCATCTAAAATCATCGCTGGAGTATCTGCTACTGCTGCTCTAGCAATTGAAATCAATTGTCTTTGTCCTTGAGATAAATTTTCTCCATTTCCTTCAAGCATTGTATCAAAACCTTGAGGTAATCTTGTAATAAAATCATAAGCATTAGCAATCTTACTAGCTTCAATTATCTCTTCGTCAGTAGCATCTAATCTTCCATACCTAATGTTATCTTTTACTGTCCCAGTAAATAAGTTTGTATCTTGTAATACTATACCAAGTGATCTTCTTAAATCAGGCTTTTTAATTTTATTGATATTAATTCCATCATATCTTATCTTTCCATTATTAATATCATAAAAGCGATTAATTAGATTAGTAATTGTAGTCTTACCAGCACCAGTAGCACCTACAAACGCTACTTTTTGACCTGGTTTAGCATATAAAGTAATATCATGAAGAACTAATTTGCCCTTAACATATCCAAAATCTACATTTTCCATCCTAATGTCACCTTCTAATTTAGTATAAGTGACACTTCCATCTTTGTGAGGATGTTTCCATGCCCAAATATTTGTTTTTTCATCACACTCTACTAACTTATTATGAGAATCATATTTAGCATTTACTAAACTTACGTATCCATTATCTTTCTCACTCTCAATATCCAACAAATCATAAACTCTACCTGCTCCTGCAAGTCCCATAACAATAGAGTTTATTTGTTGACTGGATTGGTTAACGTTTTGAGTAAATTGCTTAGAAATATTTAAAAATGATACTACAAATCCCATTTGAATTGTTTGAATTCCTAAGATTGTTAAATTTGGAGCTTCAAGTATAAATAAGATTGATCCTACTATGGCTACAGAAACATACATCAAGTTACCTATATTTCCCATAATTGGTCCTAAGATATTAGCAAATTTATTAGCATTAGTAATATCTTTTCTTAATTCTTCATTTAAATTATCAAAATCTTTTTTACTCTCTTGTTCATGGCAGAAAGCTTTTACAACTTTTTGTCCATGCATCATTTCTTCAACAAACCCTTCAACTTTACCAATAGTTTTTTGTTGTCTTACAAAATATTTAGATGATTTTCCTCCTACTATTTTAGTAACATTCATCATCACAATAATAAATGCAAATACAATAAGCGCTAACCATATACTATAAGTTAACATAACTCCGGTTAAAACAATTAAAATAGTTCCACTTTGAATCAAACTAGGAATAGAAGATCCTACTAATTGTCTAATTGCATCAATATCATTTGTATAAATACTCATTATATCTCCATGGGTGTGAGTATCAAAATATGATATTGGCAATGTTTGCATATGATGGAAAGTCTTCTCTCTCATCCTGTTTAAAAAACTTTGAGTAATGCAAGCCATTGTTCTAGTATATATAAAGTTAGATATTAATCCTATTATATAAATACTTGCCATTAATAGTACTATTTTTATTAATACTGGTGAAACTTCACTAAATGTCAAATAATTTACATTTTCTGCACCATCTTTTACTCCATAAATAACTGGAGAAATAACTCTATTTACAATTTGTGCTAAAAATATTGAAGCTGTAGTATTAGAAAGTGAGCTAAGTAATAAACAAACTATTACTAATATCAATCCCTTTTTATGATATGTCCATAATTCTTTTAATAATCTTTTTAGATTCTTTATCTCATTTCCAGTTTTAATACCTCTGGCATTTTTATTATTCATAACTTTAGGCATTAGAATCACCCACCTTGTTTTGAATAGCATATATTTCTTTATAAATTTCATTATTCTTCAATAAGTCATCATGCTTTCCAACCTCATCGATATGACCATTATCCATTACAACAATCATATCTGCATCAATTATTGAAGATATTCTTTGTGAGATTATAATCTTAGTAGTTTCAGGTAAATAATCCTTTAATCCCATACGAATAAGAGCATCTGTTTTAGTATCAACTGCACTTGTGCTATCATCTAATATTAATATTTTAGGTTTTCTAAGAAGCGCTCTAGCAATACATAATCTTTGCTTTTGACCTCCACTCACATTAGTTCCACCTTGTTCAATAAACGTATCATATTTTTCAGTAAATAAATTAACAAAGTCATCTGCTTGTGCTATCTTACACACTTCAATTATCTCTTCATCAGTGGCTTCTTTATTTCCCCAACGAAGATTATCCTTTATAGTTCCAGAAAATAAAACATTCTTTTGTAGAACCACTGCAACTTGTTTTCTTAAACTATCTAAATCATATTCTTTAACATTCTTGTTACCAACTAAAACTTCTCCTTCACTCACATCATAAAGTCTAGAAATTAAGTTTACAAGTGTAGTCTTACTGCTACCTGTACCACCAAGTATTCCTACTACACTGCCACTTTTGATATTTAAGTTTACATCAGATAAAGCATACTTACTTGCACTACTTGAATACTTAAAATTAACATTTTTAAATTGAATACTTCCATCACTAACTTCATATACAGGGTTAGTTGGATTAGTTAAAGTGGATTCAGTATTTAAAACCTCACAAATACGCTTACCACATTCAATCGACATAGTTAACATTACAAAAATAAATGATAACATCATCATTCCAGATAACATTTGCACTCCATATGTAATAAGAGTTGATAAATCACCCACTTGCATATTTGAATACGCTCCTGTAAATACAGATGTATGAGTCGCTATTGTTTTAGCAGATAGAAAACTAATAAGTAAAATACACAAGTGAATACAAAATTGCATAATTGGATTGTTTAATGCTAATATCTTTTCTGCTTTAGTAAAATCATTACATAATTCATCACTAGCTTTATCAAATTTTTCTATTTCATAATCTTCTCTAACAAAAGATTTTACTACTCTTATACCTTTTACATTTTCTTGTATAGAATTATTTAACTTATCATATTTTTTAAATAGTTTTCTAAAAACTGGCATTGTAATACGAATAATCATAAATAAAGCAAATCCTAGTAGTGGCATTGTGATAACAAATATCCATGCTAACTCAGGATTAATGCTAAAGGACATTATAATTGAAAAAATAATAATAAGTGGACATCGAATAGCAATTCTAAGTAACATTTGATATGACATTTGAATATTACTAACATCAGTAGTTAAACGGGTAACTAACGATGATGTTTGAAACTTATCAATATTCTCAAATGAAAAATCTTGAATTTTATGAAATACATCATGTCTTACATTACTAGCAAATCCAGCACTTGCCTTACTAGCAGTAATACCATTTCCTATACCACAAGATAATGAAATAAGTGCTAATACCACTAATGTCACTGCATACTTCCATAAATTTTCTAAATTCCCACTAGACATCAAGTTAATTAATTCTCTAGCAACAAAAACAATAAAAGCCTCCATCACTACTTCAATAGAAATTAGAATGGGAGTAATGATGCTTGGTTTCTTATATTCTCTAACACATTTTAATAACGTTCTTAACACACTCAACACTCCTTCACACTCTAAATATTCTAATACAAGATAATTAATATTGCTATATAGACAATAAAAAAAATTGAATTAAATTAATTCAATCTTTTCTCTTTATTATAATATTATTTTTCTATCTTCTTTTTTATTCCTTTTAATGTAGGCCCATCAAGTATATTCCCATCATTATCATACCTTGAGCCATGACAAGGACACTCCCATACTCTCTCTATTTTATTATATTCAAGCGCACAACCCAAATGCTTACATCTAGGTTTTTTTAACGTTAATAAATGTTTTAAGGAATTTCCAATATTAATAAATAAATTCCTATTAATACAATTTCTTCTTGGATTAACAAGAGGATAAG
>JAZKZZ010000031.1:0-28358 GCA_045612885.1 Bacilli bacterium | reverse complement strand
CCATTTATCTTAAATTTCTTTTTTCAAATTAAAGCAATCTATATTATCATATTCACACTTGTAGTAACTTTTATCTATACTCTATTTAGTAAAAAGGAGGTAAAAGAAAATGATTAAATTATTTTTTACTTTCTTTAAAATAGGTTTACTTACTTTTGGTGGAGGATATGCTATGATTCCTCTTATTAGCGAAGAAGTAGAACAATTTGGAATCTCACAATATGAACTATCTGATTTCATTGCTATATCTGAATCTACTCCTGGCCCATTTGCAATTAATATTGCTACTTTCATTGGATATGATCAATATGGCATATTAGGAGCTATGCTAGCCACATTATCTGTAGCTCTACCTTCTTTTATAATCATGCTATTTATTGCAATCTTTATCAATAAAGTAAAAGAAACAAAGTTTTTTAAAACATTTTTAAAATTTGCTACGCCATTAATCTTAGGATTAATTCTTTCTTCTACCATCAAAATAGCAGGACTTAATTTATTTAATATTTCTTCTTTCAATAGTATTAAAACTGATTTTAGTGTTAATTTATTAACTCTAGTTACATTTATACTTATATCTATTTTGACAATAGTTTATTATCTAATAAAAAAGAAGAAACCCTCACCATTTCTAATAATCGGTTTCTCCTTTATATGTGGTTGTATATCTTACCTAACAACACTTATTTAGACTTTTTAAAATTTAAAATTAGACAAGTAACATTATATATTAACAATGCTGCATATGGAAAAGTCATAAAGTCTGCCCATATACGAACATTTTCTCCTACACTCGTTTTAATAAAACTAAACAAGAATAATGCACCAGTAGAAGCTACTAGAGTAATAGAGGCAATATTAACTAGTAGTTTTTCTTTTTTCTTGATTACTGCACTAGCAATATAAATCACTAAAGAAGCAACTACACAAACCAATGATGCCCATAGAAGCACCTTGGTAAATACTCCTATATCACTTTGCAATAAATTAAAATAGCTGGCATTTTTCATAGTATTAATAGTTTTATAACTATAATGATAATATGCTACGTATGGAATAACATACATAATAAGCGTAAACACTGGTGAGAATATAAATGCAAACTTTTTGATTATTTCTTTTGTTTCTTTTTTCATAAAAAATCCTCCAAATTGATTATTACATTTATAGTATAACTAATTAGATGTAATAATATCAAAATAAATCCTAGTATTTATATACTATTTACGACTTCTTTTTGCTAATTTGGCAATAGAGGGCATCTCAACATGTGGTATATTAATTACCACCATATGTTTAACTGGAACATTCTCATATATATAATCAATATATAAATTCAAATATTTTTCTATACTCTTAGCACTCTTAAAATAAGCAAACAACTCATCACTATCATATAAACTCATAAGGAATTTATAATCATTTAATCTTTTTTCATTTTCTTTTTTCATCTCTTCTAGAGTAAAAGCAGTCTTCTCCACTAAGATAACATCATTTTTATATGTTTCTTTTAAATATACATTATCACTTAATAATCTTTTTACTTGTTCCATATTTATATTATTTCTAGTAGATATTGCTTGCAATATTTTTTCATTTTCTTTTTCCATTTTAATCACCACAAATATTATATATCCAACTAACTGGTTTTTCAATAAAAAAAAGAGCCCTACGGGACTCTAAATTTCTAAATTGATTGAATCTGCTTGTTCTCCATATAATACATCATAAACTTTTTCGATAATATAAGTAGATTTATTAGGTATTACTTTCCCATGTCTATCTTTAACTACAGTAGTTTTAACATCACCTTTTAAAATTAAACCATAGCCAAGAATGACATTACCCGTTTTCAAATTCTTTGTGAATTCTCTATCTTTAATCTTCGCTTTAAAAGGTTGACCTTTAAAGTTAGTAACATCTCTAAACTTCCAAGTTCCTCCGCCAATTAAATCTAGTTGTTCAACTTGCAATGACATAAGTGATCTATATTCTTCCTTACTACATACAATATTTTCTAAATTAATCTTTTTAGAAGTATTCTCTAAATCTTCTTTACTATAATTAATTCTCTTTTCTAAGATTCCATTTTTATAAATAGTTTGAAAACTATTTTTCTTAGATAAAATAATAGAACTTAATTTAGCTAAACTATCTTCAATAACATTATCACTAACATAAATATTATAACTTGGAAGATTAAAATCTTCTGTTTCTAATGTGTTATTAATAGTACATGTATCATCTTCAACATTAAACGTAAATGAACCTGTTTTTGCAATGAAACGACGAATAGATAAAGCATCTATCAATGTACTAAACACATTAACATTATTATCTATAATAGTGTCTTCTGAAGTCGTTTCTTGAGTAATTATCAAACTAAATCCATCACCATTATTATAACTTACATTATAATCATTCTTTTTATTAGTAGTACTTAAACTAACTTTATTTAAAACGTTTAACAAACATGAACATAATTTTGATAAAACGCTTAAATCCAAACTTTCCTTTCCTGAAAATTTAATTGTTAAACTTCCTTTGCTCTTATCCATACTGAACCTCCTAACTACGCATTACAACTATATGGATAGTAATATATCGATAATTAAATTATTAACTATATTTAAAAGAAATGCTAGTATCTTGAACACTTTTTTATAAAATCAAAAAAAATAGCAATATTTGCTACTTTTTTGACTTATCTATAATCTCTTTTTCCCATTTTTTATCGCATTTTTTTAGTACATCTTTTTCATGATCACTCAATTTGTGTTTTTTATATAAATCAGGTCTATTCTTTTTAGTTAAAAGTAAACTTTGTTTTAACTTATAATCCTCTATTGCTTTATGATTACCACTAAAATATATTTCTGGCACTTTTTTACCATTGTAATCCCTAGGTAATGCATATTGACTATACTCCAATAAATCATTATTAAATGTTTCTTCTTTTAATGATTCTTTATTTATTACTCCTTCAATTAGTCTTATAACAGAATCACTAATAACCTGACTAGCTAACTCTCCTCCAGTTAAAATATAATCGCCAATAGATAAACAATAATCTACTTCTTCTACTATTCTTTCATCAATCCCTTCAAAATGAGGACAAATAAAGATTAGCTCTTCTTCTTTAGATAATTCATAGGCAATCTTTTGATTAAAAGTCTTTCCTTTAGGAGTAACTAATATAACTTTACTATTGTTACCCTTTATATCACTTAAAGCGTCATGTGCGACATCATATCTAATAAGATTTCCTTTTCCTCCGCTTATAATCTTTGCATCTACTCTTTTACTCTTTACATACTTTTTTAAATCTATGGTATCAATACTAATTATATTTTTATCTAAAGCTTTTCTGACAATTGAAGTGGATTTAAAATCATTGTAAAAATCAGGATATAAAGTTAAATACTTAATCTTCATATAAAACACCTATATTATCAACTTCTATAACTTTATTATCTACATCTATATTCACTATAAAGTTATCCATAAATGGTATTAAGAATGTCTTATTACCAGTATCGATTCTGATTAAATCTTGTCTAGTATTATTCTCAATATCTACTATTTTACCAATCTCTTTACCTCTATATATAACTCTCATGTCTTTAAGTGTCAAAAAATGGTATATATCTTTTGTTTCATTTAATTCTTCACTAGAACAATATACGATATAATCACGATATTTGTTCGCTTCTTCAATAGAGTTTATTCCCTCTAAAGTAAGATATACAAACCCTTTAGTAAAATTAAAATGAGTTATCTTAAAACTAGTAAAATTGATTTCATCATTACTTAAATATATAATATTTCCTATTTTAAATCTCTCTTTTACAAAACTGGATTTATTATCTATTTTTAATTCACCTGTTAAACCTCTAGTATTAATAATTTTACCAATAATTAATTTTTCCATTATTTAACCTCCTAAAACAAAAAGAGTTATCCTTTTATCCCATCAACAACTCTTTTTAATTCCTTAATAAATATATCAATTTCCTCTTTACTAGTCAAATACGAAAAAGATACTCTAAGACTATTTTTACTTATAAATTCATCATGAGTTAATTCATATACACTTTTTGAATAATCTTTACTATAAGATGAACAAGCACTCTTACTTGATATGTATATTCCTAATTCACTTAAAGCATTAACTATAATTTCCCCACGCTTATTTTTGATAGCAAAATTTAGTATATATGGACTAGCATCACTAGGACTATTAACAAGAAGTTTCTCATTAAATTCCTCTTTTAATTTATCAAGACAATATCTATTAATTTCTTTTACATGACTATGTTCTTTACTATAATTTTCTAAAGACAAACGTAATGCTTTACTAGTCATTACATGATTATGCCAATTACTAGTGCCCCCACGATAATTAAATTCTTGTTGACCACCGCTGATTAAAGGAACGATTCGTATTTTATCTTTTTTAACTAAGACTCCACTTCCCTTTAAACCATATATTTTATGACTAGAAAAATTATATATATCGACATATGTATAATCTATATTTTCTTTAGCAATTGCTTGAGTAGCATCACTATGAAAAACAGCAATTGAGTTCTCTTTTACATATTTAGATAAAGTATATATATCATTAATACTTCCAAGTTCATTATTAATTGCCATTATACTAACTAAAATAGTATCTTTTCTTAAAACATTCTTTAAAGACTCCAAATCTACTTTTCCCTCTTTATTAACAGGCAAGTAAGTTACTTCAAATCCTAAGTTATCTTCTAACCACTTGCAAGACTCCAAAACAGAAGGATGTTCAATGCTACTAGTGATAATATGTTTACCTCTAGACATATATGCAATAGCTACACTTTTAATAGCTATATTGTTTGCTTCTGTAGATCCACTTGTAAAAATAATTTCTTTTTCTTTCACATGCAACAATTCACTAACTTGCTTTCGTGCATGAGTTAAATATCTGGCTGCTTCACTACCTAATTTATGAATAGAATCACTATTAGCATAATTTAAATCTAATAATTTCTTATATGCCTCTAATACTTCTTTTCTAACACTTGTAGTAGCAGCAAAATCCAAATATATATTATTCATTATTCTCTTCCTTATATTTCACCATTTCTGCATATGCTTGAGGATGAACTTGTTGCAATATTTCACTAACACTATCAATAGCAAATTCAAACTCTCCATTATCAAAATGAATTTGAGCTCTATTTAAAACATCATTTACAACACTAAAACTACTTCTATACTTATTAGTATAAACAATTATATTACTAGCATTATTATATAATTTTACACTTTCCTTCATCTCTTCTAATAATGATGTTGCTCTTGTCTTAAAGATACTTAATTCTTGATTGATTTTCTCTACATAAATAGGCTTTGTAACCAATTCTTTACTAATAATATCTATCAAATCACATAATTCTTCATATCTATCTTTATACATATATGATAATACTTTATGATTAAATGAAGCCAAAACATTATGATAGTATGTAATAGCTACTGAAGCATCATTAACATACTTATACGCATATTGACTATCTTCTTTTAACGAATAAATATAGTTTTGGAATCCATATACCTTTGCATCAATAGACTCAGAAAAATCTTTTAATTCCATTAGTTTAGCATTAAGTGTTGAATATGGATATTTTGTAGGTGAATGAATATATGTTTCAAGTTCCATTTTAATTCTACTTAGTGCATGTAATTCATTTTCAATAAATATTAATTCATCTTCTCTACTCTTATCCACTAGATACACACCATTAACTGAATAAAAGTCTCTTTTAGCTTTTAAAAATTTCTTATTGATTTCATCTATATAAGCATAGACTTTATCATTATTATCGTCAAAGTTTTCCTTTGAAGTTTTTTCATTTTCTAACTTTACATTTATCTCATTAATTTTTAAAACTAGTTCTCTAATTTGATTTTTAACCTCATTATATCTTAATTCATAAAATCCTTGTTTTATATGATCAAATAATGAATCAATTTCATCTTGATATGTATTCATCTTGATAGAGAATAATACATATCCTTCTTTTTTCATTTGTTCATATGTTTCTAAAGCATTGTTGTATCTAGTTGGTAATATTTTTAGAGTGAAACTAACTATCTCAGGCATATTTTGAATATGAATAGAGTATTCATTTAAAGTTTCTTTGAATTTCACTAATATTGCTTTAGCCTCTTTATATTCTCCTGAGATTAATCGCTCATCAATTTGATTAATATATTTATCCATATCTTTTATTGCATCATCAAATAATATAGCACATTCGTCTAATTCAGCTTGATGAATATTAAATAAATTTACTAATTCCCTGTAATTTTCTTTTAATGGTGTAAGTTCTTCTCTTATGCTTTTCTCAGGCGCAAACATATCATTAATTTGTTTTATAATTTCATTTTTCTCATATTCAGCACTATCAACCTTATCACTTATCTTCTTAATTTCAACTTTAACTAACTTTATATCCATAACATTCATAGTACTCTCTAAAGCATTAATGTTTTCCTCAATGTCCAAATAATAATCATTCACTAAGCTGTTATAGTTAGCTTCGATTGCAGTATACAATTCATTGTATTCTTCATTGTTATCACTAATTAGCTTTAATTTTTCCATATTTGAATCTAGATTATTCATTTTCAAATTATTAAATCTAGTTTTCAATTCATTAATTTGCTTGCTAACTTTTCCCTTACCAAAAAACAACATACTACCACCATCCATAACCTTATTATAACATCAGATCAATAAATTCTAAGTAATTAGATAGTTTTTTAATAAAAAAACTAGCAATTATTCGCTAGTTTCATCAGTTTTGAATATTTGTGCCATACCTATGGCTTCTTCAACAGGTAATACAAATGATAATGCATGTGACTTAGTATTCATTCCTGCAGCTTTAGAAATTGCTTCTACTATTTCTTTGGTTTCACTTTCTTTTGATAAAATCATCACTATTTGTTTATCAGGTTGAATATTTAATTTAAAGAATTTGTTTGGTTCATTCGTTACACTACCACGCGCATTGATAATAGTAGCACCTTTGGCACCTGCTTTATTTGCAGCTTCTACTACAATATCACTATATCCACCATCTACTACTGTAAAAATACACTCAAATTTATTCATCACTTGCTACCTCCTTTAGAAAATAATCTAAACTTTTTTTACTTGAAATCCCTTTTATTGGGACTCTAAATACTATTGTTTGTTTTAAATATTCACTATGTTTTATAAGTTCCATAACTTTTTTCGAATCATCTTCATTTCCTGGATATACCAATACAACTTTTTCTGTTTCTCCTATACCTAAATAATCTAGAAGTACACTACTTGCGCTACCCTTGCCATAGAATAAAAAGTATTTATCATATCCTTGCTTTTTTAAAAATTTTATTAATTTTGATTCAAGACTACGATCAGTAATTATAAAATTAAACTTTAACTTCTTCATATCTACACCTCCAACTCAATATATCTTTCAACTTCTCTTTTAGTTTCATTGCTTTGTTGTTTATTAAGTTTCACTTGGTAAACTATTCCTAAAATTTGAATTGCAATAAGCGGTGTTAAAGCAATAAATGCAACTAATCCAAAAGCGTCTAATATAACATTATGGTTTAAACTCAAACAAGTGCCAATTGCAAATGGTAGTATGAATGTTGCAGCCATTGGTCCACTAGCTACTCCTCCTGAATCAAAAGCAATGGCTATAAATATCTTTGGAGCAAAGAAAGTCAGTATAATTGCAAGCAAATATCCTGGAATCAATATAAAATAAATAGGTATATCAAATACTATTCTAGTCATCGCCAATCCTACAGCAATCGATACTCCTATAGATAAACTTAAAGTTAATGATTTTTTGCTAATTAAACCACTTGAAATATCTTCTACTTGCTTGTTTAAAACATATACTGCAGGTTCTGCAAGAATAGTTAATAATCCCATTAACATTCCTAATGGAATAAGCATATTTTGATAACCACTTTCAACAATTGCTTTACCAATATAATTACCTACATTCATAAATCCATAGTTAACTCCTACTAAGAATAATAATAATCCAGTAAATGTATAAACTATACTAATTACAATTTTAATTAATGGTTTTTTAGGCATCTTTAAAAAGAATATTTGGAAGAAGAAAAACAATACTACTATTGGTAATAAAGCTATAGCAATTTCTTCTGCATATATTGAAAAATAATTAACTAAACTCAAAGTATCTTCGTTTACTAAATAAGTTGTATTACCATTCTTAAAAAATACACTAAGTAATAATACGGATAATATTGGACCAACAGAACACAAGCCAATAAGACCGAAACTATCATTTTTAGCATCTTCTCCTCCACTTACTGAAGCAATTCCAATTCCAAATGCCATAATAAATGGCACAGTAATCGGTCCTGTTGTAACTCCTCCTGAATCAAAAGATAAAGGAATGAATTTTTCTGGAATAAATATAGTAAGTAAGAAGACAATACCATATGAAATAATCAATAATTTAGAAAGTGATAATTTAAATACCACCCTTAAGACAGATAAAACCAAAAACAATCCTACTCCGACTGAAACGGTTAATATTAGTGCTAAACTAGGTAGATAACTAGCTTGTTGAGCTAACACTTTCAAATCAGGTTCAGCAATAGTAATAAATGTTCCCATAAGAAAAGTAGCAACAATTAATAGCCATAATTTCCTATGCTTTGATAAAAAAGCTCCAACTTTAGTTCCCATTGGCATCATGGCATTATCTGCCCCTAAAGTGAATAATGACATTCCAAACATTAGAAATAACGAACCAAGTAAAAAAGACTTCATCATTTCACCTGACAATGGAACAATTGTAAAATTTAATACCATTACAAGTAAAAATATAGGAAGTATAGATATGAGTGATTCTTTTGTTTTTCTTAACAGTTCTCTTATCATTATTTATCACACCTATATTGATATTAAAATAATATTATTTTATAGTCAATTAATGACAAAAAAAATTCCCCTAAACATTTGTTGTACTATTTTTATCTTTATATATTCCACAGTTTATAGTATAATAATTACAGTATAGGAGGTGTTATAGAAATGACTTATAGTGAAGCTGAAAATAATTCTACCGAAGCACTAGAAAATTTCAATGATGCTATTAGTAGTGGTTCAAAAGATAAAGAAATACTTTATCTACATGGTAAATATATTAAAGCATTAAAAGAGCAATTAAAAATTGCCATTGAAAATTGTTTGGCTGCTGATGTTTCAAATATTAGTGCTTTAGTTTTTGAAGAATTACAAAAACATCGTGAATTAATAGAAAGAATGAATATAAAAAATAAAGCTGGTAATTATTCTATGATAAAAGAAATGAGATTAGGGTTAGCAGCTCTTACTACTGCAGTAAAAATTGCAAATCGTGCTACTACTAGCGATGATAAGAAAAAATCTGCGAAACACCTTGCAAAAGTAATAGGACGCAACGTTAAAAATTTAGTGAAAATTCCTTTAGTTTTAGGTACTAGAATACTCTCAACTAAAATTGTATCAAAAATACTATTCCTTCCACTCAAAGTTGTTGGTTTCTTGGTACATACTTCTTGGAATGTTTTTGAAACTAAACCATCAAATTATGATGATAGACCCATTGTTAAAATGTCAGATGTATTTAATACACTAATGACTAATTTAAAAATTAAAACCCAAAAATTATAAGGAGGACTTAATATGGAGTTTAATGATAATGAACTTAATTTTACCGTGTTAGATGATAATGGGAATGAAATAATATGTGATGTTATATCACTTCTACAAGATGAAAAAACAAATGAATTGTTTATTTTCTATACTGATTATACACTAAATGAAAAAGATCAATTTAATACTTATCTATCTCAATTAATCGAAGATAAGGGTACTTACAGATTAAAAAGAATTGAAAGTAAAGCTAGATTTAGTGAATTATTAAAAGATGCTAAAACATTATATGGAAAAGCATTAGATCAACTATTAGAACAATAAGAATCTTCGGATTCTTTTTTATTATATAAAATAAAAATAATTGACAAAGAGCAAAAAAAATTATATTATTAACACGCATGTACTTGCAGCAGATAAATACTTTCTGTAATGGAGTTATTAACTAAAGGATTAAAGTAGTCTTAGCTGAAGGATGAAATAACTAATAATAACAACCCTGGAAAAGGAATTTATCCCTAATGTAAGTTTTGCAAAAAACTGACAAAGGAGGAAATTATAAATGTCACGTTATACAGGACCAAAATGGAAAATTTCAAGAAGACTTGGATTTTCAATTCTTGAAACTGGAGATGAATTAGCAAAAAGACCATATGCTCCAGGACAACAAGGACCAAACAAAAAGAAAAAATTAACAGAATATGGTAAACAATTACAAGAAAAACAAAAAGTAAGACATATGTATGGAGTTAATGAAAAACAATTCCATAACTTATTCCAACTTGCTAAAAAAGCTGATGGAGTTACAGGTACTTGTTTCTTAGTATTATTAGAGTCTAGATTAGACAACTTAGTATACAGAATGGGTCTTTCTAGAACTAGAAGTGGTGCTAGACAATTAGTTAATCATGGTCATATCTTAGTAGATGGAAATAAAGTTGATATTCCATCATATAGAGTAAAACCAACTCAAGTAATCAGTGTTAAAGAGACTTCTAGAAACTTAAAAGTAATTAAAGAATCTTTAGAAACTTTACACACAGTTCCTGCTTATGTAACATTTGACAACGAAAAAATGGAAGGTACTTATGTAAGACTACCTGAAAGAAATGAATTATCACAAGAAATCGATGAATCATTAGTTGTTGAATACTACAACAGATTAGGATAATAGTTATAAATTCAGCATTAAAAAGACATTCCAAGCGAATGTCTTTTTCTATTAATAAAAAAGTGGACTTGCATCCACTTTTTATTTTTACATATAATTTTTTAATATGCTATTACTTTTACTACTTCCGATATAGCACTTCCATCTGTTGTTGTTATATAGATTGTAACCGCTCCTTTTCTTTTGAAAATTACAGTTCCAAATGGACTAACGTCAGCAATATTTCTTTCCTCATCATAAATAAATTCTACACCTTTTCTACTAGCTTCATCAGGATAAACATGCCATTCTAATTGAACAGTTGTAGGATTTAAATCATCTGCTATATATTTTACTGAAATATATTTTGTCCCATCAGATGTTGTTTTTAATTCCTCGTTAGTACATTCTATTTTTTCTACATAAATAACTTCATTTAAAGTGTCTATTTTCAATCCAAAAAAACTAACTACCGCAATAGCCATTACATATATAACTCCAATTAACACAATAACCGATTTTTTCATACCTATTTCTCCATATAATATAATTTTATCTTATTCAAGAATAAATACAATCTTGAAATCATCATAACTAATGACACTGCAAATAATTTTAAATATGTAAATAAACTATTATTCTCAATAAGTAATAGCAAGAAAAGTCCAAAAACTAAGAATGATATTAAAAATGCCATTAATGTAGATTTAGTTTCATTTGGATTATTATCTGTATTACCTATAGTAGCATACAATTCAGTCTGTGGATTCATAATATCTAATTCTGCACTATAGAATAAGTGAGCAAAATAGATTGCAATACAAGACAAGATTAGTACTAATGCTTTTGCAAATCCTAACCCAGTATTTAGATAAACAACAATGAATGTTGCAATGAATGATAGTACTAATGTAACTGAATTGAAAGATAATTTAGCTAATAATAATGGTTGATATTTTGATGGTTGAACTTTAATTAAATAACTACTTCTTCCATCCTTAGAAAAAGCACTAGCAGCATAACTATTACTAGTCAATGCAACCAGTAAAATAATAAGTATATTGAATGAAATAGACATATTATCCCCTAATAATCTAGTACTCATAGCCATAAACATTTTGTTTAAGAAGAAAATCAAAATAGGTAAAGCGATAAGTACACCAACACTAGAGAATATTCTTTCTGGTTGTCTTATATTCAATAATAATTCTGTTTTATAAGTCGTAGCTCTTTTTGGTAAAATTTTATTTTGTTTTGCCTTAACTAAATCTTTACGATATTCAAATGGCTTGCTAGCCATTTTATAGAATAGAGGTTTAACTACTACAATACCTAACATAAATAAAGCAACAATTGATATAAGCAGTATTGCTAAAGTTATAAAAGTATCAATAACAAATATCTTATTATGTAGTCCTGCTCTCACACCTACTATCATCTCTACGACTCTATGGAAAACTGAAAAATTATTAGTAAATGCTTTTAGAAAATCTTGAATTTGCCAATAAGTAGTTCCCCATGTTCCAAGTAAATCTATATTCTTAGGTATTATTGCAATCGCCTTAACAACACTTATTACTATAAGCCCAATTAAAGCAATTAAACAACCAAGTTGTAAACGTTTATATTGTCTAAAGAAATCATAGAACCACATTCCTGGTATAGATAGCAAAGCACCAATAACTACAGGAATCATTGAAATAAAAACAAAACATATAAGCAACCAAATATAATATATAAACGAAAATTTACTAATAACTCCAAATGCTATAAACATTGGTACCATAAAAGAAAAATTTCTAATGAGTTCGTATATATAGTATACAATTAATTTAGATAAATATACTTCACTCGCCTTACATGGTAAAGTCAATAGCACTGGATTATCATGAGAATAATACATACTCTTAGTTAGTGACATTGTGGTAGCTACTATTGAAATCAATAACATAACAGTAAATACAACAGTTACAATACTAGTTGGTAAAATACCTGTTAAAGAAAACAACTGTAACTTTCTTGCTAAAAACAAGAACACAAAGCATAATCCTACAATTAAAGCAAATTTAAGAACAGCGAATATCATTCCAAATGCAGTTCTTTTATTAAATTTTGATCTTCCTTTTAAATTTAGTTTTTCCTTTAATTGCATAGAAACTAGTGTTTTTAATACATTAATCGTTTTCATTTATTTTCTCCACTAGCTGATTTCTTACTTTTTTTCTTTTTATTATCATTATTCTCTACTGGCTTATCGTTTTCATATTGTTTAATTAATTCTTCATTAATTGTTTCTAGATAAAATTCTTCTAGTACAATATTCTTTTCTTCTAGTTCTTTTACGCTAACATCACATAAAATCTTTCCTTTTTTAATGATAGCAATTCTATCACAAATCTTTTCTACAACATCAATTATATGTGAACTAAAGAATACAATATTTCCTTCTCTAGCATGTGCTTTCATACACTCTTTTACTTGATAAATACTATTAGGATCTAGTCCTGTTAATGGCTCATCAAGAATCCAAACTTTTGGATTATGTACTAAAGCAGCCATTATTGTTATTTTTTGTTTCATACCGTGTGAATATGTTTTCATTTGGTTATCAAATGCATGCTCTAAACTGAAATTAGTAACATACCTATTTATTCTTTCATCTCTATCTTCTTTACTAACTTCATATAAATCTGCAATATAGTTTATATACTCTCGACCAGTAAGATTTTCATATAAAGCATAATGATCAGGAACAAAACCAATTTCTTTTTTAGATTGAACAGATTGTCTTTGAACATCATAACCACAAATTTCAATATTTCCTTCAGTAATAGTTTGTATTCCTACAATACTTTTTATAATAGTAGACTTACCAGCACCATTAGGCCCTAAGAATCCAAATATTTCTCCCCCATTTACTTTAAATGAAGCATCCTTAACTGAATAATGTTTGTTTGTTCCATATTTTTTTGAGAAACTCTTTAACTCTAAACATGGTTTATTATCTCCACTCATAGGCTCATCAATACTCCTTCCTTTTAATAAAAATTCTAATTCTTTTTGTATTTTCTTATACTCTTTATTCTTTAATCTTCTTTCCTCATTAACATCAATGATTTGGAATAGTTGTTCATAAAGGAACCAAACACCAAATGAAATAAGTACATATACAAAGAAGAATAACGTTTGATATAATGGATAAAAAGTCAATGTTAATTCTTTCACTTTAAAACTAACTGTATAATTTCTTGTGTTTTCAGCCCATGCTCCTAATTTATCTACAATGAAATCACTGTTTAAATAGAAGAAGTCAACTTCCCCATAATTAGAGAACCAAGCATTAATAATTAGAACAAATATAAAGTATCCTAAAAATGCTAACATTGAATAAAACCATTGTTTCATCTTAGGTCTTTTAAACATTCCTAAGCAAACAACTAACGCTGGCATAAAGAACGCACTAAAGTGATTTACCCAGAATATAATGCTATCTGTAGTAAAGATATTAACAGAATCAGTATTCGGCATTGCCATTGCTAAAAATGCTCCCATTACATTAATAAATAGTGTGAAATAGAATAGTCTATCCATCTTAAATATTAAGCATAGTGGCACTATATACATAGCAGTATGACATAAGTGAATAGGCCAAGTCATTGGTGAAGCAAAATCCGCAAATAAAAATCTATACATGAATGTCCATAATGTTCCTAAACTTAGGTATATTAATGAAAATCTTCTTACATCTTCACTTTTATTTTTTAACGCCAAGTACACAGATACTGGAACAATAATACTTAAATAAAGCATAATTCTATGTTCAGGTGTAAATGACTCGAATTTTAAATTAGCATTACTTGTATATCCAATTAAACTTTGAATTGAATATGCAGGCATTATCGCTAGCAATACAGGAACCAAACTTAGTAATAAATTCTTAAGTTCCTCTTTAGATATTTTAAAATAATCTTTTCTAATAAATACTGCACTCATATAAGAAATAGAAACTACTATCTCAATTGAAATTAAAATCATTCTAAAATCAAAATTAGTAAACGCATTAGTTCCTACAATTGATACTGCATAAATATTAAATAATAGAGCATCTAATATTAATGTAGGAAATGCAAGAAATTTAACTAAGTTATTAAGATTCTTAATTTTAAAAAATGAATTCAATCCGATTAAAAATATACTTGCATATGTAAACCAAACTAATATTTGTCCAATAAACGTCTTTAATATAGCATCTCCGAAAGGAGAAAACATATTCAACCCTTGAACTTGTCCAATCGCGGGATTAGCAAGCATATATCTTATAGCCATTATTAAGCAAACCACAACAGATATTATCTTTAATATAACCTCTTTTTTATTTGTGAACTTGTTTAATAAAAAATATAATCCTATAGACCCTAAAATACTCATTAGAAAGATCAAAATATAATATATAAGCACTTTGTATCTCCCTTCCCTATAAATATAAGCAGAGAAAAACTACTTATCATAATAATAAATAGTTTTTCTCTTAAAAATCATTTAATTATATTATGCTACATTTTTAGCTAAACAAATAGCCATACCAAATGCATAAACAGTTATATAATTAGCAGCAGCAATATTTCCTCCTACTGTTCCTGGATTTATCATCTCTATATCTTCAGTAATTGGATTTACTCTAATTATTACTCCATCACTAGATACAACAACAGGAAGTTGTCCAGCACCATCGTCAATTGCAGCCTTAATTGCAAGAGCATTAGCATTATTTGAATCATTATAAAGCATGTTGCTAACTTCTTTATCATCAACTTTAATATACCCTTGAACTCCAGTTGCACCTGTAAGTCCAGCACCATCACTCATATTCAACCCAATCATATTAATTTCTCCATCTTTTAGATAGTCTTGAGAAACTTTTCCTGCTAATAAGCTAATCATAGCTACACTTTCAGTTGCACCAAAAGCAGCAAACCAAGGCTCATCACCTGTAACATATGATTCAATTACAGAATTACTAACATTAGCTACAGCATAGTGATCATTTGGATTATTATTAGGATCTACGTGTTGAAGTAACATTGCAGGTCCTCCTGATCTCTTGAATTCAGTATTAGTAATATTGACATTCTTTCCACCATATCCAAATAAGTTATTTTGATATGCATCATAACCTTTTACATTGTTAATATTAAATATTGTGTTATTGTACTCTAAATAAGTATTAATAAAGAAACTCTTAATAATTGCGTTATTTAAAGTTACTGTATGAGCAGTTGCTTTAAATCCGATTAAAGTACCAAATCCTCTACCTTCATCAGCATAAGTTAATGTTCCATTACCAATCATAGAAACATCTTCAAAATATGTTTTAGTAGTTGTATATTTAGTTGGAGCTGTTTCTTCATTAGCAGCAAACTTGAACACTGATGCAGTACTATAAATTTCCCCACTAATACTTCTATCAATTACAGGAATTGCACTGAAATTTAAAGTGAAGTAGTTTCCATAGAAATGGAATGTTTGATCATCTGCTACAACATGACGATATAAATCTGTGTCACCATCTAAATCATTCTTTAAAAATTCACCTGAATAAGAATCGCCTGTATAATAAACAGCAGGGATATCAGTCTTAGCAACGCTTATATCATTGTGTAATACAATACCATTTAGTGTTGCAGGTCTAGTAACTTGATTATTAGCTAGTAATGTTGTCCATGGTTGATATTTGTCTTCTGTAGTATCGTTATTTAATATACCTAATTCAACAGCTCTAGTTACATTGTATCCATCAACAACTTCTAATTCTAATGAAACTGTATATTGCTCAGGTTCTAATAATTGAACTTCAGTAAGGTTAGCAGGTCTTACTTCAATTTTAAACATTTTGTTTATAGCAGCATCTGTGAAATCATAAGTTGATTTTTCTTCATCAATAGCTACCATATTAGTTAAAGCTGTTCCCTCTAATAAAGTATAGTTACTTCCCTCTTTTACATAAACTTTTGAAATACTTGTATAAGCACTTATTGGAAGAGGTGTTCCTTGATCATCAACAACTGTGATATTAGGGAAGAATCTAAATGGATTATCATCTCCAACTTTATATGTTTTAGTTTTTTCTACAAATTCTCTTTCCTTAGTATCATTTTCACCAACAAAAGTACTATTTGCTTTATACTTAAGAATATCAGCAGATTGTTCTACAGTATTAATTTCATATAGTTCATCTAAATCATTAGTAACCTTTA
This sequence comes from Bacilli bacterium, assembly GCA_045612885.1. Lineage (GTDB taxonomy): Bacteria > Bacillota_I > Bacilli_A > RFN20 > DUOF01 > RGIG6178. The sequence continues at coordinate 11,227 of JAZKZZ010000031.1, read as the reverse complement.
AAGTAACTTCAATTTCTACTCCACCATAAGAAATTTTAACTTTATAATCTTTTATCTCTTTAGTAGAGAATTCTCCAATTGTTAAATCTTTTTTACCAATTTCTTCTGTTGTTCCATCATTATATTTTGCGATAACTTTCAAGTCATCAAATGAATATTCTTCAAATTGTTCATATGTATAGTCTAATGTTCCTTCTTTAACTGTCAAACTAACAACTTTCTTTTGTCCACACGAACAAGCTGTCATTGTAATCACAAAGAAGAAAATAAACGTACATGCGATTGCACTAAATATTTTTTTCATTCGTTTCATTCCTTTCTGTTAATTATTTTTGTGCTAAAAATTTATTCTATTCTCTTAAACTCCTAGTCTTATTAGCATATAAGAAAGGATTAGATAACTCTAATGCCTCCATATGTTTTGTTGGCTTAACTGTTATAGAATGAATTCTACATATAGAAAGTTCATTAATAGCTAGTAAATGTATAAGAAGAGTTAATATTGCAATGAAACAACCAATTGTATATCCAACATGTGTATGAAACACAAACCTCATCATAGTACTAGAACTTAGTGATCTTTCTATATTGTTCATTACTTCCCTAAAGTTTCTGTTAGGACTAAGTTCATTTATATAATCAAAAAGTAATAGAGAACGCATAAGTAAAAAACTAATTGCAAAGACAACTAATATTTTAATATATTTTTTATAAGATTTTAATATACTACTCATACTTAATTCTCCCTTATGATTATCATCATAAACCTTATTATAGATTGTGTAAAGGAAATCAAATAAAAAGTAGCCTATTGGCTACTCAAATACAACTTTTAAGAAGTTTTTCTTACCTTTTTTAAGTAAAAGATAAGAATTATCTTTTAAATGATTATCAGTTACTACTAAATTAAAATCTGTAACTTTATTATCATTAATTGTTAATCCTCCTTGAAGAATTAACCTTCTTGCTTCACTCTTTGATGGAATAAAATTACTCTTAACACATAAATCCATAATATTAATTCCTAACTCACTTTTAGATAAATTATATGTAGGAACATTATCTAAATTTAGACTTCCACTAAATAAAGCTTTAGCAGCATCATTTGCTTTATCTGCCTCTTCTTTACCATGAACTAAAGTTGTTAATTCATAAGCTAAAATTTCTTTAGCTTTATTTAATTGTTCTCCTTGCCAAGTTTCCATTTGTCTTATTTCTTCAAGTGGTAAGAAAGTTAACATTTTTATACACTTTAAAACATCACTATCATCAACATTTCTCCAATATTGATAAAAATCAAATGGGCTAGTCTTATTTGCATCTAACCATACTGCCCCACCAGCAGATTTTCCCATCTTAGTTCCATCGCTCTTAAGCAATAAGTTAATAGTCATTGCTTCAGCATCTTTACCAAGTTTCTTTCTAATTAATTCAGTACCACCAAGCATATTAGACCATTGGTCATCTCCTCCAAACTCTAGATTACAATCATACTTTTGGAATAAATGATAGAAATCATAAGACTGCATTATCATATAGTTAAACTCTAAAAAGGATAACCCTTTTTCCATTCTTTGTTTGTAACACTCTGCTGCTAGCATCTTATTAACTGAGAAACAAGCACCTACTTCTCTTAATAACTCTATGTAATTAAGATCTAATAACCAATCAGCATTGTTTAATAGCAATGCTTTATTATTACTAAAATCGATGAATCTACTCATTTGAACTTTAAAGCATTCAATATTATGATTTATATCCTTTACAGTTAGCATTTTTCTCATATCAGTTCTACCACTAGGATCTCCTATCATCGCAGTAGCACCACCAATTAAAGCAATTGGTTTATTACCAGCCATTTGTAATCTCTTCATAAGACATAAAGCCATAAAATGTCCTACATGTAAGCTGTCTGCAGTTGGATCAAATCCAATATAAAACGTTGCTTTACCATTATTAATCAAAGCTTTAATCTTATCTTCGTCTGTTACTTGAGCAATTAATCCTCTCTCTACTAATTCTTCATAAATCCCCATATTCTCACTCCTTTTTTAAATAAAAAAACGTTCCATTTAGGAACGTAAAATACGCGGTACCATCCTAATTCATAGATTCCTCTATGCACTTAATTGCTTTAACGCAGCTAACGTCTTTACTTTTCATAAAGCTGCTCCTAGGTGTACTTCATTAATATCACTCATTAGTTTTCACCAACCACTAACTCTCTATAAAGTCTATATTAACTACTCTTCTATTCAACGCATGTAGAAATTATAGCACATAAAATTAATAAATCAATATGGATATGGGCTTATTTCTCTTTTTTTAGCATTTTCAAACACTAAAGATTTTTGTTTTTCTAAATTATCGCATAACATTTCAGTTAATTTTTCTTTTTGATGAGAAGGAATATTTTTATTATTCAATATTTCTTTTATATGCAATTTATAAGTTTGTTCTAATAAAACAACATCAAGTGGATAAGGCATACCATTTAAATCTTTATCTTTAATAAAATATCCATCTCTAGATACAGTTTGATTAGTCTTCAAATCATACTTAGTGTAATCTAAATCACACTCTATCCCCATTTCACTACATAGTCCTTCATGTGTCTTTCTAAGTAATTGCTTCTTTTCTATTTCTTGCATATTCTTATATTTTATACACACACCATTATATGAATCTTCTCCTATTTGATTCCCAATATATGCTTCTTTGGTGCTCTCTATACTTTCTAATGTTTTATGATATTCTTCTTCAATATCTATTTCTTTATCATTTTCTTCTTTTTTATCTTCTTTTATTCTCTTTAATTGATCATTAGCTAAAGAAATAGCTTCTAGTTTCATCTTTTCAAACGTAACTTTATCTATTTTTCCTTCATTATATGCATTAGTTAATTCTTCTAAATACTTATTCACATCATCTTTATATTCATCTTTTTCCTTACAAACATAAACTTCTTCACCTTTTTCATTTGTCAAAGACTTAAATGCATATAATGATTTAGAATCTAATTCGTACTTAGCATTATTTTTATATAATTCTTTATACTTATTATAAAGTGTTAACTCATTTAAAACTTTTTCTCTTTTACTCTGTTTATCTTTTAATTCTTTTTCACTAGAAAACATATCCATTTCTAATTCTTGGATTTCATCTTCTAGAGTATGTAATAAAGTTGCTAATTCACTAATCTTCATCTATATCAACTCCTAATTTAATTATATAATCAATAATCTAATTAATACAATTAAACTAGTTAACTTGTTAATAGTTATGACGATGTTTAATATACATTTATCTTGAGTAAGTGATTACTTTTTCTTTTAAACTGTCTATAGCATCTAAGATATTAGATACTAGTTCATTTCCCTTATTCTTTATATCTCTTATTGTTATATTATCAATTTTATTCATGATATTTTCATATCCTTTTACTAATTCATCTTTATACTTTTTTAAGTTTTCTTCACTCATATACTTTAAAGCTTTATTTACTTTTCTATTTAAACAATTGGCCTTTCTTTTTAAATAACAAACTCGGTAATCTAAGCTATTTCCAATAAAACTGATGTGAAGTCCAACTATTGCGGCTGTTAATAAAGACCATGTTACTACTTTTTTATATCCCATTTAAATCACCTTTTATACTTCAAAATATTTTCTTTTACCTCACTTACATCTTTACTGCTCATCATAAGATATACTACATTCTCTTCCTTACTAACCTTTTTATATACTTCTTCATTTACTAATTTGATTTTATCTGTTATTTTTAAGAATCTATCAATACTTTCTTTTTCTTTATGATTATCACTTATATATGGCATAATATAAGCTTCATCTGCTTTTGATAATTCTTTTATAAAAGAAGACTTGAAGTAATCTAATCTAGATATTCGATCAGGTCGATAAAATGCAATTATCTTCCTATCTTTATACTTAGATTTTATTGCATCAATAATTGCCCTAATCTTACTAGGGTGATGAGCATAATCATCTATATACACATCGTCATTTACTATTGTTTCCTTAAATCTTCTTTTTACACCTTTAAATTTTTTTAATCCTTCTATAATAGTATCTATCTTTAACCCTAAAGTTAAACACACACTAATTGCAGCCAGAGTGTTATAAACCATATATTCCCCATACATCTCTAGTTGAATATGTTCAATAAAATTATTTTTATAATATAAATCATAATTAATTCCATTAGTATAATTAATATTCCTTGCATTATACATAGATTTATTTTTTATACCAAAAATAATTACTCCCTTTAACTTCTTTAAATATTTATTATCACCATTTACTATTACTTTTTCCTTACTATTATTAATAAATTCATAGAAACATCTCACATAATCTTTTTCATTTTTAAAATAATCAACATGATCATAATCAATATTATTTACTAATATTAAATTGGGATAATACTTTAAAAAATGTTCTTTATATTCACATGCTTCAAATGTGAAGTATTCACTGTTTTTATATCCTTTTGCTTCTCCACTTCCTATTAAAAAAGAAGTATCTTCAATTTCGTTTAAAATTGTAGAAATAAGTGCAGTAGTAGTACTTTTTCCATTACTGCCACTAACTGCTATACTATAGTAATCTTTTAACAAACTAGCTAAACATTCATTATATTCTAGAATTTTAATATTTCTTTTTTTAGCTTCAATTAATTCAATATTATCGCTATCAATAAAATTATGTCCTACCACTAAAACATCAATACTATTAAGATTAGTAGTATTAAACTCATTAAGACATATCTTCCTTTTTTCTAACTCACCTTGAGTAAAAATATATTTAGAATAGTCACTTCCTTTAACATTATGACCTAAATCTTTTAGTAAAATAGCAAGAGCACTCATTCCTGTGCCTTTAATTCCTAACATATGTATATTCATAATAAAATCACCATTAAATTATATGTAGTAATGGTGATATCAATTACAAATAAAAAAGCCTATATTTTATATAGGCTTAGATATTTGTTATCTTGCTAATTCATATCCTTGAATATTAAAGTTTATAGTACTGTCTTTATCAAAACTAATTTCAGTTATGTCCGTATATCCATCACAAGATACACCCTCACTATTACACTTACTTACCTCAACTACATTTAGAGATTTATCGGTAATTACTAGAGTTTGTTCCAAATACTCAAAATATTCTAACGACTCTTCCAATTTATATAAATTACACATAACAAATATATCTTTTCCTTCCTCACTTTTATATGAATCTAGGACTGTTGCAAATAAAATTTCAAACCCCGCATCAATTTCTGCTAGTCCTGAGCCAGAATATAAATATTTGTATAAATCAAGATGATATGATGGCATAATCGTAGGATTAGATAAATAAAAAAACCACTTAGACAATGATCCATCTTCATTATAAACTGCAAGATCATCACTACCATCAAATGTTAATAATGAACCTTGATGCTTAATGGCAGCATTAAGAGGGATTTTTGAGTATATATTTAAATCTTTTATATAAGTATATACATAGTTATCATGTATTTCTCTATAAACTTCATCTGTTTTTTCATTGTTATCATTTAAAGTATAAAAATAAACTTTTGTTTTATTTTCTAAATACTCTACACGTGCATATTCATTATCATTTCTATAAGTGTAGTTATGGTCCATTGACAATTTCAGTAAGTTTTTATGACCTTTGATGTAAGCATCCATTGCTTGTTCCGTTGTAGTTTTCTTTTGAGAATCTAAATATCCTTGTAAATCTTCCATTAAAACATTAAGTTTTTCTTCATCTACCGTAGTTTTATTAGTACATCCACTGATTGATAATCCTAGAACTCCTGCTAATGATAGAATACCTATTTTCTTCATAATTTTATTTTTCATAAATAAGTCACCTCTAGTTTCAATTATAGAGACATAGAAACTTAATTTCAATACGATTTAGAAAAAAAAAAAAATGAAGAACAATCTTCATTTTTTACTTAAATTTATTTTTTTATAGATTTTAACACTTTATTTTCTATATTTGATGCATTTAATTTGTAATGTTCAAGTAACTCATTAACATCACCACTCATACCAAATGTGTCTTCTACCCCAATACGAATAACTTTACTAGGATATTCTGTACTTAAACATTCACTTATCGCACTTCCTAATCCTCCGATAATTGAATGTTCTTCTACTGTAAACACATTCTTATTTTTCTTAGCATATTTTACAACTAATTCTTTATCTAATGGCTTAATTGTATGAATATTTATCACACTTACATTAATACCCTTTTCTCTTAGCGCTTCACTTGCTTTTAATACTTCATTAACTAATATTCCTGTAACAAATATAACAGCATCTTTACCTTCTTCTAATACAACTCCTTTACCAATTTCAAATTTAAAATTATTAGAAATAACCGGTGTTGCACTTCTTCCAAGTCTTATATAAACAGGCCCATCAATATTTAATGCTGCTTCAAGTGCTTTTTTTGCTTCTAATCCATCACAAGGAGATATAACTGTCATTCCTGGCAATACTCTCATAAGTGCTAAATCCTCTAAGCATTGATGAGTAGCGCCATCTTCTCCAACTGATAAACCTCCATGAGTTGCACAAATCTTAACATTTAAATGAGGATAAGCAACAGAGTTTCTAATTTGCTCATATGCTCTCCCTGCTGCAAACATAGCAAAAGTTGAAGCAATGGCAGGCACCCCAGTGGAGGCGATTCCTGCAGCTACTGACACCATGTTTCCCTCAGCAATACCACATTCAATATATCTAGATGGATAAGCTTCCTTAAAATAATGTGTTCTAGTAGATTCAGCTAAATCAGCACACAATACATAATATTTATACTTGTCTGCTAATTCTACTAACATTCTTCCAAAACCATCTCTAGTAGCCATCTTATCTTTTGATTCAGTTAATAGACTCATCTTAATTACCTCCTACTAGTTTATTTAAACTATCTTCTAGTTCTCTATATGCTAATTCATATTGTTCTTTTTTAGGCGGAGTGCCATGCCAAGAAGCATCATTTTCCATAAATGAAACCCCTTTACCTTTTATTGTCTTTAATATAACAAGCATTGGTAATTTGGACTTTTTAAATAACCTAACTGCTTTATGAATTTCATTTAGATTATGTCCATCTATAGTTACAACATTCCAACCAAATGAACTAAACTTCTCATCAAGTGGAGAAATTTTCATAACGTCATCTACTTTACCAGAAATTTGTAAGCTATTGTAATCAACAAATGCACATAAATTATCTAATTTCTTATTACCTGCAAACATCGCAGCTTCCCAAATTTGTCCTTCTTGAATTTCTCCATCACCAAGTATGGCATAAACATTATATTTTTTATTTTCTAATTTACTAGATATAGCCATCCCACATGCTGCAGAAAATCCTAATCCTAAAGAGCCAGTGGTCATATCTACTCCACTAGTTCCTTTCATATCAGGATGTCCTTGTAAAAAATGATTAGCTTTTCTAAAATTTTTTAATTCTTCTAGAGGAAAGAACCCCTTTAAAGCCAGAGCAGAATACAATGCAGGAGTACAATGCCCTTTAGATAAAACCAATCTATCTCTTATAACTTTTTTATCATCATTTACATCAATATTCAATTCTTTAAAATATAAATAGGATAATATCTCTGCAATTGATAATGATCCTCCTATATGCCCTGACTTTGCATTGTAAACACAATTTAGAGCCTCTAATCTGATTTTAAAGGCATTAACTTTTAATTCATGTTCTTTCTTTTTAGATAAAGTACTCTTCATATTTTTCAAATAACTAGATAAGAAATTAAAAGGCAATAAATACGTGTCCTTTTCTTTTAAATATTTAGCACTTTTGATTTTCCTTGCTTTACATAATCTTTCTAATTCTTTTTTATTAACTATAGTGCCTTTTAACTCATTTAATAAATAATATTTATTAGCCATAAATATCCTCCTATAGGTATTACCTACTAACATTCTAACTAATAGAATTATTTTTATCAATTTAACCTCAATAATAAATAAAAAATAGTTATTTCAATTACACTAATTTAATATTCGTTCATACATATATAGTGAAAGGAGTGAAATAATGAAAAAAACACTGGTTAACATTTTTCCAATCAAGAAAAAATGTAATTGTGAAAACAAATATGATCCTAAACCTTTTAAAACACAACCTAAAAACAAATAATATTACCTTCTAAAACTATTAAATTTTTATTTATAATTATCATCCTAACATGGCATCAGCCATGTTTTTGTATTAGACACTAGACTTATCTATATAATTTACTAGAGGTGAAACGATGAAGAACGATTTTGATTTCAATTCATTCAACGATATGTCATGTCATAATTTCATTGATTATCTTTTAACGCTTTCCCCAAATGAGTTATCACTTCTAGGGGCATTAATTGGATTTATGTTAACTATCAATACATCTCCTTATAAACAAAGTAGCTTAGGTAACTTTTTTGAATTAATTGGTCAATATTTGTTAACGGCATCAGCACAAAGTTTTACGTTAGAATCAGTTAATGAACCATCCAGTATAAACTTGCAACAACAAATAAATTATTTAAAAAAAGAATTAGAAATTTTAAAACGTTCTAATTCTTAAGTAACTTTATTATAATTTCTTTTTCATTTAAAATATCATTTTTATCAATCATATAATTGTTTTTGTACATATACAAATCCTTACGTTTATGTAGTTTATCTTTATATTTATTATTTATGTAATATCGTTTTACTAAAAAACTTTTCCAATTCTTATTAATACTTAAAACATTAATAACAAAATTTAAAACTAAAAAGATATACATTAAATATTGTTTATATTCTTTTGTATAAATAACAAACCCAATCATAAAAACAAAAGAAATCACATACAAAACAATTCTAGAGTTCTTATAAGTGAAAATCTTGTCGCAGAATATTTTTACTAACCTTCCTCCATCCAGAGGGTATATTGGCAGTAAATTAAAAATTAAAATATATTTATTACTAGCTAAAGCCTTATAATATGTAAGAAGTGAAATAACATCATTTAAATATAACTCTCTTATTAATATAAGACTAATAAAATAAGTTAGAGGACCTGCAATAATAATTAGTATTTGTTTATAAATAGGTAGATAATCAATACTTTCTATTTCTCCATTAAATCCAAAAACATCTAGTTTAATCTTATTAACTTTAACTTTAAAGATACAAGCAATAATAACATGTCCTAATTCATGAATTAAAGTAATAAGAAAGTATGTAAAAAATAATTTATAATAACCCGTCAATAAAATTATGATTAAAAAAGGAACAAAGGATATTCCTACTTCAAACTTAGATAATACTGACAACTTCCTCATATGTTATTTTAGCATTATCTTTTATAAAAATAATATGTACTTTTTCATTAAAAGAACCCAAAATATCTTCCTTATAGATTCTATCATTCACGAAAACATTTGCTTCAATAATCCCATTATATGTAGCTCTAATCCCTGAATCATACTCTACTATAACAGTATAAATATTATCTTTACCATTTACATAAGTAATTACACCATCATCCATCGCTACTACTAAATTTCCTTCACTCATATAGTAATCATCACCTAAACTAAGATACTCTACATCACTACTAACTACACTAGATTCAATATCCTCATTAACATTATCGATTACTCTAACATTTAAAAGTTTATTTAAAGTTCTATTAAAAGAAGTAAAATTAATATCAGTATTAAATATATTATTCACTAGTACTGCATTCTCATCTTTTCTAGCATAAATGGCAAATGACATAAATAATGCATATACGGTCATAATTCCCATTAAAACTTTATATAAGCCATTACTTTTATGCTCACCTATTGATTTAACCTCAGCATTAATATCTACATTTTTCTTTCTTCTATTAATCCTATTTATAATTTTATCTATTTTTTTCATCATGATTTCCCCTTTATAAAAAACTATGATTATATTCTTTTAATATGCTAACTAAATATCTTTTCAATAAAACTTTTTTTGCATTTTGCTATCTTAACATCCTCCCCATTTAATCTTTTAGCAATATTGTAATAACATTTATTAATCATACTCTTATTATTTAGAATTAAAGGCATTCCTTTATTATTAGATTTTACAATATCTTCATCTTCATATACTATTCCAAGTAAGGGTATGCCTAAAATATCTATAACATCACTCATAGTAATATTCACATCTTTTTCTATTTTTCTTAAAGACACTTTATTAATTAATAATTTAGTATCTAAGACACCATGTGTATTCAATATCCCTATTACTTTATCAGCATCTCTAATTGAGGCAACATCATTATTTACTACCACAATTGCCTCGTTAGCATTTCTAATTGCATTATAAAATCCTCTTTCAATCCCTGCTGGTGAATCAATTAAAATAAAATCGAACTCTTTTTTTAGCTCTACAATAATTTTTTCCAAATAACTAAAACTTATTTTAGTAACATCAATAGATTTACACGCTGGTAATAAATATAAATTATCTATTCTTTTATCTTTTACTAATGCTTGCTTTAAACTACACACTCCTTTTATAACATCTTGAATATCAAAAACCACTCTACTCTCAATCCCTAAAATTACATCTAAATTTTTAAGCCCCAAATCAGCATCTATTAAACACACTTTATAACCATTACTAGATAAATTACTACCTATATTAACACAACACGAACTCTTTCCTACTCCACCTTTACCCGATGTAACAACTATTACTCTTGACACTATTCATCTCTCCTTTTTTATATTCTCTTTCTCTAATTTCATTATTTGATAAATAAATTTCTATCCCTTGATTTTTACCACTATAATATTTATATGAATTACCAATTTTTATTAAACTATTCTCTATACATTCACAATAAATACTACTTTTTTTATCTTTTAGTTCTACTTCACCATTGATTCTACCTAAAATGTATAAATCACCATTGACAATAACCTTACTTCCTTTATTAATAACTCCTATAATAAGACAAGATTTATTAAAAAAACGGACCTGTCCTCCTCTAAAATTCCCCTTATAAATAGTTAAAGTATCTTTCACTACATTCTTACAAATTATTTTTGATATATAAAATACTCTTACATCATTTAAAATATCGAATAATTCTAATATTTCTCTATTATCTAACATTCTATTAGAG
>JAZKZZ010000030.1:0-2212 GCA_045612885.1 Bacilli bacterium | reverse complement strand
CTTAAGGGCTTAAAACACTCACTAAACTTAATAAACTAACAAACACTCAATAATACTAACTAATACTAAATAACCTCTCAAAAGGGCTTAAATAGGCTTAAAACAAGGCAAACAAAAACACCTAATAAAAGGTGCTTTCGTGTGGTGTCCTAGACTATGAACATAAAAGTATTGGAGGACTTCTATGAAGAAGACACCTAATTAAATAAGGGTATATCGTTGAGAACATTAGATAACGCATACCTAATTACATTATAACATAAATAACTAATAAATCAAGTATTTATTAAGTTCTTGCATAACAAGATTTTTAACAGTTTGATTTTCAAAACATAAACGAGCTAGTCTATAATGATTTATAATTTGTTTAAACCAAAAATTAGAACGTACTTTTGCTAACATAGTACTTTCGTTATGATCCTCTTCATGAATAGCAAATTTTATTAAACAGTTAGGATCTATATCATTTGAAACATAAAGTATTTGATTTTTAAAATCACGCCATATACCATAACTTTTACCATTAAGAATAAGTATAAAATAAAATTTAGCGTTACTATCTTTTTTACGTATAAACGCTTTACTATCTAATAAAAATTCATTATCTATAGCGTATTTACCATATCTAGTACCATCAATAAGTTTACCAAAACGTGAAGCCTTTTTAACTTCTCTATATTTTTCATTGCGTATATATTCAACAGCAATTGTATTATCTTTAAATAATTTTATATCTGTATTATATGGAAGTGTTAAATCAAAATAACTCATAATAGGACAAGTACTAGAAATAGCATTTCCTAAACAAAACACTCTTATATCTCTAAGTCTTCCAATTGTTTCAATTAGATCTAAAATAATTTCTGGCTCATTTCTTAGATAATGTTGAGTAGAGCCCTCTTTAAGCATAAATTCATCATATATTATTATATCTACATTTTCATAACTAGAAGACTTTAAACTATCAGCAGCTGATAGAGGAAGAGCATATCCACATATTTTATCATCTATATAAAGTTTTCTTACTTTCTTTGATTTTGTTATTTTAAATTTGCTATTAGGAAATTCTTTTCTTATTTGCTCAAAGAATTTATTATCACTACTAGATCCTACAGAAGCCTCTAAGTCTGTGTCATATCTTCTAATATAAGCAAACTGTTTTCCTTTATTTAAGTATCTATTAACAGCAAAAGTTTTAAATCCATAAGTTTTACCTACACCTCTTTCACCAATTATAAGATTAAGTAAAGCATTATAACTTAATATTTTTTCTGGACTATAAAATATACTTTTATCCATTTTTACTCACCACCTATAAAATAAGAGGCATATTATAGATGTACTAAAACACTATACCACTAGACAAAACTCAATACCAGCTCTTCACTGTGGTGATGTAATGAGTTCTATTTTAGTTTAAACATCTATATACACCTCTAAAAGATAAGAGTATCTAGAAGTTATCCAGATACAATTATATTATACACTTTACACACAAAAGTGTCAAATTTTCAAAAAATGTTGAAATTGATTTTTTGATATGATAAATTAGTATCATACAAAGGAGGACAAAGGCTATGACAAACATATATTTAAAAAGAAACGAACTTAGTGAAAATTCAAAATGGCTAAGAAGTGCTAAGTTTGACAATAAAGTCAAACGTGATCATGGATTTGAAATGGACAAAGAACAAAACAAGGTTTATAAAAAGTTTGATTTCTATAATAAATATATAAAAGCATTAAACAAAGAAAAGGAGGAAATTAAAAAATGAATTATGTTTTAAAAGTATATGAATATTACTTAACAGATGTAGAGTTTGATAGTCAAGGAAAATTTAAAGGATTTAGTATTGATACAGAACTTATGAAAATGTTTAATGATTTTGAAGAAGCTGAAGAATTAAGAAAGAAAATATTTATTGAAACTGGATTAAATTTTACTGTTAAAAAATTTAAGGAAGAAAGAAAAGAGGAAAATTAAAAATGAAAAAATACGAACATGAAATAAGATTTGAATTACTTATTACTCCATTATATTTAGTACTTGCTTTATTAACAATACAATATGTAGGATTTTTTGATATTCAAAGTACAATCTTTACTATAATAGTAATAGCATTTGTACCAATTGCATATTTTGGATTTAGATTTGCTAGAAAATTTTTATATCAAATTTTAAGAGGTGAAGCAAAATATGAAGATTAACAAA
>JAZKZZ010000029.1:0-30681 GCA_045612885.1 Bacilli bacterium | reverse complement strand
TTTTCAGGAGTTGATGTTGTGATTTCACTATTTGTTAATGTAGTCATATCACGACGGCCATTTGTAATTGGCTTATACGCTTTTATTCCCATTGTTTTTCCTCCTATATTTAATTACTTAATATATATTAATATATACCTTATTATTCTTTATTTTTTAACAAATCAAGAGATTGTCCTTCAGCTAATGTAATAACTGCTTTCTTATAAGAACTAGTTGTTCCTGAATATCTTCCAACTCTCTTACTTCTTCCACGAACGTGAGAAGTGTTAACTTGTTGTACCTTTACACCAAATAATGCTTCGAATGCATTTTTGATTTCGATTTTATTTGAAGTCTTTAAAACTTCAACAGTAATCTTATTTAAATTTTGCATATTATTCATAGACTCTTCTGTTAAGATTGGTCTAATAATGCAATCACAATTTTTGATTGTTGCTACCTTTTTAGTTTCTGTAGCAGCTGCCTTCTTTGCCATTATGCTAATACCTCCTCAAGTGTTTTAACAGCATCAACTGTCATAACAATTGAATCGCTATTAACAACATCGTAAACATTAACCTCATCTGTAAATAGAACCATAACATTTTGTAGATTTGCTACTGACATTAATGCTTCGTAGTTTACGCTTTCTTCACTAACTACTAATAAAGTTTTATTTGTAGTCTTAAGATTATTTAACATTTCAACTGCTTTCTTTGTTTTAGCTGCATCATATTTAATTTCATCTACTAAGATAATACTTTGAGATTGAGCTTTTTCACTTAAAGCAGACTTAAGAGCTAATCTGTACTCTTTCTTGTTTTGTTTGATTTTGTAATTTTGTTCTCCAGTAGGGCCAAATACAACTCCTCCACCTCTCCATTGTGGTGAACGTGTAGAACCTTGTCTTGCTCTTCCTGTACCTTTTTGTCTCCATGGTTTTCTTCCACCACCGCTTACCTCGTCTCTCTTTTTAGTTTTTGCAGTAGCTTGACGTGTGTTTGATAAATACACTTGAATAGCATCATAAATAACATTTTGATTAGGTTCGATACCAAATACATTTTTATTTAAAGTATACTCTTCAACTTTTGAACCACTTAGATTAACAACATCTATTGCTTTCATCGTTTAAGTTCCTCCTTATTACTCGCTAACTGTTTGCTCAGCAGTATTGTAACTTACTAACGTTTTAGCAGTTGGCATTTTCTTTTGAGCTTTAACAGCAGTTCTAATAGTAACTAATCCTTTCTTTGGTCCAGGAATAGCTCCTTTTACTAAAATAGCGTTTCTTGTTTCGTCTACAGATACAACTTCAAGATTTAAAATTGTAACTTGTGAATTACCCCAATGTCCTGGCATTTTCTTACCTGGGTGAATTCTGTTGTTTGTACGTCCAACTGTAGCCATTGAACCAACACCTCTGTGGTACCCTGATCCATGACCCTTAGGTCCAATGTGGTAACCAAACTTTTTAATACTTCCTGAGAAACCATGTCCTTTAGAAGTACCAATTACATCTACAACATCTCCAGCTTTGAAAATATTAACTTTAACTTCTTCACCAACATTATAAGTAGTTAACTCATCACCGCTAATTTCTTTAACGAATTTCTTTGGAGTTGTGTTAGCTTTATCAAATATTCCTTTTTCAGGTTTATTAGTGATATTAGCTCTTTTTTCTTCATAACCAACTTGTAAAGCTTCATAACCATCATTTTCTACAGTTTTCTTTTGTAATACTACATTTGGTAAAACCTCAATAACAGTTACAGGAACCATAACGCCATCAGTAGTGAATACTTGAGTCATACCAGCTTTTCTTCCTAATATTGCTTTCATCTTTCATTACCTCCTTGCATTATAGTTTGATTTCGATATCAACACCACTAGGTAAATCTAATCTAGTTAATGTATCAACTGTCTTAGCTGTTGGATTAACGATATCGATTAATCTTTTGTGAGTTCTCATTTCGAATTGCTCACGTGAATCTTTATATTTGTGTACAGCTCTTAAAATTGTATATACTTGTTTCTCTGTTGGTAGAGGTACAGGTCCTACAACTTTAGCTCCTGTAGCTTTTGCTGCTTCAATAATCTTTAATGAAGAAGCATCTAAAATTTTGTGATCGTACGCTTTTAATTTAATACGAATCTTATTTGACTTTGCCATGTTCATTCCTCCTTAGTCTAAAATCTGGCTTAGACAAGTGCTCATTGTAAATTACCTGACAACCAACCCATGACAACTCTTGTCGGTGTGTCAGCAACCTTACACATCACTGCACATGCGGTATAATTATATAATAGGGGTATACCGTTGTCAAGAACTTTTTTTAAAAAATAAATAAAATTTTAAAAATATTATATAATAATATTTTTATGACTATTTATTTGTTTGCTAATCTGATTTTTTGTTTTTAGTTTTAGTATGGTCGCCAATTGTTGTTTTTTATTGTTTTTGGACTTATCACGTGAAAAAACCAACATATTTCATGCTGGTTAATTGTGTTTTATTGTCGTTTTTTGCGTTTAAATTGTGGGCTGTGTATTGGTTGGTGTTTCATGTGAAACAAAAGGGGTTACCAACTCATGAAACAGCATTACACTCATGCTTAATAATATTAATAACATGTACGCAATTGGCGATATTGGGGTTAACTTTAAAACATCACGGATAAAAGGAATGCTAATCATCGCCACCGTTATTATTGTACCACCTAAAATAGCTCCATTTAAATATTTGTTTTTTAATACATCTTTTCTGAAATTGCTTTTATTAATATTTCTCATCGATAATGAATGAAACATTTCAGAAAGGCTTAACACTATAAATGCATATGTTTGTGATTTAGATAAAATTTCTTTATTTGTAAGAATTGCTCGGATATTAGCAAGATTAAAGTCTCCACCTAAAATTCTTAATTGGTTGATCGTAGGCAACATAAAAGAAATTAAAGTTAATACCGCTATAATAATTCCATAAATAATAGTAGTAGCTAATCCTCCTTTAGAAAATAAACTTTCATCTATTTTTCTAGGTTTGTCATTCATAACATCATTATCTTTACAATCAGCTCCCAAAGCTAAAGCAGGTATTGAATCAGTTAATAAATTTACCACTAATACATGAATAGCAAGAAGTGGTAATGGAAACCCTAAAATAATTGCTACAAGCATTACGATGATTTCAGCAAAGTTACTAGACAGCAAAAATAAAACAGCTTTTTTTATATTATTATATATTGTTCTACCTTCTTCTATAGCAGTTTCTATTGTAACAAAATTATCATCCATTAATATCATTTTACTTGATTCCTTAGCGACGTCACTTCCAGTTATACCCATAGCTATTCCTATATCTGCTTTTTTCAGACTAGGCGCATCATTTACACCATCTCCAGTCATAGCTACGATATGATTTTTATTTTTAAAGGATTCAACAATTTTTACCTTATGAATCGGAGAAACCCTAGCAAAAATAGTCTTTTTGTCCACAATTTCTAATAATTCTGCATCTGTTAATTTGTCGATTTCTTCACCGCAAATACATTCCTTTTCAGTTTCTGCTATACCTATTTCTTTACCTATTGCTAAAGCAGTCTTTACATAATCACCGGTAATCATCACTGTCTTAACACCTGCATTCTTGAATTTTTTTATTGCCTCTTTTACTCCTTTTTTAGGTGGATCTAAAAATGTTATGAATCCCAAAAAAATCATTTCTTCTTCATTAATTTTATTCACATTATCTTTATATGCAAAAGATAGAATTCTTCTTGCGTTACTCGCTTGATAATCTATTTCTTTGTTTATTTTTTCAACAATCTCATTGGTTAATAATTTAATTTCATTTTTTTCCACATAATACTTACACTTTTTTATAACTCTATCATACGCTCCTTTTGTGAATTGTATATTTTTATTTTCCACATAGTTTAATGTAGACATCATTTTTCTTGTGGAATCAAACTCTTTTTCTTCTAGTCTTTTGTAGTTATCCACGTTATCAATATCACATTCTAAAAGTGCAATCTCAATTGGAGTACCTATTTTATTATCTTTATCCACAATCGCGTTATTACACAACTTCATATTCAATTTTAAATATTTATTTTCCACATTCACTTTTTCGTGAAATTTTAAATCTTCATATATTCCTACACATTTTAATTTATTCTCAGTTAACGTTCCTGTCTTGTCACTACACACTACACTGACTGATCCTAACGTTTCTACTGATGGCAATCTTTTAACAATTGCATTAACTTTTATCATTCTTTGAATTCCTATTGCTAAAACTATAGTTACCACCGCCGGTAATCCTTCGGGTATTGCAGCTACTGCCAATGATATAGAACTTATAAACATATCTAATACATTTCTTTTTTCAATAATAGCAAGTATAAACATAAACATACATATTGCAATTGTAGCTAGACCTAATAATTTCCCTAAATCGAATAATCTTTTTTGAAGTGGTGTGATCTCTTTGGTATCATCATTTAGTAACTTTGCTATTCTACCAATTTCTGTATTCATACTAGTGGCTACTACTATACCTTTCCCAGAACCCGATATCACTAAAGTTGACATGTATGCTAGATTCTTTTTATCTCCTATATTTTTAACTCCATTATCAATCGAATTAATATCTTTATTGACTGGATGAGATTCTCCCGTAATGCACGATTCATCTATGCTTAAATTATTCACTTCAATTAGTCTTAAATCTGCACCTACACTATTTCCGTTTTCTAAACAAACCAAATCACCCTTTACTAATTCACTCGTATCAATTATTTTTTTATTACCATCTCTAATAACATAACATTTATGACTAGACATTTTTTTTAACGATTCCAAAGCTTTCTCTGTTTTCAACTCCTGAAATAATCCTATTAATGCATTTAATATAACTACAAGAGAAATAACTATACAATCACTAATTTCTTTTAAAAAAAGAGAAATTGTTATTGCTACAAGAAGAATATAAATCATAGGATCCTTTAATTGATTTATAAACAATTTTATAGCACTATCTTTTTTCTTTTCTTCAAAGACATTGTATCCATTATTTAATAGTCGTCTTTTCGCTTCTTTTTCGCTTAATCCTGCAGTTAAATTAGTTTTTAACTTTTTCTCCAAAAACTCTAGATCATTATACTCAAACATTACTATTCACCTTCCACTTAAAATGTATTAAAGACAAAGATGTTTAATAACTAAATATATTAATCAAACTAATATAGAAACTACAATGAACCTAAATGAAGATATTTTTTGAAAGATTACTTCTAACTACATTGTCTTTGTTATCTCTATTAACAAGTAAACTAATTACACATAAACATACATTGGTATCCAAATAAGATACTGTAATAACACTTTACAATAATATTTTTGAGTACACGAAATACACACATAAAAAAAAGTAAGAATAAATTCATCTTACTTCTTTTTATTTACATATTTAATTGCCTCTAATGCTGCCAAGGCGCCATCTCCACATGCCGATATAACTTGTTTGATATTTTTATTAATAATATCTCCACAAGCATATATTCCTTCAATATTGGTATGCATATTTTTATCCACACTAATATATCCGTTTTCTAATTCCAAATTGTGGATAAATCCATTGAAATTATTAGTGTTTTCCACATAAAATGCACCATCTATCGCATATTTATGCCCATTTATCACTATATTTTCAATTTTTTCTTCTCCATGTATCTCATATTCGCTAGTCTTAGAAAAGTTTTCCACATTACTTTTGTTAGAAACTGAATTTTCATTGTTGATAAAGTATATTTTTCTAGCAATATTAGATAAATATTCCACATCTTCAATCGCATCATTATTGCCAATAATAGCGACATCTTTATTCTTATAAAAGCTACCATCGCATACGACACAATAAGATAATCCCTTATTTAAATACTTGTCATACTTGAATCCTTTCTCAGATATTTTTCCACCAATCGCCAAAATTAATGCATGTGCACAAATTTGCTCGCCATTTGACAAAATAACCCTCTTATAATCATTTCCATTATCTAAAGAAACAACATTACCTTGTTTATATTTTGCTCCATATTTTATTGATTGAGCAAACATATCACTAGCTAATTTCATTGCCTCCGTAGATGATCCACCGATGTAATTTTCAATAACTTTAGTTTTCATCATTTTCCCACCAGGACACTCTTTTTCAATCATTAAAGTTTTTAGATTAGCCCTAGATGTATATAAGGCTGCATTCATTCCTGCAGGTCCAGCGCCAATTATGATTACATCATAAATCTCTTGACTCATAAACTATTTATCCTTATTATCTTCTTTTTTTATTGTTTTCTTAGTGGTTGTAGTAGTCTTTTTAACTCCACTAGTTTTAGTTGTACCAGTAGTTTTTTTACTAGCACTAGTCTTAGTCTCAGCAGCCTTCTTTGTTGTAGTAGGTTTAGCTACTGTTTTTTTAGTACTACTAGCGTTAGTTGTAGTAGTTCTTTTAGCAGTGCTTGTAGTCTTCTTAGCAACAACTTTTTTAACTGGCACTTCCTTGTTTTCTACAACAGGTTCTTCTTTAATCTCGATTTTTTCTTGTTTATCTTTAGTATCTTCTATAGCTACAACTTCATCTTCTTTTAAGTTATTTAGATATAGAACAATTAAATAAATAGCACCTAAGATTATAAATACAATTGAAGTAATTATAGATTGACTAAGATTTCCCCAACGCATAATAAATCTTTCATTTCTAAGCGGTTCTAAACAAGCTCTAACTGTACCATACCAAATTAAATAAAATGCAGTTAATGTTCCATCAACTCTCTTAGTAAATATTTTTCTTATTACTATCGAAATCAAAATAAATCCTAATAGATTTAATAATCCCTCATATAGGAATAATGGTTGAGCATATTGTGCATATGGACAAGCAATGTATTGTTCAGCTACAAATCCACCACGCATATAATCCTTAATAAATTTAGGTAAGAAGTTTAATGTTTCTCCATCTACACACGCTCCATATACTTCTCTATTAAAGAAATTTCCCCATCTTCCAATTACTTGAGCAATTAATATATTTGGGATTGCCATATCCATAATTGTAGTAACCTTCAAATTTAATCCATGTTTTCGTATCTTTTGAGTAACATAATAGATACCAACAAGAGCTCCTAGTACTACTCCACCTTGAATAGCAAGTCCACCTTCCCACACCTTAAGCATAGATATAGGATCACTTAAGTAATAATCTAATTCACTTAATATATACCAAATTCTTGCTCCTAATAATCCTGAAGGAAACGCGATTAGAAAAGTGTTTAAAATAAGATCTGGACACTTTTTACTTTCTTCATTCTTTTTATAAAAATACTCAGTCACAATGTATGTTACTATTGCTCCCATTAATACAAATACTGAATACCATGTCAAACTAGTCCCAAAAACATATGGACTAATAGCTAATAAATTCATATCTTTCACCTCTATACTTTATATTATCACAAACATAAATAATTCATTTATTATTTCTTTAAAATCTTATCAAGATATTGCCCTGTATAACTCTTAGCAATTTTACTAATCTCCTCAGGTGTGCCTTTAGCTACAATTGTGCCACCTTTATCTCCACCTTCAGGTCCCAAATCTATAATATAATCTGCTAATTTAATTACATCTAAATTATGTTCAATAATAACTACACTATCACCATTATCTACAATTCTAGAAATAACTCCCATTAATCTTCTTACATCATCCATATGTAACCCCGTGGTAGGCTCATCCAAAATATACAAAGTCTGTCCTGTACTTCTTTTTTGCAATTCATTTGCTAATTTTACTCTTTGTGCTTCTCCTCCTGATAGAGTTAGAGCGCTCTGACCAACCTTAACATATCCTAATCCAACATCAATTAAAGCTTGCATTTTACGTTTAATAGATGGGATGTTTTCAAAAAACATGTATGCATCTTCAATAGTCATATCTAAAATATCAAAGATATTTTTACCCTTATATTTGATTTCTAAAGTTTGCTCATTATATCTTTTACCATGACACTCTTCGCATTCTACATACACATCAGGTAAGAAATGCATAGGAACTCTAATAACTCCATCTCCTTGACATCTCTCACATCTTCCTCCTGGAACATTAAAAGAGAATCTCCCTTTTAAATAACCCCTTGCCTTAGATTCAGGAGTTTGTGTAAATAAATCTCTAATATCATCAAATACTCCCGTGTATGTGGCAGGGTTACTACGCGGTGTTCTTCCAATAGGTTCTTGAGAAACGTTGATAACTTTATCAATATTTTCTAACCCTGATATTTCCTCATATTTTGCAGGTTTTAATCTTGTGTTAGGATTTACTTTCCTATATGCACTTTTATATAAAGTTTCATTAACTAAAGTAGATTTTCCACTTCCACTTACTCCTGTCACTACCACTAACATACCTAGAGGAATCTTAACATTTAAATTTTTTAAATTGTTACCTAATGCACCCTTAATTTCAATAAACTTACCATTACCTTTTCTTCTTTTTGATGTGACTTCTATTCTCTCTAATCCTTTTAAATATCTCCCTGTTAAAGAGTTAGAATTTTCCATAACCTCTTTAGGTGTACCTATAGCTACAACTTCTCCTCCATGTACTCCTGCTCTAGGCCCTATATCAATAAGAAAATCTGATTCTAACATAGTTTCCTCATCATGTTCTACTACAATTAAAGTATTACCTAAATCTCTCATTTCTTTTAACGCATTGATAAGCATTGCATTATCTTTTTGATGTAATCCAATCGAAGGTTCATCTAAAACATATAATACGCCACTTAATCTAGATCCTATTTGAGTCGCTAATCTTATTCTTTGTAGTTCTCCTCCTGATAAAGAAGAAGCTACTCTCTTTAAAGATAAATATCCTAATCCAACATTCTTAAGGAAAGATAGTCTGTTTTTTACTTCCTTTAAAGCTAAATTAGCAATACTTTCTTCTTGTTTTGTTAATTTTAAATTTTCAACATAATCATAAATTTTCTCAACACTCAAAGCACATAATTCTTGAATATTATATTTTCCTACTCTTACTGACAATGCCGCTTCATTTAACCTATCACCATGACATTTAGGACACTCTATCTCTCTCATATAATATCCATATAAGTCTCTCATCATTTGAGAATTTGTTTCGGTATATAATCTTTCTATTCTCTTTTTAATTCCTTCGATAAATCCATTACGATGCATCTTATTACCGCTTCTTGAAGTAATAACATATTTAAATTCTTCTTTAGAACCATTTAAAATGATATCCATCTCTTCCTCATTAAATTCTTTTAAAGGTTTATATAAATCAATATTATATAATTTACATAAATATTCAAATTCCTGCCATTCAATATTCTCGCTAAACACTATATTCTTATAATAACTAATCGCACCCTCACTGATAGATTTATTAAAATCTGGTATTAATCTTTCAATATCCACTTGTTCTTTTACACCTAATCCATGACACTCATTACAAGCTCCAAGTGGTGTATTATATGAAAACAGTCTAGGTTCTAATTTAGGAATAGAAAATCCACATTTTGTACAAGAATGATGTATTGAATATACCTCGTCATTGCCATTATGATTAACAACTACTATACCATTACTCCATTTCAAAGCGCTTTCTAAAGAATCTATAATTCTGGATTTAGAATCCTCTTTTTTAACAATTCTATCTACTACAATATCAATATTATGTTTTTTATTCTTTTCTAAATCTTTTACTTCTTCAAGAAGTATAACTTCACCATCAATTCTTACTCTTGAAAAACCATCCTTTATTAATTGTTCAATCAAATCTTTATGTGTTCCTTTTTCAGCATGTACTACTGGTGATAAAATCGTTAAACGAGTCCCATCTTCTACACTTAAAATATGATCACACATTTGATTAACAGTTTGCCCTTTTATTTCAGTTTTATGTATTGGGCAATACGCTCTACCTATTCTTCCATATATTAATCTAAGATAATCATATATTTCAGTTACAGTTCCTACTGTAGATCTTGGATTATGTGAAGTGGTTTTTTGATCAATCGAAATCGCAGGTGATAACCCCTCTATAAAATCAACATCAGGTTTCTTCATTCCACCCATAAATTGTCTTGCATAAGCACTTAAAGATTGCATATATCTTCTTTCACCTTCAGCATAAATAGTATCAAAAGCTAAAGTGGATTTTCCACTTCCACTAACTCCTGTTACTACTACCAATTTATCTCTAGGTATCTCAAGATTAATATTCTTTAAATTATTTTCTTTAGCCCCTCTAATTATAATCTTATCTTGACTCATATTAATCCTCCAATTCACTAAAATATCCTCTAGTAACAGATAATAAATCTAATGATTTATTTTTGTATCCTAAATATATTTCTCTTATTTCTTCTTTATCTTCACTAGTAAACTCTAGTCTCACTTTACTAACTCCTATTTCTTTTAATATATCTACATATTCTATCAAATGTAATCGCTTAGGATTAATAATTCTTATATTACACAATCCATCCTTTAATAATTCTAATTTATATCCTTTTCTATCAAGAAGATAAAATCTATCTCCTTTACATCTACCACAATCTATATCACTATCTTTTAAGATGTTATTTATAGGGCAATGTTTAGTTATCATTAAATCCGTTTTCCCATAAACTATGACTTCAACATTTGGAACAAATCCAAATACTTTTTTATAATTGTTAATAAGATTTTTAATTCTTTCAAGCCCCATCTCAACAGATAAAGTAACCCTTTTAAATCCTAATTTATATAGCGTATATAAAGCATATATATTAGTAGTATTCATATATGTGTTGGCAATCATATACTTAGTGGTATCTATATCACTCAATTCATTCACAAGTACACTATTATTTTTCGGACTAATTAACCCATTACTAATTCTAAAATAAGGATAAACGCACTCCTTATTAAACCAATAAATATTTTTGTCATTTTCATATTCTTTTATAATCTCATATTGATCTTTATTATTAATTTTATACATATAAGAAAAATCATCACAAACTATCTCTATATTTTCAAATTCACTAATTTGTTTACCTTTTCTTGTATTTATTATTTCACGTTTCTTATTTAAACAATCAATCATTTCGTTTCTTAATCTATTGATAATGCTTATAGGTATAATAATCATCTCATCGCCTTCAATATCAAATTGATTTAAATAATATACAGATTCCCTTAATTTATTTATTTGCTCTTTTATTCTTTCTTTACTAGTAGGAGTATTATTAGCTTTATCAATAACATACTCGCTCTTTACTCTAACTTTGTTATTTAAATTATCTATTGCCTCTATAACTAAATTTTTACCTATATAAGCCTCTACTTTAACATCTATAGGGAATCTTTTAACACACTTAGTATTATTCTCTTCGATTTGTTTATTTAATATAATATCACTGGTTTTATAAACAATATCTCCAATATTTACCCTATTTTTTAATTCAATACCAATAATCTCATTAGCTTCACCTACATTAGTTAATAATCCTTTATTATATAACTTATTAACAAACATGCCGGTATCACCATGATCGCTAATAAATCTAACTCCATCACCTTGATACAACTGTTGAGTTAATTTTACATATACTTTATTATTATCTATTTTAACAACTCTACCTATTTTAACACCAATATTATTAGGTCTAAAATGATTAACTATATCTCTTGCTTTTTCATCTTTTATATAGCCTTTAGTAAAGTCTCTATTAAATACTTTTTTTAAATCTAAAATATCATTTTTATCCACATTAATTTTATTTGTACTATAAAACTCATCTATATACTTTCTATACATAGAAACCGTTTTCCCTACATAACTAGCGCTCTTTACTCTACCTTCGATTTTTAAACTAGTAACTCCTGCTTCAATAAAGTCATCAATATATTCTAGAGTACATAAATCTTTACAACTTAAAAGATATTCACCATCACTAATAGCTCTCTTATCGTTAATCATAAAAGAATATGGCAATCTACATAATTGCAAACACTCTCCTCTATTACCACTTTTTTTAGCAGCTAACGAAGAAAATAAACACTGCCCAGAATAACCCATACACAATGCACCATGTGCAAATATTTCTACATCTATATTTACTTTTTCTTTTATTTCTTTAACCACATCTAAATTAGCTTCTCTAGCTAAAATCACCCTAGACACCCCTAGATCTTTTAACACTTGCGCTTGTTTATAATTTAGCGTATTAAGTTGAGTAGAAGCATGGATTTCTAAATCAGGATATGTCTTATGAATCAATGTTATAATTCCTAAATCTTGAACTATAACAGCATCTACATCATTATTATAAAGAAAATCTACAAACTCCATAACTC
The DNA here is from genome assembly GCA_045612885.1 of Bacilli bacterium. Classification (GTDB taxonomy): domain Bacteria; phylum Bacillota_I; class Bacilli_A; order RFN20; family DUOF01; genus RGIG6178. The sequence continues at coordinate 18,268 of JAZKZZ010000029.1, read as the reverse complement.
TATCTATTTCATCATCGTATATTAATGTATTAATAACAACATGTACTCTAACTTCTCTAATGTGTGCATATTTTATCATCTCTTTTAATTCATCATTAGTAAAAGTCGCTTTCTCTCTAGCACCAAAATGTTCGCCAGCTAAATATATAGCATCAGCTCCATTATTAATAGAACTAATAAAAGCTTCATGACTTCCTACAGGTGCAAGTAATTCAATTTTTTTCATTAATAATCACCATATAAATAATACCATAAAATGAGTGAAATTTATATAAATATATCTGAAACAAATTTGACATAAACTTGAGACTTTTTATATTAAAATTTATGTTATATCATTTCCATCTAGTAAGGCAGTACTACTTATCAGCACTAGATGGAACAAAAAAAGTTAAAAAGAAAAGCCTCAAGTGAAGCTCTTGAGACTTTTATAAATATTCAGTTTTAAATTATCTTAATATTATAATACTGTTGAGTATACATGTAAGATAGTATTAGCAACTTGCATTAATGTGAATAAGAACGCATTAATGAATACAGCTGTCCAAATGTTTCCTGTTTTAGCATATGATTTTCTAGTAATCCAAGCAGCAAATATCATTGTAGGTACAAGTGCCCATACATAAATCATATGTAAGTCTAATGAAGGCCATTTAGCAGTTCCTGTAACAAAGTCATAACCATAGTGAACACCTAATAAGATTACTAATGGTAATGCATTGATTAAGATAGCTTTTAATGTACCTTTCCATGTTTTGTCTTCTCCAGTATTAGCAACAACAACAATTGAGTTTACTAAATAGAATAAGAAGAATACTGGTAAGTATCTGAAGAATACTTTGAAGTGTTCTACGCCAAATGGCTTAATAGCATAAGTCCAAATTCTGAAGTCTACTCTTAGTAATGCTTCGATAGCGAATGTTAATGCATATACACCACCAACTACACAAACTGAGATTAATAATGCAACTAAGATTTGTTTCCAGTTAGCTTTTAATCCATAGTTAGCAACTGTATATCCATCTTGATCCTTGCTTAGGAAGTGTCCAATTGTTAATGAAATTAGATTCAATCCTGTAGCATATAGAACCCATGTAGCAATTACAGTAGTACCTTCTTCTGTATAATATTTAACATTTTCGAAGAATGGTCTTGTTAATGTCCAATATGTATAGAAAGCAGCAGCGAATACCATAACTGCTCCAATAATAGCCTTAGTAACTACTTGATTAGCTTTCTCATCTTCGCCCTTAATTGCTTTTACAATAACAGCAGCAACTAAAGAACCAATAAATACAAATGCAGCAATCCACATTACACCATAAACAGCATTTCTATATAAGTCAAGTGTAACAGCTGCGTCTTCACCTAATCCCATTAAAGGATAAATGTAAGCAGTAGCGATACAAGATAGTACTAAGAATCCGTTCATGATCCATTTTCTTGCACCTGCAGGTTTAGATACTTCATTAATTTCTTCTTCAGCAGTTTTTACTTTATTGAAGAAAGGTAATTGAGCAAATAATGCGATTGAAGCAATGATTGCTAAAAATATACCTAATAATGCAACAAAGTTGAATCCTTCTTTTAACCACCAACTTTGAGCTTTTCCATCTTTATAAGCAACAACTCCATCATTTTCACTTATTTCGTGAATTTTGAATTGTGTTTCGAATGCTTGATCATAGAATTCAATCATGTAACCTGTTGACTCTGTTGAGAAATGGTTCCATGGGTGAATTTCGTTTGGAGTATAGATTACACTTCCTCCACCATTGTATGAAGTTTCATTCCATTCACCAGCTACGATTGGGTTTTCTTCATCAACTGTAGCAGTTAAATCTCCGTGATAGAATTGTGCACCAGCACTATTTTTAGTCCAGTCTTTTCTAGCAACTCCTCCATCACCGAAGAAGAATTCATCATATTGACCAGCAATAGTTCCAACTGTTCTTTTTTGAGCAACATCAGCAGGAATTACACTAGTTTGAGTGAAAGAAAAATCACCCATTGAATAACCCATTAAACTAAAATCAGAACCAACAGCTAACATTGCAACGATTTTTTGTTTTTGTCCAGCTAATACATCTTGACTATCTTTATAAGTAGCAATTCTAGATGAGAAACCTCCCATTGAGTGACCACTTACAGCAATCATTGCAGCACCTGTTTTTTCAGATTTTAATACATAATCTTGTTCAGCAGCCCAACTAGCAGCATCATATTGAGACCATTCAGCAAAGTTAAACATCACTGTTCCAATATATGGATTTTCTGGATATTTAGCTGCATCCCATTTAGAATCTCCATGAGCATACATATCCATAGCTAGAACTACATAACCTCTCTTTGATAATTCAACAGCAGGTGCATCTTGCATTTCCTTACTGTTTAAGTATCCATGTGTAGTTACGATAGTAGCACAAGGATTTTCTGCTGTACAAGACTTAGGTCTATATAATAAACCTGTCATCTCTCCACGTTCAGTTTCAAAACTTACTTCTGTAACTGACACTGAATAAAGAGATGTGTTAGCCATGTTAGCAAAAATACTAGCAAATAAAACTATACCTAAACCTAGACATAGAAGCCATAACGGCTTTTTAAAAACATCTAATAATTTTTTACAAAAATCTTTCATGTCCTATTTAGAACTCCTTTCTTTTTTATGTTAAGAGATACATATTTATTTTGCTTCAATTCCAAAAAAATAAACATGCCCCGGTACCCTAATTTTAGCAATAAGATAATATTTGTTCAATAATTTGGATATATTTTTAAATATAGAAATAATAACAAAAAAAGAATGTCTTATTTTAAAAGACACTCTTATATAAAATTTATACTGTTAGGCTCTCTTTAACTACTACTTGATTATTAACAATTACTTCAGCTTCAATATAATAGCATTTACATGAACATCTATTTAAATTGAAACACACTTGTCTTGTTGCATTCTGACCCAAACCGCACAAATTAAATTCTCTACATCTACAATTATTAGCACAACACTTATTTATACAACACACTCTAACTCTTAATATTGCACTATTTATATATGTACTATTATCATTTTTAATAAAAGAACATATCCTTAATATATTTCCACAACAACTATATCCTAATTGTAAATTAATATCGTTAACTGGTTCACTGCCACTACAAACAATAAAGTTTGCACTTGCTTGAGTTATTAATTGTCTATTTTTATATAAAGAGGCCGTACTTGTTTTTACTAAACAATTACAATTCATACTTTTCCTCCTTAATTATTCTGCTATTCTTCCTACAATGATAATAGTAACAGTTCCTCCTGCAGGAATATCAATATTGTTAATATTAATTGGATTAGCGGCACTTGTCACAGTTCCACTTGTAGTAGTAACTTCATAGTTTGTTCCTACTAACGGTACTACACTTTCATCAATTTCATCTACAAAGAATAAGTTATTAGCAGCAACTGTTCCATTATTAGTAATAGTTATAGTAAATGTAATTTCATCACCTCGGAAGTATAATTCTCCTGGTCTATCTACAACTTTAGTCATTGTAATAACTCCTTCTTGAGCAATTGCAAAAGTTACAGTATCTGTTGCCAATAAATTTGCTTGAGTATCATCACTGTATACATTTCCTGTATTTTCGAAATCCATGTTTTCACCTCACTTTCTACTTTAATTTATTCTTTAAAATAAAAAGTGTATGGTTATTCACACACTTAGTTATCTGTTTAATAATTCTTTTAAAATATCTGGAGCATCTGTAGTTATAACATCTACCCCTAGATTGATTATTTTTATCATATCTTCTTTATTATTAACTCCCCAATAAGTTACTGATTGATTATGCTTATGTGCATTTTTCACAATTGACTTAGTAGCAACATTAATTTTTCGCTTTTTCGCTTTTTCGTTATATGGAATTTGTATATTATCAAAATTAGGTTTATAAAGGGAATCTAATCCTATTTTGTTATATACGATTTGTTCTACCACTTTATCTCCTAAAGCTCCTATACTTAAATCTGGATATTTTTTATCAACATAATCAATTAATTCATCATCAAAAGTTATAATAATTGTTCTTTCTTTCCACCAACCAAAGTCTGTGTTAAACATTTCATTTATTTTATCCACAATAGACTTTCCTTTATTCTTTGACTCTTTAATTTCTAAAAACAACTTAATATTTCTACTCTCTTTATATCTATGAAGAAACTCTTCTAATGACATTATTGTCAATCCTTCTTCTTTAGCCTGATTAATAGAGTAATTATAGTACTTTTTTTCACCATCTCTATTAATAAAATTTCTTCCTAAATTATAATTTTGTAATTCTAAATATGTATGTTCCTCAATATTCACTAATTCATCTTTTTCATCCAAAGCCATTCTATTTATATCACTATCATGATTAATCACTATTATATTATCCTTAGTTAATCTCACATCTATTTCTACGATATCAACATAATCAGTTTCCAAAATCACATAATCAAAAGCCTTTTTTGTATTCTCTGGATTTAAAAAAGCCCCTCCTCTATGTGCACTTATTAAAATTTTATTTTCTAAAAACATATTATCTTCATTCACTTTGTTAAAAGGCAAACAATCCACAAATAAAAACATAATAGTTAATACTAACGATATTATAATTCCTATATTAAATCTCTTTTTCATATAATCATCTCACTAAAAAAATGATAACAAAATATCCTTACTCAACAAACATTTACCAATAAAAAAGAGTCGAAAAATTTTCGACTCTTTATAAAATTATACATTCAATGTTTTAGAAAATTGAACATGTTAAGAAGATTAAAGATAATAGTGAAGCAATAAGTGATACTACAGTAATTTGAGTATTAATTGATGGTCCTGCTGTATCTTTGAATGGATCTCCAATTGTATCTCCTACTACTCCAGCTTTATGAGCTACACTTCCTTTTCCGCCATTATGTCCTGCTTCAATATACTTTTTAGAGTTATCCCATAATCCACCTGTATTAGACATATATAATGCTAGGAATAAGCCTACAACTATATTACCTAATAGGAATCCACCAATAGCCTTAACTCCACCAATAAATCCTACCAATAATGTACATACTATGGTCACTCCACCAGCTACTACTAATTCTTTAACAGCACCATGTGTAGCTATAGCTATACACTTATCATAATCAGGATTAACTCCTTTTTTACCTTCTTTTAATCCTTCAATTGTATCAAATTGATGATGGATTTCTTTTAACATTCTTTGAGCGTTACGATCAACACCTTTTATTAATAATGCAGAGAATACTGCAGGAATTGTAGATCCTATTAAAATACCGAAAAATACAATTGGATCCATAACATCAAAGCCAGTTAATAAATCATAATTACCTCCAAGTTCAAGCACTTTAGTATTTACTTCAGCCATAAATGCACCAAGAAGTGAAATAACTGTTAAACCAGCAGCAGAAATTGAGAATCCTTTTGTAATAGCTTTAACTGTATTACCAGCACTATCTAATTCATCTGTAATCTCAATTACTTTTTCATCTAAACCACCCATTTCTGCTAAACCTCTAGCATTATCAACTATTGGTCCATAAGCGTCATTTGAAACAATCATAGCAACAATTGATAACATACCAACTGCAGCCATCGAGATACCAAACATACCTCCTGAAATTCCCTCACATATAGGTTCACATAATTTATATGCAACTAATGCTGAAACAGCGATACCTACCATTGCAGGAAAACTACTTAAAAATCCATAACTAGTACCAGATAACACTGTAAATGCAGGTCCAAGTTCACTAGCCTTAGCACATTCTTTAACCGGTTTTCTAGCGTCGTTAGTAAAGTAATCTGTAGCAACACCAATAATAACTCCTACAAGTAATCCTAGAGCTGTAGCTCCCCAAATATTCCACTTATAATCAAAATTCAAGAATATTGTTGTAAATGATGTTAAAGCCAAGAATAATCCTGTTGTTACATATGTAGAATTATTTAAAGCTTTTGTTGGTGAACCGTTTTTACCAATTCTAGCTACTAATACTCCAATAATTGAAGCAAGTAATCCTAAAGCTGAATATAAGAATATTAAAGGTATATAATTTTCTTTTCCAATAAAAGCACTTATTGTAGATGCTATTGTTACAGTAGCAGCAAATGCAGCCACATTCGAATCAAACAAATCAGCACCCATACCAGCAACATCTCCAACATTATCCCCAACATTGTCTGCAATAACAGCAGGGTTTCTTGGATCATCTTCAGGAATATTTAATTCAACTTTTCCAGCCAAATCAGCACTAATATCAGCAGTTTTAGTAAAGATTCCTCCACCAACTTTAGCAAATAACGCTAATGAACTAGCACCAAAGCTAAATCCTAATAAAATTGTAGATGAATGAGTTAACCAATATACAGCAGTAACACCGATTAATCCTAATCCTACAACTGCCATTCCCATAACAGCACCCCCACGGAATCCTGTATTGAATGCTGGTCTAATACCTTTTTTAGCACTTTCAGCACATCTCATATTAGAGTTAGTAGCTACTTCAATGCCAATAACACCTGCTATAGCACTTAATACTGTACCAAACACATAAGCACCACCCATAGCTATATTGTCTTTTAATATGTCTTTAAAACTATCTTGTTGCCAAATTGGAACAGGCAATAATAACAATATTAAAACAAACACAACCGCAGCAAATACTGCTAAGATTTTATATTCTTTTGTTAAGAATACACGAGCACCCTTTTTAATTAAACCACCAACACGTTTAATTTCGGGATTTTCTACATCCTTCTTTCTAATTGAATGAAAGAATACGAATGCAACAATGAATGCAACTAATGATACAATTAGCGCAATAATAAAACATAATGTTTCGTTCATAATACTTCTCCTTTTTTATTTATATTCATATAGTACAGAAATAATTGTTTTTTTTCAATTAATGGCTAATTAAACAAAAAAAATTCATCATTTGTTTTAAATAATGAATTTTTAAATATTTTTATATTAATTTTTCCTTTTTAAAAGCACTACAGTCTCAACATGATATGTATGTGGAAACATATCTACAGGTTGTACTTTCTTTATATCATAATCTTCTTTTAAAGATGCAAGATCTCTAGCTAATGTTGATGGATTACAAGAAATATATACAATAGTTTCTGGTTTTAGTTTAAGCAAAGACTCGATAAGCGGCTTATCCAACCCTTTTCTTGGTGGATCTAAAAATACAACATCCATTTTTTCGTTTGTTTTAGCTAAATCTACCATAAATTTACTAGCATCATCACAAATAAATTCTGCGTTATTAATATTATTTAAATGTGCATTATTTTTAGCGTCTATAATTGCTTGTTTTACTATTTCTACTCCAACAACATGCTTAACATGTTTGGAAGCGAGTAATCCAATAGTTCCTATTCCACAATAAGCATCTAGAACAACGTGATTTTTATTGAGATTTGCCAGTTCTATGGCTTTGGAATATAACACTTCAGTCTGCATAGGATTTACTTGATAGAAAGACTTGCTTGAGATTTTAAATTTCACATCAAGTAAACTATCTTCTATATATCCTTTACCAAATAATATAAATTCTTTTTCTCCCAAAATCACATTAGTATCACGTACATTAATGTTTTGAACTATTGTTTTAACACTAGGAAAATTCTTTAATATTTCTTTAACTAACATCTTTCTATTATGAAAGTTGATTTCATTAGTAACTAATACCACCATAGCTTCATTTGTATGAACTCCAACTCTAATTAAAACATGTCTTATAACTCCACTTCTTTTATCTTCATCATACGCTGATATCTTAAATTTAATCATTAATTCTTTAATACATGATAATATTTCATCTGCTAAATTAGATTGGATTAAACAATGAGTGAAAGGTATAATATCGTGACTATCTTCCTTATAAAATCCATATTTTAATTTTCCTTTTTTTTCTTTGAAAGGAACTTGTGTTTTATTTCTATATTCATAAGGATTATCCATTCCAATAGTTTCATTAACATCAACATTTATATGCCCTATTTTATTTAAACAATCTTTAACATGATTACGTTTAAAATCTAATTGAGCATCATATGACATATGTTGAATTGCACATCCTCCACATTGATTACAAATCTTACATTTAGGAGTCACTCTTTTTTCGCTTTTTACTATAAAGTCTTTTACTTTTCCTATCGTCGAATTTTTACTTTGATATATTATTTCTACTTTAGCCTTTTCACCTACTATAATATTATCTACAAAAGCAGTAATACCTTCACCTTTAACTATTCCTTTACCATCGTAAGTATAATCTACACATATTCCTTCAATAATCTTATTCATGTTTCCACCTCTTAATAAAATTTAGGTAAATAATCCTTTAAATTAAATCCGTTTATATTATAATATAAACTGTAAGGATGTGGCTATTATGAGTGATAAAAATACAAAGAAAAGTGGTTTTGGTAAATATCTCATCATATTTTTAATATTGGTAGGTATATCTGTTGCTGTTGGTTTTATACTACCCTCAGTGGTGGATGTACCATCTGAATTAAATGTTCTTGGGGATCTTTTAGGACTGGATGAGTCATTCGGGATATCTTTAACAATTTCTGTGATTTTAACTTTTAGTATGCTAGCGATTTGGATGTTTGCATCTACTAAATCTTCTGATACAGGGGTGCCACGAAATATGACTCAAGGTGATTATGATGTTAAATCCGACCAAAAAGGTAGTGCTAGATGGTTAACAGATAGAGAGGTTGATACCTTATTTACTAGATGTTCCTATGATGAAGCACATAGTAAAGACATAAATGGATTTGTAGTACAAACAAAAAGAATCGGACATAAAACATATGCAAACTATAAGGGTGAATATCACTGCTTAATTATTGGATCTACTGGTTCAGGTAAAACAATCCGTTTCGTTATACCAACAATGCAATTATTAGGAAGAAGTAGATTACACCCTTCAATTGTAGTAACTGACCCAAAAGGTGAATTATATCATTCTCAAACTAGATTATATAAAGCTAACGGTTATGACATAATTTCCATAAACCTTAGAGAACCATTAAAAAAATCAAGTTGTTGGAACCCATGTCACATGGCCTATTGTGAATATCAAGAGGCAATAGAACAAAAGTCTTTAATTAAAAGACATACAGATAAATTAGAATCTTATCCTAGATTGAAATTAACATCTTCTAAAGAATATTATAAAGAAGTTTGGTTTGAGTTTGGTGGATATGCATTCTCTAATGCTAGAGATGCTATGATAGAAGCAGAAAGAAGAACAAACTCATTAAAAGCAAAAGCACAAGAATCAATAAATGATTTAGTAGATACTGTTTACGCTGAATCTCAAAGAAAAGCAAATGACCCATATTGGGTAAAATCTGGTAAAAGTATGGTTCAAGGTTTGTTGCTTGCTATGCTAGAAGATAGCGAAATTAAAGATTTGGGCATCACTTCATCTAGATTTAACTTAGGAACAGTTTCCTCAATTCTTTCATTAAGAGTGGATTTATTGAAATCTTACTTTAATATAAGAGACTCTTCTAGTAACGCAAAAAGAATTGCCTCTGCCGCAATAAACGCTCCAGAATCTGGAACTAGAGAATCTATTATCTCTACTGCGCTTGCTGATTTAACTCCATTTGCAGATCCAGATATTCAATATATAACATGTAATAACGATATTGACTTTAAAAATATCGGTAGAAAACCTACAGTAGTATTCTTAATCATCCCTGATGAAAAAGAAAATAGACACGTATTTGCTTCACTATTTATTACTCAAGCATATAAATCATTAGTAGAACTTGCTAGTGGACCTGAAGGTAAAAATGGTGCTTGTCCTCACCCTGTTAACTTTATCGTAGATGAATTTGCTAACATGCCAGTTATTCCTGGTATGGATAACAAGATTACTGTTGCAAGAAGTAGAGGTATCTCCTTTATGCTTATTATCCAAGCACTATCTCAACTTAATGCCAAATACACTGCTGATGTAGCAAAAATTATTAGTAGTAACTGTAACATGCAAGTATTCTTAGCGAGTAACGATAATGAAACTGCTGAATACTTCTCTAAAATATGTGGTGAAAAAACCACAAGAGAAAAGAATATCTCTGTAGGATATGATGGAAAAGAAAGTATCTCATATACATTAAATAGTAGAGCACTTATCAAACCTGAAGAATTATTAACTTTACCAGAAGGTACATCTATTGTTAAACTTTTAAGACAACAACCTGCTAAATTACATCAAGTAAAATTCTGGGAAGATCCTTCATATATTAAAGGAGAACAAAAAGTTGATATTAAATGGAATCCAAATGTATTCACTTTCGATGTAGATGGATATTATGATATAGCAATTAGATGTAAAAATGATGCTATGTATAAATTAGAACATGTTGATGTGTATTCATTGCTAGACAAAGATAGTGTCGATGAATCATTTTCATCTGGCAAGAACACTTCATTCGATGACGACGATGACGATGATGACGATTCATCATTTATGTTAAAAGAAACTAAAAAGAAAGATGATTTTGATGATATAAATATTGATGATTGGTTAAATGATGCTGATTTATCTTGGGAGAGTTTATTCGAAGATGATGATGTAAAAAAACCAACTGAAGAAATAGCTACTACTGCAGATATTGTAAATGCAGCAGCAGAAAATCAAAATATTTTAAATGATGAAAATGTAGTAGAAAACATTTCTACAATAAACGATTGGATGGATATGTTTAATACTAAAAACAATTCTAATAACTTTTAAAAAGAAGGAGCAAAACTCCTTCTTTTATTTTTAATCATATTATTTAAACCTTAAACAAATAAACAATGAAACGAAAATAACCATCACCATTATTGATAAAATAAGTGTTACCAAATTATATATTTTACCTTTTCCTTTATTAGCATTGCCATACGATATAGCATTGATAGCAATAGATATAAAACCCACTATTATTCCAGGTATTAAAAAATATATTATTCCTATCACTGCACTAATAGCATTTCCAAAATCAGATTCGCCCAATAATAGAGGAAAAACTAAAGATATAAACAATCCACACAATATTAAGGCAATAACTAAAAATATGCTTCCTATTATAGTTAATGTTTTTCCTCTCCTTTTAAGAGGACTTCTTTCTGATCCTGAAACATTAATTTTATCTTCCATTTTAATCACCTCTTATTAATTTCAACATAATAAACTTTTACTTAAATGTAAACTGTTATCATTATTTATTATATTAGTCTACTTCATTATTATACAAAAAAAGTTCCTGATAGACAGGAACGATTTTTAATTTAAATTATGTATTGTTATTAAGATTATTTATTATTCTTAATAGCAGCTTGAGCAGCAGCAAGACGTGCTACTGGAACTCTAAATGGAGAACATGATACATAATCAAGTCCTGCATTGTGATAGAATTCAATTGATTTAGGATCTCCACCAGTTTCTCCACATACACCAACATGTAAATGATCATTAGTAGATCTTCCTAATTTAACAGCAGTAGTTACTAATTTACCTACTCCGTTTTGATCTAAAGTTTTGAATGGATCTTCTTCAAAAATCTTAGTTTCATAATATGATGGTAAGAATTTTGCAGCATCATCTCTTGAGAATCCAAATGTCATTTGAGTTAAGTCATTTGTTCCAAATGAGAAGAATTCAGCTTCAGTTGCAATTTCATCAGCAAGTAATGCAGCACGTGGAATTTCAATCATAGTACCCACATGATACTTTAAGTCTAATCCTGATTCTGCAATTAACTTATCTGCTGTAGCAGTGATAATATTCTTAACATATTTTAATTCTTTAACTTCTAGAACAAGTGGAACCATAATTTCAGGAGTTACTAATTTACCTGTTCTCTTACTAACGTTGATAGCAGCTTTAATTATAGCATTAGTTTGCATTTCACAAATTTCTGGATAAGTAACTGCTAAACGACAACCTCTGTGTCCCATCATTGGGTTTGCTTCATGTAATTCATTAATTCTATCTTTTACTTCAGCAACAGTTTTGCCAGTTGCATCAGCCAACTCTTTAATTAATGATTCTTCTTGAGGCAAGAATTCATGTAGAGGTGGATCTAGTAAACGAACATTAACATTCATTTCTCCCATAATCTCATATAATTCTTCAAAGTCTTTTTGTTGCATAGGTTCGATTTCACTTAAAGCAGCTCTTCTATCTTCAACTTTATCAGCAAGAATCATTTTTCTCATTGAGAAAATTCTATCTTTTTCAAAGAACATATGCTCTGTTCTACATAATCCAATACCCTCAGCTCCAAAATCAGCAGCTTGTTTTGCATCTCTAGGATTATCTGCGTTAGTTCTTACTCTAAGAGTTCTATTTTCATCAACCCAACTCATTAATCTACCAAAGTATCCACTAGTTAAATCAGGACTAACAGTCTTAATTTCACCAACATATACATTACCTGTAGAACCATCTATTGAGAATAGAGAATTTTCATTGTATACAACACCATTTATTGTAACAGTTTTGTTTGCTTCATCAATGACAGCAGCTCCACATCCACATACACAACATTTACCCATACCACGAGCAACAACAGCAGCATGTGATGTCATTCCTCCACGCATAGTAAGAATCGCTTCACTAGCAACCATACCAACGATATCTTCTGGTGAAGTTTCAGCACGAACAAGAACTACTTTTTCACCATTTTGATGTCTTCTCTCGGCTTCTTCAGCAGTGAATGCTAATTTACCTGTTCCAGCTCCTGGACCAGCAGCTAAACCTGTAGCAATTGGTTTTGCTTTAGCTAATTCATCTTTATCAAATCCTGGTAATAATAACTTATCAAAAGACATAGCATCAATTCTTAATACAGCTTCTTTTTCAGTTATTAAACCTTCATCTACTAAATCGCAAGCAATCTTTAATGCAGCAGCAGGAGTTCTCTTACCACTTCTTGTTTGTAAGAAGTATAATTTACCATCTTCAACAGTAAACTCCATATCTTGCATGTCTCTATAGTGATTTTCCATTAATTTAATGGTATTTATAAATTGCTCATATACTTCCGGCATACGTCTCTTTAACTCATCGATATGAAGTGGTGTACGAATACCAGCAACAACATCTTCTCCTTGAGCGTTAGGTAAATATTCAGCAGAAATTACTTTTTCTCCTGTTCCTGGATCTCTTGAGAAAGCAACACCAGTACCTGAAGTTTCTCCCTTGTTACCAAAAGCCATTGATTGAACATTTACTGCAGTTCCCCATGAATAAGGAATATTATTCATCATACGATAAACATTTGCTCTAGGGTTATCCCAAGATCTAAATACAGCAGTAACAGCTTCGATTAATTGAACATATGGATCATTTGGAAATTCTTCATTGAATGTAGCTTTATAATAAGCTTTATACTTACCAACTAACTCTTTTAACTCACTAGAAGTAACTTCAGTATCTAATTTATACCCTTTAGTTTCTTTTAGTTCTTCTAACATTTTATCCATTTCTGTTCTTGGATGTCCTTTAGCAATATTAGTAAACATTAAAATAAAACGACGATAGCTATCATAAGCAAATCTTTCGTTATTTGTTTCTTTAGCTAATACTTCAACAGTCTTATCATTTAAACCTAAGTTTAAGATAGTATCCATCATACCAGGCATTGATACTCTAGCACCTGAACGAACAGAAACAAGTAGAGGTTTAGTATCTCCTCCAAAGTTCTTTCCAGTTTCTTTTTCAACAGCCTTAACTGCATTATGAATTTCTTCTACTAGATAGCTAGGTAATTTTTTACCTTCGTCATAATAAAGTGTACAAGCTTCAGTAGAAATAGTGAATCCTTGAGGGATTGGTACTCCAATATGAGTCATTTCTGCTAAACCAGCACCTTTACCACCTAGTAGTTCTTTACCAAGACCATAAGCCTCACTAAAGTGATAAACGTATTTTTTTGACATATATCTTCTTTCCTCCTATAACAGTATAATTATACAATTAAACGTTATTATTCCTCAATGTTATTAGCTATTTCTTTTATCTTTCTAAGTCGATGATTAACTCCACTTTTACTCAATTTAGCACCATATGTTTCATTATAAATATCCGCTATTTCTTGAAGATTTGCCTCGGGATTTTCTCTTCTTATATTAATTATCTTTTTATCCTTATCATCTAACATATAATCTCTAGAATTTCTAAATATCTTTTCAATAAACTCTAATTGCTTATTCGCAGATTGAAGTGTTTTAACTTCATTACTTAATTCACATATATTTAATCTATTATTACAATTCCAATAATCTTTACTTATTCTTTCTTCTTCAAAATCCATCACACTGTTAGCAGCATTAATTACACGTAAAAAATCCGAAATTTCTTCTGACTTTTTAATATAAACAACATATATATTTCTTCTTTTTATTACTTTAGCAATTAAATTAAATTTAGCTATAGTCTTAACTAAAAACTCAGCGTGTTTTTCGCTATGCGTAGTGATTTCTAAATGATAATGTTTACTACTAGGATTATTTACACTACCACTAGCTAAAAAACATCCCATAAGATAAGCTCTTATTTCATTAGTATTCTTCAAGATATTTTTAGTAGGATTACTATCAAATTTACCATTTTTATATATTTCTAAATTTTCCAGTATCTCAAGTCCTTTTTCTCTAACTTGCACCAAATAAACATTATTCTTTTTCAGTTTCATTTTTTTCGCCACTAAAATACGAGCTTCACTATTATATAAATCTTTAATTAATACAAACAACAATTTAGCAATTTTAGCATTTTCACTACGAATCTCCAAAACAACATTTGTTCCATGCATATTAATAGTCCCATTTATTCTTGCAAGCGAACAAAGAAGCGCTTTTTTTTCGCTATCACGAACAAATTCATATCTTACTATTTCTTCTTTAACATCTAATGAAAACGACATAAAATCACTCCTTTTACTATTCTAACATAAATGACACTTTTTTTGTTGTAAATAGTGAAAATTTAAAATCAATGAATTATACTATAAATATAAGCGAGGTAATAATTATGGCACTAAAAAGAATTGAATTATCTGATTTAGTAGATTTACTAGATGAAGCAGAATCTGATTTTGCTAATTTTTTCAGACCTATGTTAGGTTTTGAAGCACTTTTAAAATTATATGATGGCGCATGTGATTATGAGGAACCACTGGTTACAGAAATCGAAGATGAAACTGGATGCCAATTTCCTACAGACTTACTTGCATTTTATATGTGCACAAATGGTGGTACTTTCGCAGATTTAGATTTGTTTCCTATAACAACTGATCCTTCAGTACCAGAAAACATACATAGACTTAATGTAATAGATAAATCTTTAAAACATGAAATTGGACTAAGTAATGAAACTCTTTTAATCGGTAAATATGCTTTTGGTAACAATTACGTTACTTGTGATATTGACGATGAAGGAATATTTGTGTATCACTTATGGGATGGCAAGAAGAAAGAAGTAACTATGGACTTCCATTACATCGTAGAACTAGTAGGTCTTGAAATAAGTTATGTAACTGATTACGATAACTTTGTAGAATACATGAATTCTCCTGATGAGGAATAATTAAATTAAATAAAAAAATGCAATTTTCTTAAATTGCATTTTTATTTTACTTTTTTATCTTACTAAGAAGAAGTGGATAATTATAGCTAATGTAAAGAATAATATAGCAAGTACCATTGTAATTCTAGAAATAACTACTTCTGGTCCTCTTTCTTTAGTGTCTGCAAAAACATTTAAGTTTCCACCAGTAATAGCACCACTAGCACCATCTGATTTACCACTTTGAAGTAATGATAAAATAATTATTAATACAGAAATTATCATGAATAAAATATTTAAAAATGTCATACAAAACCTCCTCAAGCACATTAAGTATAACAAAATGTTCTCTAAATTTAAACTAATTTTATAACTTATTCATTTCTTAATTCAAAAATTACATCCCTTAATTCCATTGCTCTTTCAAAATCTAACTCTCTAGCTGCTTGTTTCATTTGTTTTTCTAAATCTAAAATTAATCTTTCCTTTTCTTTTTTAGATATTTTTGCACTCTTGCTAAAGATATGATCTTTGAAATCTTCTTTGACTTTTATTGGCTCTTTAATATCTTTTATAATTGTTTTTGGAATAATCCCATGTTCGTTATTATATTGGATTTGAATACTTCTACGACGGTTTGTCTCATCTATTGCTTCTTTCATTGAATCGGTAATATTATTAGCATACATTACTACTTTTCCATTTGCATTTCTGCTTGCTCTACCCACAATTTGAATAAGCGAACGTGTGGTCCTTAAGAAACCTTCACTATCTGCATCTAGAATCATAACAAGAGATACTTCAGGAATATCTAATCCTTCTCTTAATAGATTGATTCCCACTAAAATATCGTATTTTCCTTTTCTAAGTTCATAAATAATTTGCGTTCTTTCTAATGTTTTAGTTTCACTATGTAAATACGCAACTTTATATCCTTTTTCTTTTAAATAACTTGTCAAATCTTCTGCCATTCTAATAGTAAGTGTAGTAATCAATGTTCTTTCATTTTTCTTTACTTGATTATTCAATCTTTCCACAATATCATCAATTTGATTTTCTTTTTTTACAACACTAATAAGAGGATCTATTAACCCTGTAGGTCTAATGATTTGCTCACTAACTTTATTATCCACAAGTTCCAATTCATAATCTCCTGGAGTAGCGCTTACATAAATGATATTACTTCCTTTTTTCTCAAATTCATGAAATTTTAAAGGTCTATTATCTAAAGCGCTTGGTAATCTGAACCCATAATCTACTAAAGTTTGTTTTCTTGATCTATCACCGTTATACATCCCCCTAAATTGAGGTAAAGACGCATGAGACTCATCTATAATTAATAGATAATCTCCATCTATATAATCAAATAAAGTATAGGGAGTTTCACCAGGTTTTCTACCATCAATTTTAGCACTATAATTTTCTATTCCTGGACATATCCCTAATTCAAGAAGCGACTCCATATCATGATTGGTTCTCTCTTCTAATCTTTGAGCCTCTAATAACTTGTTGTTACTTCTAAAATATTGTAATCTTTCCTTTAATTCTTCCTTAATTGAAGGTACTGCTTTTTGGATTCTTTCTCTAGAAGAAGAATAGGCATAAGCTGGATATATTGGATAGCTTAAATATGTTTCCAACACTTTATTAGTTAAGACATCCATCTTGCATATTCGTTCAATTTCATCATCAAATAATTCCACTCTTATATAATATTCATCACTAGTTGCAGGGTAAATATCTATATTTTCCCCTCTTACTTTAAATGTTCCAGGAGTTACATCAAGATCATTTCTAGTGTATTGCGCTTCTACTAATTTTTTTAAAAGTTCTTTTCTATCTATTATTTCACCTTTGACTAAATTAAAAACAAGCGAACTATATTCTTCCGGGTCACTTAATCCATAAATTGCAGCAACCGATGCCACCACTATTGTATCTTTTCTTTCAATAAGTGAGTTGATAGCACTACTTCTCATCATCTCTATATCTTGATTAGTTAGTGCATTTTTATCTATATAAGTATCTGTCTTAGGTAAATATGCTTCTGGTTGATAAAAATCAAAATTAGATATGAAATATTCCACTCTATTATGTGGAAAAAATTCTTTAAGTTCACTGTATAACTGCCCTGCTAAAGTTTTATTATGAGCCATCACAATTGTAGGTCTAGATACCTTTTCTATAACATTTGAAATAGTAAATGTTTTACCAGTTCCCGTTGCTCCTAATAATACTTGATGCCTTTTATTGTGAGTTAAAATTCCCTCACTTAAGTCATCTATAGCTTTTTTTTGATCTCCTTTAGGAGTATACTTACTCTCTAATTTAAATATACTCATGAAAACATACTCCCTAATACAGTATTTAATTCTGTTTCTAAATACAATATTTTATCATCATACATTAATTTATTAATCATTCTTACTGTATCTATATCTACGATTCCTGTTTCTTCTAAACCATATTCATCTTGAAATTCTTTTATTGCTGTTTGAAGTGCTTCGTCAAAAAACGAATGATCTTTATCATATTTTCCCAACACCTTTAAAACTTTTTGAATCGCTAACACTTCTTCTCCATAATCATATAATTCCAACTGTTTATCTAAGA